>JAXDGC010000308.1:0-2841 GCA_034665245.1 Solirubrobacteraceae bacterium | reverse complement strand
GAGAGGCGGAAGACCTCGGGCGCGAGGCTCGAGCCGCCCATGCCGAGCAGCACCGCGTCGGTCAGCCCGTCGGCCCTGCACTCCGCGACGAAGGCGTCGAGCGCATCGGCCTCTTCGAGCATCTTGTCGGCGATCGTCAGCCAGCCGAGGCGGTCGGTGACCTCCGGCGTGCCCTCCGGCGCCCACAGCGTGCCGTCGCGCTGCCACATGCGGCGCGCGACGTCCTCCTCGGCCGCGCGCCTCACACGCTCCGCCAGCGGCTGCTCGAGCTCCGCCGGCAGGTCTGCCTCGATCGTCGCCGGCCGCCCGGTGACGACGGCCTCGCGCTTGCGATCGATGCCGGCCAGCAGCTTCGCCATCGGCACCATGAAGGCCTCGATGCCATCGCGCAGCAGCTTCGCGGTCACGTCGTCGAGGTCGATGCCCGCGTCGCGCAGGGCGTCGAGGTCGGCTTGCGGGTCCTCGGCTGCGGTCGCGCCGGTGATCTCACTCGACTGCCGCGCCGCCATCAGCGTCGGCAGGGGCATCGTGTTGACGGTGTGCGGGCCGACCAGCCCGTCGACGTAGAGCGTCTCGGGGTACTGCGGGTTCTTGACCCCGGTCGAGGCCCACAGCGGCCGCTGGACCGGGCAGCCCGCCTCGCGCAGCGGCGCGAAGCGCTCACCCTCGAAGACGCGCTGGAAGGCGCGATAGGCGGCACGGGCGTTGGCGAGGCCCGCGCGCCCGGCGAGCTCGCTGTGGCCGAGCGACTCGAGACGCTTGTCGACCTCGGTGTCCACGCGCGAGACGAAGAACGAGGCGACCGAGTGGCGGTCGAGCGGCTTGCCCTCCTCGTGGCGGCGCTCCATGGCGCGGACGAACGCGTCCATGATGCGCTCGTACGCGCCGACCGCGAACAGCAGCGTGACGTTGACGTTGAGCCCCTCGTAGAGCGCCTGCTCGACGGCCGGGACGCCCTCGTCCGTCGCGGGGATCTTGATCATCACGTTGGGACGGTCGACGAGGCCCCAGTACTGGCGCGCCTGCTCGAGCGTGCCCGCGGTGTCGTGGGCGAGCCGCGGCGCGACCTCGAGCGAGACGTAGCCGTCCTCGCCGTTCGACTCCTCGTAGACGGGGCGCAGCACGTCGCAGGCGAGTTGCACGTCGCGCACGGCCATGCGGCGGTAGACCTCGCGCGCGCTCAGCCCCTCGCGTGCCAGCGACTCGAGCTCGGTGTCGTAGTCGGGCGAGCCGAGGATCGCCTTCTCGAAGATCGCGGGGTTGGAGGTGACCCCGCGCAGCGAGTCCTCCTCGACCATCCGCTGGAGCTCGCCGCTCGAGATCATGCTGCGCCGGATCTGATCCAGCCAGACGCTGGTCCCGGCGGCGGTCAGCGCGGCGAGGCGCTCGTTGACTTCGGTGACGCTCATCTCGGAACCTCCGGTTGACCTACCCTCGCCCTGCCCGTTCCACCACCGCTCGCGCACGTTCAGCGACCGCCTCGCCCGTGAAGCCGAAGTGCTCGTAGAGCAGCTTCGCCGGCGCCGACGCGCCGAAGCCCTCCATCGCCACGACGTCGCCGCCGTCACCGACCCACCGGTGCCAGCCCAGCGGGCTGGCGGCCTCGACCGCCACGCGGGCGCGCACGGACGGCGGCAGCACGCTGTCGCGGTAATCCTCGTCCTGCTCGGCGAAGCGGTCGAGGCACGGCATGCTCACCAGCCGCACGCGCAGCCCGTCGGCCTCGAGCAGCTTGCGCGCGTCGTCGGCGATGTGGACCTCGGAGCCCGAGCCCATGAGGATCAGCTCGGGGTCCTCGACATCGTGCAGGACGTAGGCGCCGCGTTCGATCGCGTCGGCCGGCACACCCGCCGGGTCCCACACCGGCAGGCCCTGGCGCGAGAGCGCGAACGCGGTCGGCCGGTCGGTCTGGGCGAGCGCGAAGCGCCAGGCGAGCGCGGTCTCGTTGAACCCGGCCGGGCGGACGACGTCGAGGTTGGGCGTCGCGCGCAGCGTGGCGAGCTGCTCGATCGGCTGGTGCGTCGGGCCGTCCTCCCCGAGCCCGATCGAGTCGTGCGTGAACACGAACACGGAGGGGATGCGCATCACCGCGGCGAGTCGGATCGAGCCCTTCATGTAGTCGCTGAAGATCAGGAAGCCGGCGCCGAACGCGCGCAGCCCGTGCAGCACGAGGCCGTTGACGATCGCGCCCATGGCGTGCTCGCGGATGCCGAAGTGGAGATTGCGCCCGTCGTAGGCGTCGCGCTCGACGTCCCCGCCGCCGTCGATCAGCGTCAGCGTCGAGGGCGCGAGGTCGGCCGAGCCGCCGACGAGCTCGGGGACCTGGCCCGCCGCCCACTGGATCACCTCGTTGGAGGCCTTGCGCGTGGCGATCATCCCGGCGTCGGGTCCCTTGCGCGGGACCTCGGCGTCCCAGCCGTCGGGCAGCTTGCGGGCGAGCATGCGTTCGAGCTCCGCCGCCTCGGCGGGGAACTCGCCGCGGTAGGCCTCGAAGCGCTCGCGCCAGGCCGCCTCGAGCTCCTCACCGCGCGGCACGCACTCGCGGAAGCGCGCGAGCGCCTCGTCGGGGATGAAGAACGGCTCCAGGCTCGGCCAGCCGTAGGCCTCCTTGGTGAGCTTGATCTCCTCCTCGCCGAGCGGCGCGCCGTGGGCCCCGTGGTTGTCCTGGTTGTTCGGCGAGCCCGGCGCGATGTGGGTGAGGACCCCGATCAGCGACGGGCGCTCGTCCGCCTGCCCGGCGTGCTCGGCCTCCTCGATGCGGTCGAGCTCGGCCGCCTCGTCGGGGAACTCGCCGCGGTAGGCCTCGAAGCGCTCGCGCCAGGCCGCCTCGAGCTCCTCGCC
>JAXDGC010000307.1:0-26366 GCA_034665245.1 Solirubrobacteraceae bacterium | reverse complement strand
AGTAGATCAATAGCCGCTAATCGCAAGCGGGAAACGCCGAGGGCCCGGCGCGATGGCCGGGCCCTCGGGGACGGAGCGGGGTCTACGGGTGCTGCATGGTGTTGACGGCCGTGACCTGGAAGGCGTTGTTGACCAGGACCTCCAGCTGCGTGCCGTCGGACTTGGTCACGTGCGCCTCGTAGGGCGAGCCGTGATCGACGTCCGTCTCGACGCGCTCGATGGTTCCCCCGGGCACCTTCTTCAGCGCGGCGGCCTTGACCTTCGCGGCGGTCGCGGCGCTCAGTGCCTGCTCGGTCTTGCCGTTGGCGCCGACGTGCCTGCCGCCGTTGGGCGGCTGGCCCTGCCGCGCGGACGGGGTCGCCGTGCTCGACGCGGTCGAGCTGCCGTTCTGAGCGGCGCCGGCGACGGCCGATCCGCCGAGCGCGAGTGCGCCGAGTGCGGCGAACGTCACGACGGTCCTGCGGGCGGTGCTGAACATGGTGTCCTCCTTGGACGGTCCATCGGGTGAGCGGTCACCCTCGAGGACGCCGCTGGGGCGGCCATGGGAGGAGGCTGAGAGAGCCCTGGGCGCAGGTAGACTCGCCGCTGTGCCCGAGCCCGCCCTGCCTCTCACCGGTGGCTGTGGCTGCGGCGTCGTCCGCTTCGAGATCACGGCGCCGCTCGTCTCGGCCCTGTACTGCCACTGCACTCGCTGCCAGCGCCGCACCGGCGCGGCCGCCGGCGCCTCGGGATGGGTCGCGCCCGGCTCGTTCGCGATCACGGCGGGCGAGGAGCACCTGCGCGCCTGGGCGCCGGGCGGCGGCTTCGAGAAGGTCTTCTGCGGCGAGTGCGGCTCGGCCGTGTTCGTCCGCGACCCGGAGAACGGCGAGGCCGCGCTCGTACGACTCGGCGTGATCGACGGCGATCCCGGCGTGCGGCCGTCGGCGCGGCAGTTCGTCGCCTCCGCCGCGCCCTGGGAGCCGATCCCCGACGACGGGCTGCCTCGTTACGACGAGCGCATGCCCCCGCCGGGTTAGGATCGCGCCATGTCCGACACCGCGTACACCGGCCTGCGCTACGACGAGATGCCGTCCCTGTGGGACGGGTTCGCGAACCTCGTCCGCCCCGGCCTCGGCCTCACCGCGTTCGGGGCCAACGTCATGAACCTGCCGCCCGACTACGAGACCAAGGCGCACGACGAGTCCGGCAGCGGCCAGGAGGAGCTCTACGTGGCGCTGGCCGGCTCCGGCGCCGTCCTCATCGGAGAGGAGCGGGAGCGCGTGGCGCTCGATCCCGAGTCCGCCGTCCGCGTCGCGCCCGAGACGTCGCGAGCGCTGGCGAGCGGGCCCGACGGGATGCGCGTGCTCATCGTCGGCGGCATCCCGGGGCAGGCCTACGTCGCCCCGGAGTGGTCGAGCGGCGACTAGCCGTCGCGGACGACCCCGGTCTCGAACGCGCGCCGGACCAGCTCGGCGCGCTTGCGGTTCTGCGGCAGGTCGCCGACGCCGAACAGGTCGAACAGCGCGCGCAGGTGGCTCTTGACCGTCTCCACGCCGAGGAACAGCTCGTCCGCGATCTCGCGGTTCGAGCGCGGGCCCGCGAACGGCGCTCCGTCCAGCGGTCCGCACAGCGCGGTCAGGACCCGCAGCTGAGCGTCCGAGATCTCCGGCGGCGCCAGGTGCTGCGTGGTGCCCGTCGTCCCCAGGTCGCCGCGGTCGCCGGTCATGAACACCAGCAGCGTCCGGCCGATCGTGATCGCGTCGCCGTCGCACAGGCGGCGGCGGCCGCGCAACCGCTGCCCATTGACGAACGAGCCGTTGCGTGAGAGGCCCTCGTCGGCGAGCGTCCATTCGTCGCCGACGCGCGCGAGCACCGCGTGCAGCCGCGAGACCTCGGTGTCCCACGGGAGCGGGATGTCGCTCGACGGGCGCCGGCCGATGCTGAGCGAGGTTGCCGACCCGCCCAGCTCGACGATGCGCTGGGAGCCGTCCCCGTCCAGATGGACGACGAACGGGAGTCCCCGTCGCTCGGCATCGATCCGTTGCGCCAGCTCGACCGGCGTGACCGAGCGCAGGGCCGGGGGCAGCGCGCGCACCGCGCAACCCTAATCACCACCTTGCAGCGCGTCGAGCCGGAACGTAGGGTCGCTCGGAGGCCCTTGAGCGCTCAGCGCGTCGGCAGCTACGAGATCATCCGGATGCTCGCACGGGGCGGGATGGCGGTCGTCTATCTCGTCCGGCAGCCGGCGCTCGACCGGGAGGTCGTGCTCAAGCGCCTGGATCTCGAGAGCGACGACCCCACGATCGCGCAGCGATTCGTCGGCGAGGCGCGGCTGGCGGCGAAGCTCGACCACCCGAACGTCGTCACGCTGTTCGACTTCTTCGAGCACGACGGCGTGCCCTACATCGCGATGGAGTACGTGGCCGGCGGGTCGCTGCGGTCGCTGATCGGCACGCTGGAGCTGCCGCAGGTGTTCGCGCTCCTGGAGGGAGCGCTCGCCGGGCTCGCCCACGCGGAGCATCACGGCATCGCCCACCGCGACCTCAAGCCCGAGAACGTCCTCGTCACGCCGCGCGGCAACGTGAAGATCGCCGACTTCGGGATCGCGCGCGCCTACAACGCCCTCAGCCAGCGGCTGACCGTGACGGGGCGCGCGATGGGCACGCCGGCGTACATGTCGCCGGAGCAGGCGCTCAACGAGCCGATCGGCCCGTCCACGGACCTCTACGCGCTCGGCGTGATCGTCTACGAGCTGCTGGCCGGCCGGACGCCGTTCGACGCCGACACCCCCGTCGGCGTCCTCTACTGCCACGTCCACAAGCCACCGCCGCCGCTCGCGGATCTCGCCCCGTCGGCGCCCCCCGCCGTGCGCGAGTGGGTGCACTGGCTGCTGGCCAAGGCGCCACGAGACCGCCCGCGGTCCGCCACGCAGGCCTGGGACGCGCTCGAGGAGATCGCGGTGGCGGAGCTCGGGCCCTACTGGCGCCGCGCCGCGGCGATCACGGCCCCCGGCCCGGTCCTCGACACGATCGCGGACGACGCCGAGCTCACGACGACGGAGGAGTCGATCGCGTCGCCCGCGACCCCGAAGCGGACGCCGCGGCTGCCTCCACCGACGCCGGTCGCCGTCCCGCGCCCCCCGCCCAGCCGGCCGCGCCGGCGCCTCGGCCTGGTCGCCGCCGCGGCCGGCGTGGCGGGCGCGATCGCGGCGGTGGTCGTGGCGTCGCAGCCCGACGAGCCGACCGCGCGGCGGGCGGCGGCCACGCCTCCCCGCAACGCCGTCCCGTATGACTTCAACGGCGACGGGCGCCAGGAGCTCGTCATCGCGCTCCTGCGGGCGTCACCCCGGGGCGACTCGCAGGGCAGCGGCGTCGTGCTCGTCCACGAGCCCCCGCACGCGCATCCGGCGTGGCGCGTGATCACGGAGGCAACCGCCGGCCTGCCGGGGCGCCCGCGCTCCAGCGACGGCTTCGGCTCGGGGCTGGCAAGCGGCGACTTCGACCATGACGGCTGGACCGACCTCGCGATCGGAACGCCCGGGAAGAGCCGCGTCTCGGTGCTTTATGGACGCGCGCGCGGCCTGACCGGAGGGCGCACGCAGCAATTCGCGGCGTCGGGCCTGCATCTCCCGCCCGGCGCGGGCGGCTACGGCTTCGTCATCCACGCGCGCGATCTGGACGACGACGGATTCGACGATCTGGTCGTGGGCGCACCCGGCGCGCCCCGCCAACGTGCGGAGACGGGCACCGGTGCGCTCCAGCTGCTGTTCGGCGGCAACCGCGGGCTCGGGGCGGCGCGGGCCAGGACCATCCGGCGACCGCCAGGGGCGACCACCGGGTTCGGCACGCGGCTGCGGGTCGGCGACATCGACGGCGATCATCACGCCGACCTCGTGGAAGGCGCTCCGAACGTGCCGTCGGGGCCCGGTCACGCGTCGTACTGTCCGGGCACCGCGCGCGGGCCGAGGAGCTGTCGCGTGTTCGGCCCGGCGAGCGGCACCTCGAGCCTCGCCGTCGCAGACCTCAACGGCGACCACTACGCCGACATCGTCCAGGGCGACTCCGCGCATGCGCAGGTCGCGAGCGGGTTCACGGCCCCGCCCGGGGAGGTGCGCCTGTGGCTGGGCAGCCGGGGCGGGCCGCGGCCCTCGCCGATCAGGATCACGCAGAACACGCCCGCGATCCCGGGCGAGGACGAGCCGGGCGACGAGTTCGGCGCCGTCGTCGAGGCGGGTGACGTCGACTCCGACGGCTTCGCCGACATCGTCGTCGGGGCAAAGCGCGAGAACGAAGGCGCGGGGCGGATCACGGTGATCCGCGGCGGCCGATCCGGCTACGCGACCACCGGCAACAGCTCGTTCGACCAGGACCGCCCGGGGGTCCCCGGCAACGCGGAGCCCGACGCCGAGTTCGGTGGGGCGCTGACGATCCTGAGCCTGACGGGCGACCGCCGGCTCGACGTCGCGATCGCGGCACAGGGCAGGCACGCCGCCGACGAGCGCGTGATGGTGGTGCACGGCGGACCGGGCGTGTTCGCGCCCGACGAGACCCGCACCTCGACGCTCGCTGGCGTCGCCTCCCTGGTGCACGCGCCGAGGGGCGGGCGGATCCGCCTGGCGCGGATGTCCGGCGGCTGAGCAGAACCGCCGGCGGGCGGGGTGAGGGAGTTCCACCCTTCGAGGGATGACCCGCGGAGCGCGCGGTCCGAGCATCGGGTGCCATGTCACCCCAACGGTTCCGCCCGGACGTTGAAGGCCTCCGAGCGCTCGCCATCGGCATCGTGCTGCTCGCGCACGCGGGAGTGGGGTTCGCCGGCGGCGGCTACGTCGGCGTCGACGTCTTCTTCGTCATCTCGGGCTTCCTGATCACGCAGCTTCTCGTCGGCGAGCTCGACCGCCGCGGCCGCGTCTCCCTCGCGCGGTTCTACGCGCGGCGGGTGAAGCGGCTGATGCCCCAGGTCCTCACGGTGATCGCCGTGGTCGCGGCGGTGTCGTCGGTCCTGCTCTCACCGGCGCGCGCCGACGTGGTCGCCGCCGACGTCATGGCGGCCGGCGGCTACGTCATGAACTGGCGGCTCTCGGCCGGTGCGGTCGACTACTTCGCGGCGAACCAGGACCGGCCGCTGGATCACTTCTGGTCGCTCGCGGTCGAGGAGCAGTTCTACCTCGTGTGGCCGTTGGTGCTGCTGGCCGTGACGTGGCGGTTGCGCGGCCGCGGCGGCGGCGGGCACCGGGCCCTGGCGGTCGCGCTGGGGGCGATCGCGGTCGCGTCGCTCCTCTACGCGATCCAGCGCGTCAGCGCCGCGCCCGACCAGGCGTACTTCTCCGCCCCGGCCCGCGCCTGGGAGCTCGCGCTGGGCGGACTGCTCGCCCTGTGGCTCGTCGATCGCCGATTGGGGCGGCGCTCCGCGTCCGCCGCGGCCTGGACCGGCGTGGCCGCGATCGGCGCCGCGACGGTCGCGTTCGGTGATGCCACGCCGCTCCCGGGCCCGGCGGCGCTGCTGCCGACGCTCGGAGCCGTCGCGCTCCTCGCCGCGGGCACCAGCGCGACCCCGCCGCGCCCGACGCGGGCGTTGACGCTGAGGCCGGTCCGCTTCGTCGGCGGCGTGTCCTACGCGTGGTACGTCTGGCACTGGCCGGCGCTCGTCTTCGCCGCCGCGGCGTGGGGCCCGCTGTCGACCGGCGAGGGCGTCGCCGTCGTGCTGGCATCGTTCCTGCCGACGGTCGTCACCCACCGATGGATCGAGGAGCCGTTGCGCCGCTCGAAGCTCCATCTGCGCAGGACCAGGGCCACGCTCGCGGCCGCGGTCGTGGGCCCCGCGCTGGCCGTCGGCGCGGGCGTCGCGCTGTCGGCGAGCATCTCGTCCCCGCCGGCACTGGCCGCACGCGACGCGGAAGGCGCGCCACAGCTCGCGCGCACCCACGCGATCCAACGTGCGGCGGTCGCGCTCAGGCCCCGGCCGCGCGACGCGAGCGCGGACCGCGGGCGACCGTACTTCGACGGCTGCCTCGCCGGCGAGCGCGCGACGACCTCGAAGCCCTGCGTCTACGGCCGGCGCCGCGCCAGGACGACCGTCGTGCTGTTCGGGGACTCGCACGCGATGCAGTACTTCCCGGCGCTGCAGAAGATCGCTCTGCGCCGGCACTGGCGGCTGGTCGAGCTGACGAAGGGCGGCTGCCCGCCGCCGCGGGTGCGCGTGCTCTACACGCTGTCGCGGCGCGAGTACACGCAGTGCGACGCGTGGCGCGAGTACGCGCTGCGTCGCATCGAGCGAGTTGAACATCCCGCGCTGGTCATCGCCGCGGCCTCCGCGCACTACGCCGTGGTCGAGCGCGGCCGGCACCTGGACCACGAGGCGAGCGCGCGGGCGCTCGCGGACGGCTACGCGCCGACGCTGCGGCGCCTGCGCGCCACGGTTCCCCACGTCGCGGTGCTCGCCGACGCGCCGCGGCCGCCGTTCGACATCCCCGACTGCGTCTCGGGCGCGATGCGCCACCTGGCGCGCTGCGCCTTCCCGCGACGCGCGGCGGTGGCCGACGCGGCGACCGTCGCCGCCGGCGCGGGGCGCGTCCCGGGCGTCGGCGTGATCGACCCGACGAGCCGGTTCTGCCTGCCGACGCTCTGCCCGGCCGTGATCGGCGACGTCCTCGTCTACCGCAACAGCGGCCACGTCTCGGCCAGCTACATCGAGACGCTCGCACCCGGGCTCTCGCGCCGGCTGCCGAGTCTCAGCGCGCGAGCGAGTGGTACTCCGGGTTGGGCATCTGGCCGGTCGCGAGCGCCACGCGGTTCGTGAAGTTGTACATCGCGGCGACCTCGATCACGTCCCACGCGTCGATGTCGGAGAGCCCGTGGCCGCGCAGCTCGTCGAGCTCGGCCTCCGTGCATTCGAGCGGCGCCGTCGTGAGCCGCTCCGCCATCGCGCAGATCGCGCGCTGGCGATCGCTGAGACCCTCGGCGCGGCGCCAGTCGAGCGTGATGCGGTCGGCCATCACCGGGTCGCCCCACGCCTCGCGCAGCGCGGCGCCGTGGGCGACGAGGCAGTAGAGGCAGCCGTTGGCCATCGAGACGACGACCGCGATCATCTCGCGCTCGGCCGCGCTCAGCCCCGGCGTCTCCTCGTGCAGCAGCCGGAAGTGCGCGAACCACGCCGACAGGCGCTCGGGCCGGAACGCATACGTGCGGAACACGTTCGGCACGAACCCGATCCGCTCGCGCGCCTTGCGGAAAAGGCCCTGCAGGTCGGGCGGGAGATCGGCCTCATCGGGGACGGGGAACCAGGAGATGCGGTCCGTGGCGGTGTCCATGGCCGCCAGTGTTGCAACTGAGGGCTCAGCCCCGCCCGGTGCTACCGGGAGGACCGCGGGCGAGAACTCGGTGACTTCGACGTCGAGCGACTCGACGTCTTCGGCGGCGACTTCTTCGCTGCCGGCTTGGTGCGTCGCTTCGCAGCTCCGACCTTCTGCTTGGCGCTCTCAGCCGGCTCGTCCTGAACCTGCACGTCGGGCGGCGGCCCGGCTTCGCGGAGGCGAGCGAGCCCCTCGCGGGCGAGGAACGCGCCTGCACCGGCATACGCGCCCGTCACTCCGAGCGCGGCAGCCGACGCCCCGGGGCGGCGAGCCAGCAAGAGGATCAGCCCAGCCGTGCCGGTTCCCGAAGCGAGCCCCACGAGGAAGGCACCTCCGCCCACCATGGCGACCCCGGTGCCCGACTGCCTCGCCTTGGCGGTCAGCTCGCGACGCGCAACATCCACCTGGGCGCGGGCCACGACAGCTGCCTGCTGGGACATGGTCTGCACGAGCTCCTCGAGCGGACGCTCGCTCACCTGATCACCTCCGCGGCGGGCACGCGTCCTCGGTTACCCGTGGCAGTTGTCCGGTACGCGCGGAGCAACCGGCGGTCAGCATTCGATCGCGTCGGTTCCGCAGTGCCAATGACTTGTTCCGTGACCGGGGAGAACCGCCGGAGATGGCAAGCATCTCGGATCACGACAGCGCTGGGTCACCAGCGCCGCAGGACAACGCCGAGCGCTATCGCGCGGCGGCCGAGGCGACGCTCGATCAGCTCGACTGGGTCATCGCGTATCTCCACCGCATTCGAAAGCCACGGCTCGCCGCCGTCCTGGCTCAGAACCGCTCAAAGATCAGGAGGCGGCTCAATGAGCAATCCCCAACGAAAGGCTGAGCATGAAACTGAGATCTGGACGCCGTGACAAGGCCGCCGGCGGCAGCGACACGGTCGGCGGCCGCATCCTCGAGGTCGTCGGCAAGCTGACGGGCCGGCGCTCGACCGGGGCCAAGGGCAAGGCGGCGCGTGGGCGCGGCGCCGGCCGCACCGCCAAGGGCCGAGCGAAGCGAGGGCGACGCTAGGCGTCAGAGCAGGTTGCCGAGCGGCCCGAGGTTGAGGTTGAGGTCCTCCTCCTCGAGGCCGAACTCGTGCCTCAGCTGTTCCATGCGCTTGTCGAGCTCCATGAACGTGGACCCGAGGCGCTCGACCTGCTCCTCCGAGAGCGCACCGCCGTCGATTCTCCGAAGCGCTTGGCGCTCCATCAGCTGCCGCAGGAGCTCGACGATCGTCAACACCAGCTGGGCGAGCCCACGTTCCAGGCCCTCCTGGTCGGTATTGATTCGCCGCGAGAGCGCGTCGGTGAGGTGAGGAAGCTCGCCGGCGAACGGCTCGAGGTCGTCGGGCCCGTGAAGGATCTTGCGGCTCATGCCTCGGCGAAGCTGTAGGGCGGCCATGGTCCGGTGCAGAGAAGTTGCAGGCCGGGGTGGCGATCGTCGAGCCGCGCGACGAGGCGGGTGAACGCCCCGATCGCATCCCTGTCGACCAGGTACGCGGCGCGCAACAGCTCGGACGGGGGCCGGGGAGAGCGCCGCATGTCTGCGCGCGCGAGGGCGGCGAGCGGCTTGTGGAGCGAGAGCGTCACGCTCTCCTGCGCGGCCGCCGAGCGCATCTTCGTCCGCAGGTAGCCCCTCCCCCCGGCGGCCTCGCCATCGCCGTCCTCCGGATCACCAACGGCGCGCACGGAGAGCTCGACCGCGCCCCGCACCCGGTCGAGGGCCGCCGACAGCTCGTCGCGCCGGGCGTCCACCGCGCGGACCGCCGCCGCATCGTCATCCACGAGGGTGCCGTAGCGAACCGGCAGCAGATCGCGATCCTCCATCAGCGCCTCGACGACCTGCTCATGACGCCACAGCGCCTCGGGTGTGACCTTGACGCCTTCCGCGGGCGCGCAGATCGCGGCGAGGGAGCCGGCACGCACCGCACGGAGCGGCGCGAGCGCGGGCAAGGGCGGGCCGGGATACTCGGCGATGGCGAAGAGCTCGATCACACCGCGCTGCCCATGCGCGGGAGGAGCTGCTTCTCCTCCGCGGTCGCGACCGAGGTGATCAGCGCGCGCAGGCTCACGTAGACGAGATCGACATCGGCCACCGCGAGCGTGATGTCGCCCGCGATCACGACGCCGCCGCCGAGCAGCCGGTCCACGACGTCGATCAGCGCGACGTCGCGCTCGAGGATCGACGTCATGCCAGCGCCCCGGCGCCGCGGCTCGGGACGAAGTTGTACGGCGGCCACGGACCCGTCAGCTCGATCCGCGCGCCGAGCGCGCGGTGGTGCGTCTCGAGCTCGTCGACGAGCCCGCGCAACCCATCGACGCGGTCCGCTTCGACCAGGTAGGCGCCGTTGAGGATCATCTCACCCTCGTGGCCGGAGAGCTCTCGGTTCTGGGCCGGCAGCGTGACCGCGTCGACGGCCCAATCCTGAACCCGGGCGTGGACCTGGCGCGCGACCTCGGCGGCGAGCGACTCGGAGACCTCGCTCACGTGTCGCTCCAGCCGGCGGCGCAGCATGTAGGCCCCGCCCTCGCTGCTCTGTGCCAGCTGCGCCTCGAGCGTCTCCGTCTCGGGGCTGCGGGCGCGGGCTTCCGCGGCGACCCGTGCAGGGTCGAGCAGCAGCTTGACGCCCCACTCCTGGCGCCCGTCGAGCAGCGCGAGGATCTCGCCGAACGACTCACGCTCGGCGGCGAGCATCGCGCGCACACTCGCCTCGCTCTCGTAGATCGTGCAGAGGCGCAGCGGCACGATCGTCATCGTCTGCAGCGCACGCTCGAGCACGGCCTCGTGCGCCCGCGCGACGCGCTCGAGCCACGGCATGTGATTGAGGTTGCGGCGCAACGGCTCCTCGCCGAAGTCGGCGAGCGGCACACGACTGACGAGCGCCGCGAGCTCGCCGGCCACCACGAGCTCAACGGCCCCGGCTCCCTCGATCCCCTCGAGCTGTGCCGGTGACGGGGCGCCGGCGCGAACCACGCCGTAGGTCCAGAGCGCGTCGCCGCGCTGGGGCGCCGGGTCCGCGGCAGACGGTGGCGCCGAAGGTTCGGTTCGAGTGCGGGGCAACGCCGCCGCGACGAGCGCGTCGCGCAGCACCGCAACGGCCTCCGCCTCGGCGCGCGCGAGCAGGGCGGGCGCGCGCTCCCCGGCCCAGCGCGCGAGCTCGTCAGTCACTCTTCGACTCCGGCTCGCCCACACCGAGCGCGCGCTCGAGGCGCTCGAGGCGCTCTCGCAGCTCGCGGTTCTCCTGCTGCAACCGGCCCTGGTCGCCGTTGTCATCGTCGTCGCCACCCGGGCCCAGGCTCTGGAGCGAGGAGTCGCTCTCCCACCAGTTGATCCCCATCTCACGTGCCCGGTCGACGGAAGCGATCAGCAGCCGCAACTTGATGGTGAGGAGCTCGATGTCGAGCAGGTTGATCTGGATGTCGCCCGCGATGACGATGCCCTTGTCGAGCACGCGCTCGAGGATGTCCGCGAGATTCGTCTGCGAGTCGGGCCGCCCGGGAAGAGGGCTGGACGAGCGGGTCGGGAGTCCGCGCTCCTCCACGCTCAGCTCCCGTCCACCTGGCCGCGCAGGAAGCGGCCGGTCCGCCGGTAGCCGCGGAGCGTCCCGCGATCATCGAGCTGGACCGCGTAGGTGCCCATCACGTCCGTCGTGTTGGGGACGCGAGCGAGCTCGAGCACGTCGACCGTCACCTGCCAGAGCTCGTCGTCCCACTCGAGCCCCGTGACCGCCTCGGCCGAGTAGCCCGTCAGCTCCTCGACCGTCGAGAGCGCCGCTTCGCTCAGTTCCCGGGCAGACAACCGCCCGTCATCCGACGAGGCCATGGCCCTCCCCTCCGGCGAGCGCGCGGATCTCCATCAGGCGCGCGATCAGCACATCCTCGGCTTCGTCCAGCTCGCGGTCGTCGAGCTCGCCGGTGGTGCGCGCGTGCTCGATCTCCAGCAGCCCGGTCCGGATCGCGGACTCGTCGTAGAGCTCGCGCTCAGCCTGCTCCTGGATGCGCTCCGCGAGCCACACCGTCCCGCGCACCGGGGCGAGCGGCAGCGTGAGCAGGCCGCTGATCAGGCCCATGGCGCACCCCCGACGGAGATCTCTTCCTCCACGAAGCTGTAGGGCGGCAGGGGCCCGACGTAGCGGATGCCGACGCGCTCACCGAGCGCCTCGGACAACTCGCCGACCGCTGCGCTGAACGGGTCGATCCCGTCGCGCGCGACGAGGAAGGCGAGGTCGAAAGCGCCGCTCGCCGTCCTGGGCTCGTTCGCCTTCGTCGCGCGCGCGTGCGGGCCGAGCCGTTCGAGCGCGAGGCCCGTGTCCCGGCCACGTCGCCGTTCGACCTCGGCGGCGACGAGCTCGCCGAGGCGGATGCGGTCGTAGTAGCCCGCCGCCTCGGGCAGGGTCCGGACGCGCTCGCGCAGCGCCTTCACGGCCGGTGCCTCGCGGACGACCTCACGCAGCAGGACGTCCTCCTCGTACTCGCCCTTGACGCCGAGCTGCACCTGCCCGGCCAGCGCGTGCAGGAGTGCCGTCAGCCGTTCGGCCTGGGGAGCGAGCAGCTCATCGACTACTGCCTGGTTGCTCGCCATGACGGTGCCGAATCGTACCGGGATCACCGTCGCCCCCTTTGACGCCGCCTCGACGACGCGCCAATGCGCGCGCACCTCGCGCGCCGCCATCAGCGCTCCGCCCTCGAGGTCGCTGACCAGCGCCGCGAGCTCGCCGTGCTCGACGGATCGGACGCTGGCGCCCGTGACACCGGTGGCCGCCGCGGACTCTTGCTCGGCCGCTCGCAGGACGCCGTAGACGTAGACCGCGCCCTCGGCGTCCGTCACTCGCTCGCCTTCCGGCTGCGTGACGACGAGCTCGAGCCCGAGGAAGAGCTGGACCGCCGGCGCGTCCGGCTCTTGGGCTTCTCGTCGCCCTTGTCTTTGTCCTTGTCGTCGTCGTCCCCGCCGGTGATCTTCTCCTTGACGCCTTCCAGCGCGCCCTGGGTCTTGGACTTCGCCCCGCCCGAGGTCATCGACTCCATCAGCTCGGGCAGGCCCTGGGAATCGTCGTTCTCGGCGATGTTGAGCCGCCCGACCGCCTCGGCGAACCGGAGGTACGTGTCGACGCTCGCGATCACGATGCGGGCGTCGATGGTGAGGATCTCGATCCCGATGAGCGACACGCGCACGTACGCGTCGATGACGAGGCCCTTGTCAAGGATCACGTCGATGACGTCGGCCAGGCCACTGGGCCGCGGACGCTCGAGGTAACCGCCGCCGGTCGCTACCGCCACGTGCTCATCTCCTTTGTCGGGTCCATCACGTCTCGCTCGTTTCCTGTGCGGGCATCGGCTCCTCGGATTCGCCCATCAGCCGCCGCCGGATGTAGGAGCGGTTCTTGGCCAGCGACTTCGAGATCTCGACCTTGCGGATGCCGTGCAGGTAGCCGATCGCCCAGTCGAGCTGCTGGAGTGCGTCCTCCGCCGCCCTCCGGTAACGGTCAGCCTCGTCCTGCTTGCTCTGGCTGTTGCTGTTGTTGTCGTCCTTGCGTGCCATGACTAGCCGGCGACCGGCTCGGCATCGGCGTCAGCGTGATCCTCGTCCTCGTCCGACTCAGGCGGCTCGGGGGGGCGAGCGGCGGGGCGGACGCGTCGACGCCGGCGCCGGCTCGCAAGCTCGTCGCTCTCGGCCTCGGGCTCGTCCTCGAAGTCCTCGTCCTCGTCGTCGTCGGACTCGGCCTCGGGCTCGTTTTCGTCGTCCTCGTCGGACTCCGCCTCGGGCTCATCCTCGAAGTCCTCTTCGTCGTCCTCGTCGGACTCCGCCTCGGGCTCCTCCTCGAAGTCCTCTTCGTCGTCCTCGTCCGAGTCAGCCTCGGGCTCCTCCTCGTCGTCCTCGTCCGACTCCGCCTCGGGCTCCTCCTCGAAGTCCTCCTCGTCGTCCTCGTCCGACTCGGCCTCGGGCTCGTCGTACTCCTCGTCCTCCGCGTCGTCCTCGCTGGCCGCGCCGTCGCCGAGGCGCTCAAGGATGGCGTGACGACCGCTAAACACCGCACGGCCGGCCGTGTAGAGGACGGCGCCGGCCGCCACCGCACGCAGGCCGGTTCGGCCTGGCTTGCTGTCGGACTCCTGGGTCCGGTCCTCGAGCGCCGAGGCCAACGCGGACAGCGCCACCTGTCGGACTTCCTCCGCTGTGGACTTGCTCTTGCTCTTGCTGAACAGCACGCCTACCTCCTTTCGCAGCTAGCTCCGCAACGCGCGGTAGGTGATCACCGCCGCCGCGGCCGCCGCGACAATTGCGGCGAGGGCGGCGGCCCCCGGCGAGACATTCTCGCCGGAGACGCGCTTGACGATGGCGCCTTTGAGCGCTCCTGACATTGGGCGTCAGCTCCGGCTCGAGGCCTGGCGCCGCTTCGACGAGCCGCCCGAGCTCGAGCGCGAGCGGCCGGACGACTTGCTCCCGGACCCACCGCTCTTGCCGTTGCTCGTGCTCTTCGATGAGCGCGACCTGCTCGCGGTGCTCTTCCCGTTGCTCGAGCCGCGCGACGAGCCCGACTTCGACGAGCTGGCCTTCGACGAGCCCGACTTCGAGGAGCCAGACCTCGACGAGCCGGAGCTCGACGAGCCCGACTTCGAGGAGCCAGACCGCGATGAGCGGGAGCCCGAGGAGCGTGACTTCGACGAGCCGGACCGCGACCGCGAACCCGAACCCGCGGTACGTGACGAGCGCGACGCCGACGACGCCGCCGTCCGGGTCTTCGACCGGCCGTTGGGCGAGCGTCGCCTGCTGCCCTCGTCCTCGTCCTCGTCCTCGTCGCCCTCGGACGTCGGCTCGGAGCCCTGCTCGTCGTCGTCCTCGTCCTCGTCGTCGTCGTCGTCGTCGGAGCTCTGCTCGCCGTAGAGGTCATCGACCTCGGAGTAGTCTCGCTCCTCGTCGTAGGACTCGTCGTGCTCCTCGACCAGCTCGCCGTCTTCGATGACCCCGCGCCAGGCACCGGTCTCGAGCTCCTGCATCTCGATGAAGGCCTTGAAGCGGTGGAGGTCGGCGCGGACGGCGCGCTTGATATGGCGCATGCCTCGCGCCGCCTTCTCGATCAGCGAGCCGGGATCCACGTCGATGTTGAGCTCGATCCGCGTCAGGTTCGGGGCGAGCTCGTGGAAGGACACCACGCCGGTGTGGGTGATCCCCTCCGAGACCTTCCACTTGATGCGCTCATCGGGACGCTGGGTCTCGATATCCGCCTTGAACTCCTTGGTCTTGCCCCAGATCTTCGTGGCGAAGCTGATGCTGCAGTCGTCCTCCTGGCTCACCCGTGTCACGCGATGCATGAACTCGGGCCAGTCCTCGAACTGCGTCCACTGGTTGTAGGCCGTCTCGAGGGGCACAGCCACGTCCACAGCCTGTTGCACCGGCATCCGCCGGCCCTTCCCAACTCCTGGCATACCGCCCTTTCCGCTGTCGCTGTCGCTGTCGCCGCCACCGGGAAGCAGGCCACTCGCGGCCTCCTTCACCAGGCCGCCGGCGCCGCCGGCTTCGTCGACCTTGCTCGTCACGGCATCCTTGAGATTCGAACCGACCTTGTCGCCCGCCTTGGACGCCGCCTTTGAGGCCGCCTGCTTGGGACTTGCCATCGACGCCACCTTCGAGGCAGCGCCCCCGAGACTCGGAGTCGGCAGACCGCCATTGGCTCGCACGGCATCGACGCCCTTTTTCGCCAGCGGGGCCGCGGCTGCAAGGCCGGCACCGGCCGCAAGACCCTTCATGCCTTTGAACGGGCCACTGCCGCCGTTCTTGGTCGGCGACGCGTCGCCGACGTTCTTTATGGCCTCTCGCACCATGTGGCCGAGCGCGTCACGCACTGTGTCGCTCAGATCGTTGGCCATGAAATCTCTCCTCAACTCCGTTACCAGGTGAACAGAGCCGTACCCTTGGCAGGAGAGGGCGGAAACGATTGGAATGCCGCCTGCAGGAGCGGCCACTGGCTCGAGCCCTGCCAAACGCCGGTCCCACGCGGTTCCGGCCGTGCCGCGCCGCTCGCGCCTTCTCCACCGGGGAGCGCCGTCGACGTCAGGCATCTGACGCACTTCGTCACCACGTCCCAGATAAACCAATTACTGGTAATTCTTGCCCGGTTTATGGTTAATGGACTGCCAGAACTAGTTTGTGTTGTGGCGCTGCCCCACGAGTCGCTTCACGGTGACGTCTGTGCGTTGTCCTGCAGCGCCCGCACTTGGCGCGAGAGGTCATCCAGACGCTGATCGACTTGATCGAGGGCCGCGGTCGTGTCGTTGTTGCTCTGGAACTCAGTGACCTGTGTCTGGAGCTTCGCGACCGTCCGCTGGAGCTTCCCCACGTCCGCGGCGTCGGCCTTGTCACCGAGGCGGGTCTGCAGCCGGTTGACGTCGGTTGCGTCGGCAGTCCCACTGGCGCTCTGACGCGTGCGCTGGAGGTCGCTGCTCAGCCGATCCACGCGGTCGTTGAGCCGGCTGACGCGGTTGCTGCCGGCAGACGCGCGGTCCGCCTCCTGGCCCTTGATGAGCGCGTAGACCGCCACGCCGAGCGCGGCGACTGAGAGCAGCCCCAACAGCACGACCGCGGTGCGCAAGGAGCGCAGCGCATCCTCGAAGTGCACGATCGGAAGCGGATCGGCGGCCGAGACCACCCGCTCATCGACGAGCCGCTCACGGACACGCGGGGCATCCGCGGGCGGCAGCGGCTCGGTCGGCTCGTCAGGTGGAGGAGGCGCTGTGGACATGTCTTGCCGGTCCCCGCTGGGGATTGTCGGTAGTCGCGGAGTGCGCTCAGGTCGTCGCCGCGCGATCACGCGCTCTCGCGCGCGAGCGCCATACCGCTCGGCACCCTAAACGGCCGAACGCCTCCTCCTCCGCGGACGCGAATCTTCCTCGTCCTCCTCGGCCTCGGGCTCGTCGTAGTCCTCGTCCTCCTCGTCCTCTTCCTCCTCGGCCTCGGGCTCGTCGAAGTCCTCTTCCTCCTCGTCCTCTTCCTCCTCGGCCTCGGGCTCCTCGAAGTCCTCTTCCTCCTCGTCCTCTTCCTCCTCGGCCTCAGGCTCCTCGAACTCCTCGGCCTCAGGCTCCTCGAACTCCTCGTCGTCGACGTCCTCGTCCTCGCGAACCTCGCCCTCCGCCTCCTGGGTGTCCGCGCCCATGCGATCGCGGATGAAACGCCGGCCGGTCACGACCGCGCGGCCCGCCGTGTAGAGCACCGCGCCGGTCGCGACCGCGCGTACGCCCGTGAGTCCGGGCTTCGACGGCGCCTCGACCTTGCCGTCGCCCAAGACCGTGCTCAGGGCGGACAGTGCGATTTTGCGTACGTCGTCGGCCTTGGTCTGCTTCGCTGGAAACGCCATTACCTGCCTCTTCTCGTGGTAGATCCGCATAACCCGTTAGATGACGACCGCGGGCGGCCGGGGGTACGCGGCCGCAGGGGCCGCGTGGACCCGCATGGGCGCGTCAAAGGACACCCGCTGGACAACAACGCGTCCTTCAGGACGCCCGAGACATCCATCAGCTCCGGCTCGAGGTCTTGCGCCGGCCGGACGCCTTGGTCGAACCGCCGCTGCTCCGATTGCCTGCGCTGCCGCGCGAACGGCCGGACGACGACTGCCCGCTCGACTTCTGGCCGCCGTTGCCGCGGCCGTTCGCCGAACCGCGGCTGCGGCCGGACTTCGATGACGAACTCGTCTTCTGAGACGAACCCTGCCTCGATGAGCTCGACTTCGGGGACGACCCTGACTTCGACGCGGAGCTCGATTTCGAGGACGAGCCCGACTTCGACGCGGCGCTCGACTTCGATGGCGAATTCGACTTCTGGGACGAACCCGACTTCGACGCGGCGCTCGATTTCGACGGCGAGCTCGACTTCGACGCGGCACTCGACCTCCGAGACGAGCTCGATTTCGATGCGGGGCTCGACTTCCGAGACGAGCCCGATTTCGACGCGGAGCTCGACTTCTGGGACGAACCCGACTTCGACGCGGCGCTCGACCTGCGCGACGAGCCCGACTTCGATGCGGGGCTCGACTTCGACCGCGAGCTTGACCTCGATGGCGAATTCGACTTCTGAGACGAACCGGACTTCGATGCGGAACTCGACTTCGACGGCGAGCTCGACCTCGACCCGGAACTCGACTTCTTGGACGAACCCGACTTCGACGGCGAGCTCGACCTCGACCCTGAGCTCGACTTCTGGGACGAGCCCGACGCCCGAGACGACTTCTGAGTCGAGCCGGAGTTCTGGGAGGAGCCCGACTTCGATGCGGAACTCGACTTCGATGGCGAGCCCGACTTCGGAGACGAACCGCCCCTCGACGACGAGCCCGACGCCCGAGACGAATCGGACCTCGATGTGGAGCGCGACTTCTGCGCCGAACCGGACTTCTGAGACGAGCCCGACCTGGACGGCGTCGACCTCGACGCCGACCGCGACGACGACCCCGACGTCCGAGCCGACCCGGACCTCCGGGACGACCCCGACTTCGACGCGGATCGCGACTTCGAGGACGACCCCGACTTCGGGGGCGACCCCGACTTCTGAGACGAGCCCGACTTCGATTGTGAGCTGGGCTTACGGGACGAGTCCGACCCCGACGACGAGCCCGACCTCGCGCTGTCGTCGTCCTCGTCGCCGTCTTCGTTCGGCTCGCCGTTGTCGAAGATGCCGCGCCATGCGCCTACATCGATGTCCTGCGTCTCAATGAACTCCTCGACGCGATCGAGCCCCGCGCTGACGGCGCTCCTGACGTCCTCCATGGCGCGCGTCGTCGTCTCGAGAAGCGCAGTGGGATCGAACTCGATGGATGGCGTCGGCAGGCCGCCGTTCGCGCGGGCCGCGTCCATACCCTTCTTCGCCAGCGGCGCCACCGCCGCGAGCCCCACGCCCGCCGCAAGGCCCTTGGCACCCGAAAGAGCGCCTCCGCGCTTCTTCTTCTTCCTCTTCTTCGGGTCCTCGTCGCCGGCACCCTTGAGGGCTTCGCGAAGAACCGAAACCAGCGCCTCGCCGACCGTGTCGCTCGCGCGTGTAGCCATATCTCCCAATCGCTCCCGATCTCTCCCTATTGGCACCGCCGGGGCTACCCCTGCATTGAGCGGACGGAAACGGAGGGAGGCTCTCGCGACGGACTGCCGCCGCTCATCACGAGTGATCCGATATCGGCCCAGCAGGGCGATCCCGCGGGCGATCGGGCCCTGCTCCCGAGGCGCGTACGGGGGCAGGTTTCTGACCGCCGTGTGACGCGAGCCGGCGACCGCGACCGTCGGTGTGTCGGCCGGCGTGATCGGAGTGACGAACGTCATGCCGAACCAAGACGCCAGGCGGCACGATCAACGCCGCCGCCATCGCCGCGGCGCTGCAGCTCTCGGCTCGGCATAGGCTCGGCCAATGCCCGCGCGGCAGAGCGGCAGGACCCGCGAACCGGCTTGCGTTCGCCGCGCACGGCATCACCCCGGCGGGCCTTCGCCACGCGCGGTCCGGCCGGCGTCGTGCTGCACCTCCAACGCCAGATCGAACGCGGTCGGCGCGATCCAGGCCTACGAGCGCTACCTCACGCTCGTGCCGAACGCAGGCGACGCGGAGAAGGTGCGCCGGCGCATCGGGAAGCTGCGCGACCGGCGCTAGCTCGCTGACCCGACGAGGGCACCGGGGACCGCGTCCTCGACGACGACGCAGTCGCGGCCGTTGGCCTTGGCGCGATAGAGCGCGGCGTCGGCGCGGAGGAAGACGTCGTCCCAGACGAAGGCGGTACCGTCCGCCGACGCGGCGACGCCGACCGAGACCGTGAGGTCGATGCCGACGATCGGCCCGTCGGCGACCGCGGCTCGGAGTTGCTCGGCGGTCGCCGCGGTCGCGGCGGCGGTGCCGCCGAGCAGCAGGACGACGAACTCCTCGCCGCCGAGGCGGTACACGAGGTCATAGGCCCGCAGCACCTTGCGCAGGCGGTACGCGACCTCTTGGAGGACGGTGTCCCCGGTCGCGTGGCCACGCGTGTCGTTGATCTGCTTGAAGCGGTCGAGGTCGAGCAGGACCACGGCGACCGGCTCGCGCGCCACGCGCGACTGGAACTCGATCTCCGCCGTCCGGTTGATCAGCGCCGTGCGGTTGAGCATCCCGGTCAGCGGGTCGAGGATGGCAGCGCCGCGGTTCTCGACGTCCGAGTCGCGCAGGACCGTCGCCACGGTGTGGACGGAGGCGATCGCGACGAGCAGCAGGCTCAGTGCCAGCGGGTCGCTCGTCAGCACGCCGGCGTCGCTGCTCAGCACGACGACGCAGGCCAGCACCAGCGCGTAGCCGGTGCCAGGCCGCGAAGCGCGGTTGGGGAAGCGCCCGGCCAGGCCGGCGGCGGGCCAGCACAGCAGCGCCATCGCCGGCGTGATTCCTCCTCCGTGGAGCCGGACTGCCACCGCGATCAGCGTCTCGGCGCCGAGCAGCGCGCCGAACACCCACAGCTCGGGGCGGGCCAACCGCGTCGCCGCGCGCTGGATGCCGCCGAACAGCGCGAAGCCCACGGCCGCCGGGATCACGCCGACGCGGTCGGACACGAACGGGAGCGCGACCACGATCGCCGCGATCAGGATCAGCAGGATCGCGTTGTTGGCCCGCAGCAGGCGGCCGTGGAGGTCCATGAAGCGCGCCCGCTCGAATTCGTTGCGACAGATCCACGAGTGGCGAATGTCCTCATCAGGGCGCATGCCCCTCCATCGGCGAAAACGCGGCCGGCCGCGACTGTCCTCGCTCAGGTGATGGTGAAGCCGCCGTCGACCGCGAGCGTCTGGCCGGTCACGTAGCCGCCCGCGTCGCTGGCGAGGAACACGAGCGCGGCCGCGAGCTCCTCGGGATCGCCCACCCGCCCGGCGACGATCCGCTCGAGCTGGCGATCGATGTAGCCGTCGGGAAGCTGGTCGCTCATCTCCGACTCGAACCAGCCGGGGGCGAGCGCGTTGACGCGGATCCCCTTGCGGCCCGTCCACTGCTGGGCAAGGTCGCGCGTGAGCCCGATCAGGCCCGCCTTGCTCGCGGAGTAGGCCGCTTGCGGCAGCCCCGCCGTCGTCAGGCCGAGCACGCTCGAGATGTTCACGATCGAGCTGCCGGGCTCCATCACCGCGGCGGCGCGCTGCGCCATCCAGTAGCACCCATGGAGGTTGATGTCGAGCACTGCTCGGAAGTCGTCCGGGCTCTCCTTGAGCGCGGGCATCGCCGTCCCCACGCCGGCGTTGTTGACGAGCACGTCGACGCGGCCGAGGTCGTTCATCGTGGCGTCGACGAGCGCCTGACAGCTGTCGGGGTCCGAGACGTCGGCGCGCACCGCGATGGCGCGCTTCCCGACCCCCTCGACCAGCGACCGGGTCTCCTCGAGACGCTCGACGCGCCTGGCCCCGAGGGCGACGTCGGCGCCCGCCTCGGCGAGCGCCTTGGCGAATGCGACGCCGAGGCCCGACGAGGCGCCGGTGACGATGGCGACCTTGCCGTCGAGGCTGAAGCGATCGAGCACGGACACGGCGGGCAGCGTACCCGGGCGCGTCAGGCCGGCGCGGCGAGCTCGTCGGCCAGCCGGCGCAGGAGCGGGTCGAGCTCCGGATTCTCGTCCGGCTTCCAGTCGGCGACCAGCGTCCGCAGCCCGTCGGTGCGGGCCGCGACGAGGCGCGCGCGCATCGCGCGCCCGGCGTCGGTTGGACGCTCGCCGTCGAGCAGGCCGGCCGCTCGCAGCTCCTCCACGGCCGCCATGAGCCGTCCGACGTCGACCTGGGGCAGAGCGGCGGCCTCGGTGACCGTGATGGGGTCGGGCGCCCCCAGGCGCAGGAGCGCCCACGAGGCGCTCGGGGACAGGTCGACGCCCGCGCGCGCGACCGTCTCGGCCATGAATGCCAGCGTGCGCTCGCGGCCCACGGTCCGGCTCAGCGCGCGGGCGAGCTGGCTCATCGAGTCGGTGTCCACCGGCCCGCCCAGAGCCTCCCCGACGCTCGTCTCGATCGTGGTCCGCAGCGGCCGCTCCGGAATCAGCCACGAGAGCAGGAACGCGACCGCGACGACGGCCGTGGCCACCAGGAACACGAGGTGCAGCGCGTCGGTGAAGGCCGAGATGTAGGCGTCGTGGACGGGCGCCGGCAGGCGGCTGATCGCCGTCGGATCCAGCCCGCCCTTGGGGGCGCCGCCGGCGCTCGCCAGCTCCGACGCGAGCCGGCCCGAGAACACCGCGCCGAGTACCGCGGTGCCCAGCGACCCGCCGATCGAGCGGAAGAGCGTCGAGCCCGACGTCGCCACGCCGAGCATCGCGTAGGGCACCGCGTTCTGCACCGCCAGCACGAGCACCTGCATCACCATGCCCAGACCGAGCCCGAGCACGAGCATGTGCAGCGCCGCCACGCCCGACGACGTCGTCTCGTCGAGCGAGGACAGCAGCCACATGCCGAGCGTGGCCACCGCCGTCCCCGCGATCGGCCACGCCTTGTAGCGGCCCGTGCGGGTGATGATCTGCCCCGAGACGATCGACGACACGAGCAGGCCGCCCATGACGGGCAGCAGCTGCAGGCCCGACGCGGTCGGCGAGAGCCCGCGCACGATCTGCTGGAACAGCGGGAGGTACGTCAGCGCCCCGAACAGCGCGAAGCCGACGACCATCGCGACCGCGCTCGTGACCAGGAACACGCGGTTGCGGAAGAGCATCGGCGGCAGGATCGGCTCGGCGGCGCGGCGCTCGACGAAGCTCAGGGCGACCAGGCAGGCGACCCCGACGACGCCCATCAGCACGATCTCCGGCGAGCCCCAGTCGTAGGCGTTGCCGCCGAGCGAGGTGAGGAGGATGATCCCGCTGAGCCCCACCGCCAGCAGCGCCGTCCCGGCATAGTCGATGCTGTGCTTACGCCGCTCGCTGACCGCCGGCAGCGTGACGGCGAGGACGCCCAGTGCGGCGATCCCCAGCGGCAGGTTGACGTAGAAGATCGACCGCCATGAGATATTCGTCGTCAGGAACCCGCCGATCAGCGGCCCGGCCACGCTCGAGACGCCGAAGACCGCGCCGAACAGCCCCGAGTACCGCCCCCGCTCGCTCGGCGGGACGACGTCCCCGATCGCCGCCTGCGCGCTCACCATCAGCCCACCGCCGCCGAGCCCCTGGATCGCCCGGAACGCGATCAGCTCCGTCATGCCCTGCGCCAGCCCGCAGAGGGCGGAGCCCGCCAGGAAGAGCACGAGCGCGCCCTGCAGCACGACCTTGCGGCCGTAGAGGTCGCCGAGCTTGCCGTACAGCGGGGTGACCGACGTCACCGCGAGCAGGTACGCGGTGACCACCCACGACAGGTGCTCGAGCCCGCCGAGCTCGCCCACGATGGTCGGCAGCGCCGTCGACACGATCGTCTGATCGAGCGACGCGAGCAGCATCACGAGCATGAGGCCGCTGACGACGATGAGGATGCGTCGGCGGTCGGTCGTCGGCGCGGCCATGAGGGGATTGTCCTATCCGGGGTGCGGTGCTCGACTTCCGCCACGCGGTTGGCGAGATTGGGGCATGCCCGGGGAGCGCGTTCGTGAGCCGACCGAGGACCTGCAGCCGCCGCCCGCAGCGACCTCCGCCGCGCGGGCCGGGACCGCCGTGGAGCAGCTCCTCTGGATCCAGCACCATGCGGGCAATGCCGCCGTCGGCCGGCTCATGCGCTCGCCCGAGAACCACCGCGTGCTCGCTCGCTTCGTCGCCCCGTACACGGCGCCGTTCATCGCCGCCCAGCTCGATGATGCGATGCGCGGGTGGGGCACCGACGAGGACAAGATCTTCGCCGCCCTGAGCGGAGTGTCGCGGGCCGAGCTGCCGCAGGTGGAGGCCGAGTACGAGAAGCGCATGCCTTCGGCCGACCTTCAGCGGTCCAGTCGACCGACCCTAACCGCAAGTGGGTGTATTGAGCAAATGGCGTGACGACGACTGACGCTTGAGGTTCGCTGAGCGCACGCTAGGTTGCCGCGAACGACGTCCAACTCGGGAGGTTGGGATGAGGCGGGAAACACGCGCCATGGCGGGTGCGGTCGTGGTGATCGGCATGCTGGCGGCGGCGGTGCCGGCGACGGCTGCCGATCGGGAGTCGCGCAGCCGCGTGGTCGCGGTCGACGGCGTGGCGAAGGCCAACGCGAACCGCCGGGTCGAGGTGCTCGTGGTGGTCCCGGCGGGCTCGAGCGCACGCTCGGCGGGTGATCGCGCGCTCGCGGCCCAGGGGGCGGCGCGCGCGAAGGCGAAGTCCAAGCCGCAGGCGCCGCAATCACAGAGCTACACCTTTACCGGCCTGAAGTGGGACGTGCTGCCGGTGCGGCAGAACTACAGCGCTGCCGGCGAGCGGGTGGCGGGTGCCCGGACGGCGCTGACCAACACCTACGGCGACTGGAGCAGCGTCTCCGGCTCCAGCTACCGGATCACCTCGGGCGGCACGACGACGCGCTGCCCGTCGCTGGTGCAGGAGTGCCCGGGCGCGCAGCGCAACGACCGATTCAACGACGTCGGCTGGGCGCGGCTGTCCAACGGAACGCTCGGCGTGACGTGGTCGACGAGCAACACCGACGAGGCCGACATGGCGATCAACACGCGCTACGCCTGGAGCACGGGCTGTGTCGCGCGGCCGAGCACGTACGACCTCGAGTCGGTCTACCTGCACGAGAACGGCCACGTCGCCGGCCTCGGGCACTCGACCGACGTCAACGCGGTCATGTACCCGTCGTACCAGACCGCCCGCTGCGTTCTCGCGCAGGACGACAAGAACGGGATCGCAGCGCTCTACTGAGCGCACGGCCACGGGAGGCCGGCAGTGGTCGCCGGCCTCCCGCACGCGCGTGCGGCCTGGCGCCTCGGAGGTGAACCGCACCTCGACCTCTCTCGTCCTCCCGGTTCTGTCAACCGGCTCCGCGGACCGCATGAGAGCGGACCGGCCCGTCAGCTCAGCGGTTGCAGTCGCGTCCTCTCGACATGCGCGAGCTTGCCCCGCAGCCGGCGGAACTGGCGCTTCTGCGCGGTCGTGCGCTTGTGACCCTTGTGGGCGAGGTTGACTCGCTCCAGCGGGTCATCCTGAAGGTCGTACAGCTCCCACTGGTCGGGCTCGTTGCCGGCGGGATCCCAGTAGCGCGCGAGCTTCCAGCGCCTCTCTCGGATGCTGACGATGTGGTTCGGCGGCGACGGATAGGGGCCGCGCGGCTGTCCTGACTGGAAGTCGTCGTACGTGAACACGGTGTAGTTCTGCGGCGGCTTCGCCGAGCGGCTGAGGATCTGTGCGGAGTAGTCGATGCCCTGCCAGTCCGCGCGCGCGCTCGCCGGCGCGCCGACGAGGCTCGTGAGCGTCGGCAGGAAGTCGACGTGCGAGACGAGCGCGCGGCTCGTCCGCGGGCGCTTGAAGAGCCGCGGGTTGGAGTAGACCAGCGGCACGCGCGTCGACTCCTCGTAGGCGTTGAAGTTCTTCTGCCGCATCCCGCCGTGCGCGGTGCCCATCTCGCCGTGGTCGGCGGTGGCGATCACCAGCGTGTTCTGCAGCATGCCCGTCCGCTCGAGCGTGTCGAGCAGCTTGACCAGGTACGCGTCCGAGGACTTCATGAGGTTGGCGTAGAAGTTCAGGTAGTTGCGCTTCATCTGCCGCGTCGGGATCGGCCCCGACGCGTTGAAGAGACGAAGGAACTGCTTCTGCACGGTCGGCTTGGTCGACAGGTCCTCCCTCACCGTCGCGGGCGGCTCGATCTCACCCTGCAGCCACGAGCTGTCGTATCCGCCGGCCTGGTACGTCTTGGGGTAGAGGAGCACGTCGTGCGGGTTGACCAGCGAGACCACCATGAAGAACGGCTGGCTCCGGGCGGCTGATGAGGCGAGGTACTGGACCGCGCCCTCGGTGCCCGCCTCGGGCGTGCCCTGGGCGTTCATGTAGCGGCCGTCGTTGTCGTAACTGCCGCCACCGGCCTCCGGTGCCGACTGATTCGCGCCCGCGTCCGGCGGATCCCAGCGCGTGAAGCCGTACTGATTGACGTCTGCGGGGACCCACGTCGAGCCGTTCGCCGGTTTGTTGCAGTGAAACTTGCCCTTGTAGACCGGCGTGTAGCCGGCGGCCGCCGTCACCGAGGCGAGGTTCTTGAAGCTGGTCGCGAGCTCGACCTGGGGGTACTGCGGGGACGGCATGGTCGTCTCCAGGGTGTACTTGACCCCGTGCTGCGCGGGGAAGAAGCCGGACATCAGCGTCGAGCGCGCGGGCGAGCACATGCACGCGTTGGTGAACGCGTTGTCGAACGTCAGCCCGTGCCGCTGCAGTCGTGTCAGGCCGGGCAGGTTGCGGGCAGCCCACCCCGGCGGAAAGTGCTGGATCGCCCGCTGCTGGTCGGTCAGGAAGACGAGCACGTTCATGCCCGCCGCCGAGGCCTTCGGGCGCGTGCGCGCGGCCGCGGCGGCGACGCGCCCGCCGAGCAGGACCCCCGGTGCGGCGATCGCCGCGCCCTTCAGCACGTCGCGACGGGTGATCCCCTTGCGTCCGTCCATTCCGGCCTGCACCATACTATGCTTGTCCTTCGCAGTCAGTAATCCCCGAGCAATCTGAACCGCCTGCTCATGGAAAGGGCTCAATGCGTCGCCTGCCCGGATATGCCTTCGCAGCACTTGGAGCAGTCCTCGTGTGCGCGTGGGCCACAACGGCCACAACGGCCGGCTCGATCGTGCGTCCTGAGCCGAGACTCCTGAGCGCGTCGTGGGGTACAGACGACGCGGTCCGTTGTCCTACTGGCGAACAGGGTCTCGACAACATCCCTGTCACCTTCAACCGGTTCATCCGTCGCTCATCGGTTCAGACCACGGACTTCCGGGTCGTGCGAAGCGATGGAAGCATCGCGACCCCGACCTGCGCCCTCCAGTTCCCGCCGGACGAGTCGGACGAGGGTCAGACGGTGAATCTGATCGGCGACTTCGGGGATTCGGTGAACGGCCCGACGCCGGCTGCGATTCGCGTTGTCGGGGCGCTACAGGGCAGGGCTCCCGGAACGATTCGATGGAGGCAGATCCCGACCTTGCCGCAGGCCAGCGTAAAACCGCTGCTCGGAGGCCCGTACATCGTGG
>JAXDGC010000306.1:0-4081 GCA_034665245.1 Solirubrobacteraceae bacterium | reverse complement strand
GCAGCCAGCAACCAGCCCGACGCGCCCACCGCAGCGTCCGCGAACTTGCCCCATCTCCCGGCCAGCACCCACGCCAGCCCGCCGATGGTCACGAGCGTTCCCGCCCCTGTGACCAGCTTTGGATGAGCACCAGCCCACCGCCTCACCGAGCCGGCGGCTTTGATGACGACGGCGGTCGCCCTTGCGTAGCGCCCTGATCCGCCCGAGGTTCCGCGATCGACGGTCAACGTCCTTCCCGTACCCGTGGTCCGCGAGGCGCAGGCGGCGGGCGAACCCGCGGCCGAATCTCGAGCATCCAGTGGGCCGGGGAGGATTCGAACCTCCGTCTGACGGATTATGAGTCCGCGGCTCTAACCGCTGAGCTACCGGCCCCGGCCGCGGAGGCTAGCCACGGGCCAGGCGGCGCGCGAGCCCGGCCTCGGGCGCGAGGGCGAGGGTGACGTTGCGGCCGCGGGCGACGGTGGCGCTCGGGCCCGGCTGCTTCGCGAGCCACTCGCGCAGGATGGTGTCGAACTCGCGCGCGTCGCGGCGCGTGTCCCAGCGCCAGCGCATGACGAGGGCGTCGTGCTGCCGGCACGGCGCCGGGCAGGCGCCGCCGGGCTGCTGCCAGAGCTCGTAGCGGTCGCCGCCCCAGCCCTCCGCCGCCCCGGGATCGCCCAGCAGCTCGCCGGTCGCCCACTCTCCCCACGTCCCGGCCGCGAGCCGCCGCCAGCCCTTCCCCAGCACTCGCCGCGCGTCAAGGCGCACCCGATCGGGCTGCTCGACCGCGAGGTACTTCTGGGGGTGCAGCACCTGCTCGGTCGACGCCGGCGGGCGGAAGTGGTCGGCCGTGTTGAGCAGCGACCAGCCGTTGCTCCCCGTCCGGTAGAGCTCCTGGACGAAGCGCTGGCCGGCCAGGTAGGGAAACAGCAGCTGCGCCTCCACGAACGGCGGCAGGTCGCCGGTGTCCTGGCCGAGGCCGGCGAACAGCCCGCCGAGCGTCTGGTCGGAGGTGAAGTGGCGCTCGGCGTAGGTGAACATGACCGCCGTGGCGCTGCCCTCGACGAGCGCCAGCCGGGCGAGCGCGGCGTCGTCGGAGCCGGAGGTGTCCGCGAGGCCGAGCCCGAAGCGCTGGTCCTCGAGGGCGTGCGTCAGCTCGTGGGCGAGCGTGATCTCCTCGAGGAAGCGGTTCGTCGTCTGCGCGCCGCGGACGATCCGGAGGCGCTTCGTGCGCGGGTCGTAGTAGCCCGCGACCCCCTGGCCGAACACCGTCGCCGAGACGTGCCGGAGGTCGATCTTCGGCTGCAGCAGGCCGACCAGCTTGAGCACCTCCTCGTCGGCGTGGCGCTGCGCGGCGGGGTAGGACCGGTCGAGGTCCTCGAGCCCGTCGCGCTGAGCCTGCGCCGGGCTGACCTCGGCGGGGACCGGCGGCCGCTTGAAGCGCAGGCCGCGGATCTGCTCGACGCGCCTGGCGATCGTCGTCACCGGCGCGGTTGGCTCCGCGCCCGCGGCCGGCGGGCGCGGCTTGCCGCCGCTCGCCGCGTCCCCGCCGTCGAACGCGAAGCCGACGCCGAGCAGGAGCACGAGCAGGACGAGCGCGACGGTGAAGGGGGTGTCCATCACCCCAGAGTGTGTAGGTTCCGGCGCCATGGCCGACCGCGCAGCCCTCGTCACCGGCGCCTCGAGCGGCATCGGGCTTGCGATCGCGCACATGCTCGGCGAGGAGGGGTACGGCCTGACCGTCGCCGCCCGGCGGCCCGACAAGCTCGCCGGCGCCGCCCAGGAGCTGCGCGACGCGGGCTACGACGTCGAGGAGGTCGCGGCCAACATGACCTCCGAAGAGGAGATCCAGAACGTCGTCGCCCGCCACCGCGAGCGCTTCGGCCGCCTCGACGTGCTCGTCAACAACGCGGGCGTCGGGATCGGCGCGCCGGTCGCCGACCACGCGACGAAGAAGGTCGACATGCAGCTCGACCTCAACATCCGCGCGATCATCCTCTTCTACCGCGAGTGCGCCGACATGCTGCGCCGCGCCGGCGCCGAGCACCGCAGCGCGCTCGTGGTCAACACGGCCTCGATCGCCGGCAAGTCCGGCCAGGCGTGGCTGTCGGTCTACTCCGCCACGAAGTTCGCGGTCGTCGGCTGGACGCAGGCGATGAACAAGGAGCTCAACGCCGAGGGCATCAAGTCGCTCGCTCTGTGCCCGGGCTTCGTCGAGACGCCGATGACCGAGTTCATCCGCGAGCAGGTCCCGGCCGACCAGATGATCCGCCCCACCGACGTCTCCGAGGCGGTGCGCTTCGCGCTCCACGTCAGCCCGGCGTGCGTCATCCCCGAGATCATCTTCCAGCGACCCGACGAGACCGTCTGAACGCGACCCGCGATCCCGCGGGATTGCAGGGAGAGAATTCGCCGCAAGGTTCTCCTGGGGCGTCCGTTCAGACGCTGTACGTTGCGTGCCACCACTGACACCGTCGCCGGCCTGCGGGCGCGCCTCGAGCGCGCCGAGCGCGAGGCTGCCGCGCACCAGCGCCAGCTCGAGCGCTACGCGGCCGACCTGCGCGAGAGCTACCGGCGCGAGCGCGCCCGCACCCAGGAGCTGCGCGGCTCCTACAAGGCGACGGTGCGCGCGCTCGCCAACGCAGTCGAGGCGCGCGACTCGTACACGGGCGAGCACGCCGAGCGCGTGGCCGCCTACGGCCTCGCGATCGCGCGCGCCGCGGGCATCGACGTCGCGGAAGAGCCGCAGATGGAGTTCGGCTTCCTGCTGCACGACATCGGCAAGGTCGGCGTGCCCGACGCGATCCTCTTCAAGCCGGCCGCGCTGTCACACGACGAGTTCGAGTGTGTCGCGAGCCACGCCGAGATCGGGTCGAGGATCCTGCGCCACGTCGACTTCCTCGAGCAGGCGAAACTCGTCGTGCGCCACCACCACGAGCGCTGGGACGGGACGGGCTACCCCGACGGCCTCAAGGGCGAGCAGATCCCGCTCGCGGCGCGCGTGTTCGCGGTCGCCGACACCCTCGACGCCCTGACCACGGACCGGCCGTATCGGGACGCGGTCGATTGGCAACGGGCGCGCGTGGAGATCTGCAACGGCTCCGGCACGCAGTTCGATCCGGCGGTGATCGCCGCCTACGAGACGATCGGCGACGACACGTTCGCGCGGCTGGGCGGAGGCATCCGCTCGCCCTCGAGGCCGGGTCGCTGACCCAGCCGCGGCCGCCCGGGCCTGAGGCGGCGCGCCAGGATCTCGGGCACGCGCCGCCCGACCGCGGCCCGATGCTCGGCGATCGCGGCGGCGAGGTCCGTGGTGTCCTCCTCCGCGAGCGACGCCTCGAGCAGGTGCTCGAGCGTGCGCAGCTCGCGCGCGCTGGCGCGGCGGATCGTGTCGGTGCGCGCGAACGCGTCCCACGCGCGGGCGAAGGAGACGAAGCTCGTCCGGCCGCCGTGGCGATGCGCGGCGAGCATCGGGCAGATGCCGCCGCGGCTGTCGGTGTAGGCGCCGACGACGATCGGCGAGGTCCGGATGCCGTCGAGCATCGCCTGCCGCGTCCGCGCCGGCAGGCAATCGATCGCGGTCCTGAGGCTGCTGATAGGGTCGCGCGCCTTCCGCACAGGCGCACCGTAGGTCACGCGCGCCCACGGCGGCAAGTTGCGAAAGGATCCTTGCGGTGAAGCTCGGCCTGCACATCGGCTACTGGGGCCTGGGGATGACCGCGGAGGAGCAGCTCGCGCTGGTGCTCGAGGCGGAGCAGCTCGGCTACGACTCCGTCTGGACGGCCGAGGCCTACGGGTCCGACGCGGCCACGATCCTCGCCTGGCTGGCGCAGGCCACCACCCGCATCAAGCTCGGCTCCGCGATCTTCCAGATGCCCGGCCGCTCGGCGGCGATGACCGCGATGACGGCGGCGACGATCGACCAGCTCTCGGGCGGCCGCATGCTGCTCGGCATCGGCACGAGCGGCCCGCAGGTCGCCGAGGGCTGGCACGGCCAGCGCTTCGGCAAGCAGCTCCAGCGCACGCGGGAGTACATCGCGGTGGTGCGGATGGCGCTCGCCCGCGAGCGCGTCGTGTTCAAGGGCGAGACGCTCGAGCTGCC
>JAXDGC010000305.1:0-9426 GCA_034665245.1 Solirubrobacteraceae bacterium | reverse complement strand
GCGCCCGCCTCCGGCCGATAGCGGTGCCGACTGGACAGCGCAGCGGCGAACGTCTCCGCGCACAGGTCCGCCGCCAGCTCGGGGTCACCGGTGCGGCGGGCGAAGAAGCCGAGCACCGAGTCGACGTTGCGCAGGTAGAACAGCTCGAACGTGCCGGCGTCGCGCGCGCTCAGCAGCTGCTCATCGGTCACTTCGGGTTCGTGCATTCACGACCCAGTTCGCTGGAGTCCGGCTTGTGTGACGAGATTGTCCGTCACATCCGGGTGGCTCGTGCGAAGCAATGTGCAAACCGACCAGAAGGAAGCGTCATGCGCACCCACTCCCGCAAGACCTGGCCGCTGTTCCTGGCCGTCGCCGTCCTCGCCCTGCTGGGGCTCTTCGTCCTTCACGGCATCGCGGCCGGCGTGATCCTCCTCGTCGCCCTCATCGGGCTGATCGGCACGGCGATCTACGCGCTTGCCGGGGAGACCGTTCAGGACGGGCTCGGCGGCATCGGCGGCGGCACGAGCTTCTAGGGCGTACGCAGGAACGCCAGCACCGCGAGCACGCGGCGGTGGGAGTCGGCCGATCCGGTCAGCCCGAGCTTCTGGAAGATCTGGCGGATGTGCGTCTCGACGGTCTTCGGGCTGACGAACAGGCGCTCGCGGATCGCCTGGTTGGAGCGGCCTTCCGCCATCAGCCCGAGGACCTCGCGCTCGCGCTCCGTGAGCTCGTGGAGCGGGCTCTGCTCGCGCGGCCGGTTGAGCAGCCGCGCCACGATCGTCGGGTCGAGCACGCACTCCCCGTCGGCGATCCGGCGCAGGGCGTCGGCGAGCACGGCGATGTCCGAGACGCGCTCCTTGAGCAGGTAGCCGACCCGCTCCGGGTGCTCCTGGAGCAGCCGCATCGCGTACACGGACTCGAGATAGTGCGAGAGGACGAGCACCCCGACGCCGGGATGGGACGCGCGAATCTCCTGCGCGGCGACGAGGCCCTCCTCGGTGTGCGACGGCGGCATCTTGATGTCGACGATCGCGACGTCCGGATCGGTGAGGCGGACGGACCGCAGCAGCTCGGGCGCGTCGGCCGCCCGGCCGACGACCTCGAAGCCGGCGTCGCCGAGCAGCCGCGCGAGGCCCTCGCGCATCAGCATCTCGTCGTCGGCGATCACGATCCGCACGGGATCTCCGCTCGCACCGTGGTGGTGCCCGACGGCGCGCGCGCGACGACGAGCGTCCCGTCGAGCGCGCCGATGCGGTCCTCGAGGTCGACCACATCCCCGTCCAGGTCGCCGCCGCTGTCGACCTCGACCAGCAGACGGTCCTCCGCGCGTTGCGCGCGGACGCGCACGCCCGTGGCGTCCGCGCGTCTCACGAGCTCCGCGACGAGGAAGTAGACGGCGGCCTCCACGCCCGCGGCGAAGCGGCCGTCGGGCAGGGGCTCGATCTTGATGGGCGCCGATCCGACCTCGGCGAGCGCGTCGAGCGCCGTCGCGAGCCCCTCGTCGACGAGGACGGCCGGGTAGATGCCGCGCGCGAGCTCGCGCAGTTCGTGCAGCGCGTCGCGCAGCTCGGCCTCCGCGGCGTCGACGCGGCCCGCCGCCTCGCCGCCGACGTGCGCGCGCAGGAGCCGGAGGGCGAACGAGAGCACGACGAGCCGCTGCTGCGCCCCGTCGTGGAGATCGCGCTCGAGCCGCCGGCGGGCGGCGTCGCTCGCCTCGACGGTCCGCGCGCGCGAGGCGCGGAGCCGATCGAGCTGCGCGCGCGCCTCGGCCTGCAGGCGCTCGTGCTCGAGCGCGAGGCTCGCGGCGGCGCCGACGTCCTCGAGCAGCGCGGCGTCGTCGAGCAGGTCGGCCCGGTGCACGAGCACGGCCACTGGTCGCCCGCCGCGCACCAACGGCGTCACGGCCCGGCCGCCGGCGTCCGGCAACGCGACCGGGCGGCCGCGGGCGTCGACGTGCCGCCCGGGCTCGAGCGGATAGGCGACCTCGAGCGACGGATCGTCGAGCGCGCGGGCGAGCGCGTCGCGCAGGCCTCCGAGCGCGGGCGCGTCGCTCAGCTCGATCACGAGTCGCGCGACCCTCGTCCGCGCCCGCCGGCCGCGGGCCCAGGCCGACGCGACGCCGAGCGCCAGCCCGATGAGGGCGGCGCCCTGCCAGAGCCAGAGCCGGTGATCGACGGTGTCGTTGGAGAGAAAGCCGCGCCCGACGCCGTGCGCGTAGGTCGCGGTCACGAGCGCGAGGTAGACGACGGCCGCGAGCAGCACGGGGGCGGTCAGCAGCCGCGCGGCGGAGGAGGCGCGCACGACCCGCGCGAGCGCGAGCGCGGCGAGGGCGGGCGCCCAGATCAGGCCGAGCACGAGGCCCACACGGCTCGCGGACTCGACGAACCCCGGGGCGTCGGCGACGGCGAGCAGATTGCGCGGGCACTCGGTGCAGCCCTGGGCGCCGGGGTCGAACGCGAGCGCCGGCAGCAGCCCGAGCGCCAGCAGCGTGCAGGCATAGGCGAGCACGACCCCCGCCCGCGCCGGCGCGCCCGCGAGCCGCCCGTCGGGATAGGCGAGCGCCGCGTGCGCGACGAGCGCCGGGGCGGCGGCGGAGGCCACGAGGCCGATGGTGAAGAGGAGCGGCGAGCCCACCTGGGGGTTGTTGAGCTCGGCCGCGAGCCACGCGCCCCCCGCCGCGGCCAGGGTCGGCCCGAAGCGGCTGCCGGGCCGCCGCGCCCAGGCCGCGACACCACACGCCACCAGCGCCGCGCCGGCCCCGACGAGCACCAATTCCGCGAGCGTCGATGCGCCGGCGAGCGATCCGGCCGGGGCGGCGCGCGCGGCCGCCAGAGACCCGAGGCCGAGCCCCAGACCTCCGACGAGGACGAACACGTGGCGCGGCTTCACGCGCCTACCTTCTCACCACCCCACCGGCCTCGCATCAGGGCTTACCCTTGCGCCAGGCGGGCGAAGTGCCGGGAGTGCCCCGATGTGCGCCGCGGGCGTCGCGACGTAGCGTCGTGACACACCGAGCCAGGAGGCCACGATGCGCCGCACGACAGCCGACAGCAGGGCCCGCGCCGCGCTCCTCGCGGCCATGATCCCCCTCGTCGTCGCGGGCTGCGGCAGCAGCGCCGCCGACAAGGCGGGCGGGGCGCGCACGGCCAAGCCGAAGGTCCTGACACTCGCCAACGGCAACGGCGACGCGCGCGCCCTCGAGCCCTTCGCCGCGGCCGTCGCACGGCTCAGTGGCGGCACGCTGCGGATCGCGATCAAGAGCCGCTGGCGCTACGGCGCGCCGGGCTTCGAGACCGGGGTGATCCGCGACGTCCGGGCCGGCAAGGCCGACCTCGGCTGGGCGGCGACGCGGGCGTTCGACGACGTCGGGGTGGGGTCGTTCGACGCCCTCCACGCTCCGCTGCTGATCGACAGCTATCCACTCGAGCGCAAGGCGCTCGACGGCCCGCTCGTCCCCGAGATGCTCGGCGGGCTGCGGAAGCTCGGCCTGGCCGGCCTCGGGATCCTCCCAGGCCCGCTGCGCAAGCCGCTCGGCATCTCGCGCCTCGTGCGCCCGCAGGACTACGTGGGCGCGACGCTGGCGTTCCAGCGCTCGCAGGTCGCCGAGCAGGCCCTGCACGCGCTCGGCGCGCGCGGCGCGGCGATCCCCGCCAGCGGCGCCATCGACTCCTATGACGGCGTCGAGCAGCAGATCGAATCGATCGCGGGCAACCAGTACGACAAGGTCGGCAGCTACCTGACGGCCAACGTGAACCTGTGGCCACGCCCCGTCGTCCTGTTCGCCAACGCGAAGGCGCTGGTCGGTCTCGACGGCAGGCAGCGCGCCGCCCTGCGCGGCGCCGCGCGCGCGTCGCAGGCCGCGACGCTCGCGCTCCTGCAGGCCGACGACCGCGAGGCCACCGCAGTTCTCTGCCGCCGCGGCGTGCAGTTCGTGACGGCGCGCGCCGCTGACCTCGCCGCGCTGCGGCGCGCGGTGCAGCCCGTCTATGACGAGCTCGAGCGCCGCGCGCAGACGAAGGCCGCGATCGAGCGGATCCGCGCGCTCCGCGCCGACCTCAGGTCCTCCCCGGACGCCCCGCGCTGCTCCGGCACGGCTGCGGAGCCAGGCGCTCCGGCGGTCGCGACGCCGATCGACGGCGTCTACCGCTCCGACGTCACACTCGAGCAGCTGCGCCGCACGCGCGGCTACGACTCCGGTGAGAACCATCGCGGCAACGCCGGGCACTTCAAGCTCGAGCTGCGCGGCGGCCGCTTCCGGGTCAGCGGGTCCTCCGATGGCGTCGACGAGGAAGGCACGTACTCGCTGAAGGGCGGCATCCTGCGGTTCGCGTGGAACCAGGAGGGCAGCTATGCCTACCGCGCCAGCCTCTACCGCGGCGCGCTCACGCTCCGCAAGACGGGGGAGGGGCCCACGATGTTCGCCGTGCACCCGTGGCGCCGGCAGCGCGGGGCGGCCTCGGTCGGCGCTCCCACGCCGCTGGACGGCGTGTACGTCATGACCTCCACCCGTGAGGAGGCCGTGAAGGCATCCGGCGAGCCGAACATCGATTCCGAGAACTACGGGCGCTACCGGTTCGTGATGAGCCGCGGGCGGCTGCGCTACACGCAGTCGAGCGAGGGCGCGAGCCGCTGGACGACGGCGACCTACACGGTGAAGGGGCGCGTCTTCACCTTCACGGTCACCGACTTCGGCGGCGAGGCGCCCAACGGCGCGGCGGAGAAGACGGGCGAGGTCTACACGTTCCGCTGGAGCCGCTATCGCGACCGGCTCACGCTCGCGCCGGTCGCGGGCAAGATCTCGCCGGAGAACTTCCGCATCCGCCCGTGGCGCCGCGCCGGCGACGCGCCGTGAGGCTCACTCCGCGGGGATCTCGGCGACGAGCCGGGTCCCCGCGCCGGCCGGGCTGTCGACGCTGAGCCGCCCGCCGAGCGCCTCGACGCGGTCCGCGAGCCCGCGCAGACCGGTGCCGCGGTCCGGGTCGGCGCCGCCGACGCCGTCGTCGGCGACGGCCACCGCGAGCCGCCCGTCGCGGCGCTCGACGTCCACCGTGACCCGCGAGGCCCGGGCGTACTTGGACACGTTCGCCAGCGCCTCGGCGCAGACGAAGTAGGCCGCCGCCTCGACCGCGGCCGGGGAGCGCGCACCCGCCACGCGCACGTCGACCGGGACCGGCGCGCGGCCGGCGAGCTCGGGCAGGGCGGAGGCCAGGCCGCCGGCCGTCAGCGCCGGCGGGTGGATGCCGCGAGCGAGCTCCGAGAGCTCCGCCTGCGCCGCGCGGACCTGCGCCTCGACGTCGGCCAGCAGCTGCCGCGCCTGCTCCTCGTCGACGTCGGCCGCGAGCGCCTCGACGTGCGCCGACACCGCGGCGAGCCGCGCCTCGGCGCCGTCGTGCAGCTCGCCCTGCAGGCGCCGGCGCTGCGCGTCCGCCGCCTCGACGATGCGGCGTCGCGAAGCCGCGAGCTGCTCGACCCGCGCGCGCACCTCGGCCTGGAGGCGGACGTTGGCGACGGCGATCCGCGCGGCCGCGGCGACCCCCTCCACGAGCGCCGGATCCTCGAGCACGGTGCGGTCGTGGAGGAGCACCGCGACCGGCTCGCCGTCGGCGTCGACCGGGGTCACCCCGCGCTCGTCACCGGCCTCGGGGACGAGCAGCGGGCGCCCCTCCTCGTCCGCGTAGCCCCGACCGGCACCGAGCCAGTAGCCGAGCTGCAGGGAGGGATCGCCGAGCGCGCGGGCGAGCCGGTCGCGCAGCGTCACCGGCTCCCACAGCTCACCGAGCTCGACCACCAGGCCGGTCACCGCGCCCTGTGACCAGCGCTCGCGCCGCAGGTCGGCGAGCAGCGCGAGCGCGATCGCCATCAGCACGCCCTCGTACGCGGCGAGCGTGACGCCCTCGCCGCCCCGGTCGGCCAGCTGCGCCACGGCGGTGATGCCGAGCACCAGGCCGAGTGCCGCCGCGCCCAGCGTCGGGACGAGGCGGGCCCGGCGCCGCGGGCCCGTCTCTGCGACGTAGCCGGCGAGCGCGACACCCGCGGTCGCGGCGCACAGCATCAGCGTCGGGACAGGGCGGCGGCCGAGCGGCTCGATCGCCGCGTCGAGGTACGCGGCCGCGATCACGACCTTCGCCGCGCGGCGCGAGACGCGGCCGCTCGGGTAGGACAGCAGCAGCTGCACGAGCGGTCCGCGGTGGAGATAGAGCGCCGCCGGTGCGAGGCTGCCGACCAGCCAGGCGGCCCCCGCCGCGGCCATCAGGGCGCCGACCCGGCCGCCGCCGCGACGGGTCGCGGCGGCCCCGCCGCATCCCAGCAGCACCCAGCCGGTGAGCAGGTCGGCGACGCTCCGGCCGAGCTCGCCCGACTCGTACGCGGCCCACTCGGTGCCGATCCCCAGCGCGACCGCGGCCAGGACGAGGGCGACTCGCACGAGCGGCTAGGAGACGGCGGCCAGCGAGGCGAGCCCCGCGCCGGAGAGCTCGGCCTTCGGGATGAAGCCGCGCGCGCTGCTCTCGCCGAGGCGGCGCCGGTACGACGACGCGTCACGGCTGGAGGTCAGCACCACCACCGGCGCGTCGCCGCCGCTCGCCAGCGCCTCGCAGACCGCGAAGCCGTCGATGTCCGGCAGCTGGATGTCGAGCAGCACGAGCCCGGGCTTGAGCGAGCGCGCCGCCGCGAGCGCGGAGGCGCCGTCGTGCGCCTCGCCCACCACGTCGAATCCGTCCGCCGCGAGGAGCGCGCGGGCGAACGCGCGGAAGTCGGCGTGGTCGTCGACGATCAGGACGCTCGGACCCACCGCGCCATCCTTCCACGCCACCCCTTGCCCCACATCAGGGCTAGCCCCGATGCGCGGCCCGAGCGAGCGCCTTAGGTTGCCCGCAGTCGTCGCGACGGCTCCCGTCCCCGGATCAAGGAGCCACCATGGCAGTCCACCATCACCGCGGAGCGCTGACGGCGGCGCTCGCGGGCATCGCCGCGCTCGCGTTCGCCTCGCCGGCGCTGGCCACCTTCCCCGGGCGCAACGGCCCGCTCGCCTTCAGCGGCAACACCGACGACGGCGCGCAGCTGTTCACGGTCGGCAAGCACGGCCGCGACCTGCGGCAGATCACGCGCGTGGCTGGCGACGCCCTTCATCCCGACTGGTCGCCGGACGGCCGCCGGATCGTGTTCGAGCTCGACACGGAGGAGGTCGCGGCCGTGGCGTTCGTGGACGCGCACGGCGGAGCGCCCGTCGTGCTGCCGCCCGTCCCCGGCGGCTTCGAGGGCCAGCCGGCCTTCATGCCCGACGGCCGCCGGATCCTCTTCACCCGCTTCGACGGCACCGAGGAGGCGACGTGGAGCATGAAGCTCGACGGCTCCGACCGCCGGCGGATCACCGCTGGACCCGGTGACGCCACCGACCCCAACCCGGCGCCGGACGGGCGGCGGTTCAGCTTCGTCGGCGTCCGCAACCACGTCGAGTTCGACCAGGGGCTCTTCACCGCGCGGCTCGACGGCGGTGGCGTGCGCCAGCTGACGCCGTTCTTCGACGTCGCGATCAAGCACGACTGGGCGCCCGACGGCCGGCAGCTCCTGTTCACCGAGAACGCCGACTTCGTCCGCCCGGGCGCCTCGGCCAACATCGCCGTCATCCGTCCCGACGGCGCGGGCTTCCGCTACCTGACGCAGTACAGCGGCGGCGAGGTCAACGCGTTCGCCGGGTCCTACTCCCCGGAGGGTGATCGCATCGCGTTCCGCTACGAGGACCACGGGCAGTACGCGCTCAGGACGATGCGCCGCGACGGCAGCCACGTGCGCACCCTCCTGCCGCTGTCCGACCTCAAGCCGCGCCAGATCGACTGGAGCCAGAAGCCATGAGGAACTCATCCGTCGCCACGGCCGCGTTGCTGCTCGCCTGCCTGAGTGCGGCGCCCGCCTGGGCACGCGGGCACGGCGACGGGCGGATCGTGTTCGACAACGACGACGGGCCGATCTACACGATCGACCCCGACGGGACGGATCGCGTCCAGATCGCCGATCACGGCGACATCGCGACCTGGTCCAACGGCGGCCGGCGGATCGCGCTGGCCGACAACGCACCCGACGGGCGCGTCACCACCGCGCTCGTCGGCGGTGACGGCTCGGGCTACACGAGCCAGGTGATCCCGGATCCGACGCTGAACCTGGAGTGCGCGGCCTGGACGCCGGACGACCGCCGCCTCGCGTGCGAGGGCTGGGACGACGCGAGGCCCGACCGGCCGCCAGGGTTGTTCCGCTTGACGGCCCGCGGCTGGGACCGGCTGCGGCGGCTCACCACCAACCCGTTCGGCGGCCATGACATCCCGGGCGACTACTCCCCCGATGGCTCGCTGATCGCGTTCGCGCGCGAGAACCCGTCGCTCGAGGCGGTCGCCGTCTTCGTCGCCGGCGCCGCCGGGGGCCGTGCCCGGCAGGTGACGCCGTGGCAGGACAACCTCACCAACCCCGAGTGGTCGCCCGACGGGCGCTTGATCCTGTTCGATACGGACGGCACGCTCCAGCGCGTGCGGGGTGACGGCCGAGCGCTCACGCCGATTCCGCTGTCCGCGAGCGGCTACGCGTTCGGGCCGGGCTGGTCGCCGGACGGCCGCGCGCTCGTGTTCGCGTTCTACGACCCGCTGACGGAGCGCGAGGGCATCTACCGCGCCCGCGCCGACGGCGGCCGCGCGGAGCCGGTCACCCTCGCCGAGGACGGGTTCTTCAGCAACCCGGACTGGGGGAGCGCGCCGCACCGCTGACGGGTGCGCTCAGTCGACAGCGAGGACGACGAGCGTCGCGTCGTCCTCGAGCGGCTCCGCCCAGCAGCTCGTGACCGCGTGCTGGATCGCCATCGCGGTCGCGGCCGCGGTCGCGGCGGGGGCTGCGCGGACCGCGCGGCGCAGCCCGTCGACGCCGAACGTGCCGCCTCCCTCGACGTGGCGTTCGGTGATCCCGTCGGTGACCAGCACGAGGCGATCGCCGCTCTCGAGGCGCACCGTGGTCGGCTCGAGCTCGCGCGTCGCGTCGACGCTGCCCAGCGGCGCGTGGACGGGGCCGTCGAGCTCGGTCAGCGTGCCCTCGGGGTCCGCGACGAAGCCCGGCGGGTGGCCGCAGTTGATCCACGCCAGGGTCGACGTCGGTGCGTGCCAGCGAGCGAGGATCGCGGTCATCGTGAATTGCGAGTTGCCAAGCGCCCGGATCACCTCGTCCATCGACCGCGCGGCCTGCACCAGGTCCTGTCCGGCCCGGCGGGCCGCGCGCAGCCCTCCGAGCGCGCCGGCGCCCAGGCCCGCGGCGGTCGGCCCCGTGCCGGCGGCGTCGGCGATCGCGAGCCACGCCCCGTCGCGGTTCTCGACGAAGTCGAACCAGTCGCCGCCGACCTCGTAGGTGGGCAGCAGGCCGCCCGCGAGCTGGGCGCCCGTGATGCGGGCGATGCGCGGGGGGAGCAGGTGG
>JAXDGC010000304.1:0-9281 GCA_034665245.1 Solirubrobacteraceae bacterium | reverse complement strand
CGGACATCGACGGCGTCTTCGCGGCCAACGACCTGATGGCCCTCGGCGTCGCGAAGATCGCGAAGCGCACCGTCAAGGTCATCGGCGTGGACGGCATCGAGGAGGCGCTGACGGCGGTCAAGCGGGGCGCGATGGCGGGCACCGTCGCCCAGTACCCGTACACGATCGGCCAGCTCGGGGTGGAGGCGTGCCTCGCGGCGGCGCGCGGCAAGCGCATCCCGGCCAGGATCGACGCGCCGATCCAGGTGGTGACGAAGGACAACGTGGACCGGGCGAGGGCGAACTTTCCGAAGCCGATCGAGTCGTTCGCCAACCCCCTCACCAAGCTGCTCGAGCGCTGACGCTCGCGAGTCGCGACCTGCGCGGCCGCACGATCGGCGCGACCTCGACATGGATCGCCGCAGTCCGCGCGCTATCCGAGAGCGGAGAAGTTCCGTGGCTTGCGGCGACGAGCGGCAACGGGGCCACTCAGGGCGGCTCGATCGACACAAGGGACGACGCGGCGACCCCGGCTCGATGCAACACGTGCGCACTCGTAGCTGACGCAAGACCATGCCGGACGGCGGGTTCCAACTTCCATGCAGGACTGCCCCGGGAGGGGTCGCCAGATTCGTTTGCTCGCGGGCCCTGCTCGGCGGGTTAAGGAGCAGACGCCCAGATTGGGTCCTCGACGCGGGAGGCGGTTGGCGGCGGTTTCAGCGATCCCTGTGATGATCGGCGCGATCGCGGTTGGCGGGCTCGGCGGTCAATGTGTACGTGTTTGCCGCGGTCGGCGTGGCCGGGTTCGTAGGGGCGCTCACGACGTTCCGGGGCGCGCTCGTCGCGGCGAGTGGTCCGCTCGCTGCGGCAGGGATGGTGGGCGCGGTGGTCGCGCGACGGTTACGCCTGGCGGCGTTGGGTGCTGGCGGCGAGCTGCGCGAGTTCGAACAGGCGCGCGTGATGCTGTGGACGGCGCTCGCGCCAGGGGCGCGTGGGCGACGTCGCGCGGTTCGTGAGCGTGGTGACCGGACGTACATCGCGGGCCAGGGGGAGTTGGTGCGCGAGCGCGGCTGGCCGGCGGACGAGCCGCACGTCCCGATGTCTGGCGATGGCCGCGGCCGGGTGCCACGGGGCGCGGGACGGCACGTCTTGATCGTCGGCGCGACCGGGTCGGGGAGTGATCCGAAGGGCGATCGCGGCCTCGAGCACGATCTGCGAATGGTCGCTCGCGTGGTGGGTCGCCCGTTCGTGGTGGTCGATCCGCGCGATCCGAACACGGATCGCTAAATCCGCTGTGGAGCGACGACACCCGCCCTGGTCGACGCGCTCGTGGAGATGCGCGCGCGGTCAGGCGGCGCGCCGGACGCGCTCGTGTTCGGGACCGCGACGGGTGGGAAGCACTCGCCGAGCAACGTCCGCACCCGGCTGCTGGCGAAGGCAGTGGAGCACGCAGAGGCGCGGCTGGCGAAGCAGGATCACCCGCCGCTGCCGGAGCCGATGACGCCGCACTCGCTTCGTCGCACGTTCGCGTCAGTGCTGCTGTCGCTCGGTGAGGAGGTGCCGTCCGTCATGGAGGCTCGGGCACACCGACCCAAAAGTGACGCTCGGGATCTACGCCCGGGTCATGCGGCGCTCGGAGGGCGACCGAGAGCGGCTCGCCGCGTTGGTCGACGGCGGAGTGGGTCCCTTCGCGGCAGGCGAGAGGGCTAGGCGGCCGGCGCCGGGCGCAGCGACTCTTGGTTCGCGTGCTCAGGTGCCAAGTCCTCGGCCGATCAGCGCCGGCAACGCATGATCGAGCGAGTCGCCAAGCATGAAGGTGGCTCGGCGGCGGACGGCGGGTCGCAGCCGGAGTACCACTTCGCCGTACTGCTGAATCTGCCCTGCCTCATGCGTGCCGCTGAGATAGCCGTAGATCGGGCGATGGCGCGGTGCCGCAGAGGTTGGCACGCCTGAGACCGTGTGCTCGAGCATGAGGCGCAGAGCGCGATGCTTCGCACCGCCGCTCGCAGTCGGCAGCTCGAACTGCGTGAGGTACTGCTCCTGCAACAGGAACTGCTCGAAGTTGCTCGGCCGCATCCGGATCCTCACCTCGCTCCGGGATGCGTTCTGGGCTAGCCAACCAGCGGCCTGCCGCATGTAGTCGCTGACTGTCAGCCCGTGATGACCCGCGATGACGCTGAACTCGGTGGCGTGCTTCTGGAAGGCGGCGAGTCTCCAGCCCGCGTCGGCCACTGGCAGCAGTGGCGCCACGTCGAGCCGGCTGCCAGCGAGCCGGCGCAGGGCGGCGCAGCGCAACGCGAAGGCACCTCGTTCGACAGAGCCCTTCAAGTCTTGCTCGCCGAGCTCGGGTCGGCGGGTTTCGGCGCGTTTAGGCAGATGTCACGCGGATCGTCGGCCACGAACGCCGTCATATCGGTGGGCGCCTCCGGGCTAACGCCGCCGATTTGCAGGACCTTCTGAGTCATGGGCGCGGCGGGTTTCGAACCTGCGACCTCTCGCGTGTGAAGCGAGCGCTCTCCCACTGAGCTACGCGCCCGGGCGACGGTGAAGGTTAGCCAGTCGCGCGGAGGCGGATGCGGAGGGTGCGGCGGCTGACGTTGCCACGGGAGTCCTGTGCCACGACCGTGACGCGGACCGTCAGGCGGCGCGCGCGCCTCAGGCGACGCCGCTCGGCGGCGCGCAGGCGCAACGACACGGTGCGGGGCGACCGCGCGGACGTCAAGCGCAGCCGCGACCGGAGCAGGCGCCGGCCGATCCGTACGTCGAGGGTCACGCGCGCGGGCTCGTCGACGCGGACGATCAGGCGTGCCACCCGATCCTTGCGGCGCACGGAGCGCGCCTTCACCGACACGCGCGGCGCCCTTCTGTCGACCGGCGCGGGTGCCGGAGCGGCGGGGGGGCCGGGGGCGGATGGCGACGGCTCGTCCGCTGCGAGCGTCGGGGCGTCCGGGGCGCCCGCGCGCAGCTGTACCCAGCGGGCGACGGACGGCGTGCCCGCCGCGTCGAGCACGAACAGCATGTACCAGCCCGGTGGGGCGATGCTCGGCGACGCGGGCATCCGGACGTTGAGGCCCTTGCCGCCGACGCGGCCCAGCACCGAGAGCTCGACGTGGCGCTGGTTCATGTCGACGCCGTGCGTCACAGCGCCCGGCGCCACGAGCACGGCGCGGCTCGCCGGCCGGCCGGCGACCTCGCTGACCGGCACCCCGACGTCGTCACCCCAGCTCGCGGTGGCAGGTCCCCCGACGATCGCCGGCCGCGGCGCGCGCGCCCCGCCGTCGAAGAGGTAGGGAGGTTCGTAGATCTCCGCCTCGTCCAGCGGCTTGCCGGCCGTCGGGCCCTGGCGCAGGTAGGGGTCGGGCTGGTCGTGGAGGTCCCAGTAGTCGTCGCCCGCGGACAGCACACGGCCATCCGGGAGCAGGAGCGCGCTCGAGTGGTAGGTGCGCCACTTGCGCTGTGCGGGCCCGAGCCGCCACGCACCGGCGCCTGGACCGAGCAGCTCGATGCGCTTGAGGTCCTGCGCGCCGCCTGTATAGCTGTTGTTCGGGGGTGGGGGACCCCCGGTGCTGCGGGCCCCGGCCGCGCCGCCCACCGAGGCGAGCGAGCCGTCGGGGAGGAGCACCACGTTGAAGTAGTCGCGTCCGCGATTGAGCGGCGGCACGATCGCATCGTCGCGGCGCCAGGCCGGCGCGGTGGCGCGCGTGTCGATGACCTCCGAGTCCCGGCGGGCGTCGAGGGTTCCCGCCTCGGTCTGCTCGAGTCCGCCGAGGACCGCGACGCGCGACGAGCCGTTGGGCCCGTCCGGCAGCAGCACCGCGCTGGCGGAATAGCGGTACTGCGCCGCCAGGTCGGGCAGGTCGGTCCAGGCCGACGGACCAGGGCCCGTCGTGAGCCGAGCCGGATCGAGCAGCGCCGACTCGCCCGGCTCCGAGCCGCCGAGCAGCAGGCGGCCGTCCGGCATGGTGAACAGGTGCGGGTAGTAGCTCGTGCCGGGGCGCTCCCCGTTGACGTAGCGCGTCATCCTGCCGCGACCCCCGCGGACCGCGGCCGGAGTGAAGACCTCGAGATCCGGGTTGTCGGCCGGCGTGCCCGTCTCGTCCCAGCCCGCGAGGATCGCGATCCGCCCGTCGGCGAGCATCGCCTGGGAGGGGTACCAGCGCCCCTTGCGCATCGATGGCTGCTCCGTCCAGCCGAGCGTCCACGGGTCGAAGGTGAAGGCGCGGTCGAGGCCCTTGAAGTCGGACACGGTCGACCCGTCGCCGGCGTAGACGGGGTACGCGAACGTCCCGCCGGTCGCCAGCACCTCTCCGCTCGGCAGCAGCGACTGGCCGGAGCAGAAGAGCGGCGCCTCCTCGAGGTCCCCGTCTCCGTCGATGTCGATGGCCGGCGGCCGCACGGCGGTGAACGCGCCGGTGCTCTTGCCCGGGTCCCAGACGTACGCAGGCGTGTCGTTCACCCGCTGCTGCGTGGCGGGGTCGATCGGCGACCGGCCCCAGAAGAGCACACGGCCGGTGGGCATCAGGACCGCGTTGATGGCGTACGTCGGGAACGGGATCGGTTTGGGATCCCAGCGTCCGACCTGGTCGGCGGGAGCATTCGCGGCAGCCCGGGCGTGCTGCGAGGCGGCCGCCGCGCGCGCAAGGAGCCGCCGCCGCTCTCGCGCCGGCCGGCGTCGCCAGGCCTCTCGGGCGCGGCGGAGTGCGCGGCGCTCGACGGCGTGCTCGGCGGCATGGCGAGGCCCCAGCGTCGCCCGCTCGAAACGCTGAAGCGCGCGCTCGCCGAGCCGTACGGGCGCCCGGGCGTGGGCGTCGGCCGCCGGTGGGGCGCCGAGCGCGATCGCGCTCGTCAGCAGCATCGCCGCCCACGGCGGCAGCTTCCTCGCCCCCGGATGCACGCCGGGAGGGTAGCGCCGGACTAAATCGTGACGGCGGCGAGCTTTCGATAGCTGTCCGCGACGCGATCCATCTCGACGGCCTGGTCGTGATGCGCCGCGACGAGCCGGCGACCGTTGCCGGCGAGGTGGTCGGCGAGGGCAGGGTCCTCCACGATCCTGCGGATTGCTGCCGCGACCGGCTGGACGGCGATCGGCACGACGAGTGCGTCTCGGCCCGCGACCATCAGCTCGTGGACCCACGGGAGGTCCGACACGACGCACGGGGTCCCGCTCGCGACCGCCTCCCACACGCTGCGCGGCGACGAGTCCGACGACGCGATCGAGACGCAGACGTCGGACGCGTGGTACCAGTCGACCATCTGCTTGTACGGCACGTGGCCGACGATGTGGACTCGGTCAGGGTGCCGGAGCGGCCCGACGGGCGGGCGGTCGGTGCCCATGTGCTTGAGCACGAGTTGGAGGTCGGGCAGCTCGTCGGCCAGCAGCTCAAAGGCGTCCACGATCGTGCGCGGGTTGTAGAGCGGCCACAATGTGCGCGGGCTGAGGACGACCCGCCCCTCGGGCAGCCCGAGCCCGGCGCGGACATCCTCGCGCTTGCGCTCGGAAGGCCGGAAGTGATCGAGATCGACCCCCCAGCTCATCAGCTGCATGCGCTCGCGCTGCCCGCCGAGATCGACCATCGCCTCAAGGAGCGCCTGTGAATCGGCCATCGCCAGGGCCGCGCGGTTGAGCGCGAGCCGGTTGGCCGCGCGCTTGCGCCGGTCGGCGCGCAGCACGTCCGAGCCCCACGCCATCGCGACGAGCGGCTTGGCGCCCGCCAGGGCGGCGAAGCACGCGAATCCGCACAGCCAGTGGGCGTGGGTGATGTCGGGCTCCACCTCGCGCAGGAGCCGGCGGATCCAGCGGACGTGGGCGGCGGCTCCGCGCGCGCTCCCGCGGACCTGGTGCGGCGCGACGAAGGTCGGCACGCCCTCGGCGGGCAGGACCGACATGGGGAGGTTCGCCAGCACGTCACCCCCGACCGCCACCTCGAAGCCGCGCTCCCTCATCCCCAGCGCGAGATGCTCGACGTGGGGATGGTTCAACGAGCCGAGCATCAACAGCCTGATACGCGCGCCTCCGTCTCCACCTTCTCGTCCATGAGCCTCCCTCACGCCGCGGACGATCGTAGTGCGTCGGGGAAACGCTGCAAGCGACGCTAGGGTGAGAACCATGGGCGGCATCACGCTGATCACCGGCGGGGCCGGGTACATCGGCATGCTGGTCGCCGAGGAGCTGCTCGCGGCGTCACGCGAGGTCCGCGTGCTCGACTCGCTCCTGCATGGCCAGCAGGGCTGCGCCGACGCGCTGCGCGATCAGGGGGTAGAGCTGGTCGTCGCCGACGTGCGCGACACCGACGCGCGCGCGGAAGCACTGCGCGGCGTCGACGCCGTGGTGCACCTCGCGGCGATCGTCGGCGACCCGGCGTGCGCTCGCGACGAGCCGACGGCGCATGCCGTCAACGTCGTCGCCGCGATGGCGCTGATCGAGGACGCCGCGGCCGCCGGCGTCGATCGCTTCGTCTTCGCCTCGACCTGCTCCAACTACGGCCGCATGGCTGATCCGCTCGTCCCGGTCACCGAGGACGGTGTACTCGCCCCTGTGTCGCTCTACGCCGAGCAGAAGGTGGCCGTCGAGCAGGCCTTGCTCGGCCTCTCCCCGGCGCCCTTCGCCGCGACGTGCATCCGCTTCGCCACCGTCTACGGCCTGGCGCCGCGCATGCGCTTCGATCTCACCGTCAACGAGTTCACCCGCGACCTGTGGTCCGGCCGCCGGCTCGAGGTCTTCGGCGAGCAGTTCTGGCGCCCCTACGTCCACGTCCGCGACGCGGCGCGCGGTGTGCGCGCGGTCCTCGAGGCCCCGGTCGAGGTCGTGGCCGGCGAGGTCTTCAACGTCGGGGACACCGCGGAGAACTACCGCAAGCTCGACCTAGTCGAGCTGATCCGCCGCGAGACCGATCGCGGCGAGGTCGCCTTCGTGGCCCGCGCCGAGGATCCGCGCGACTACAAGGTCTCCTTCGCCAAGGTCGCGGAACGGCTCGACTACGCGATCACGTCGACCGTCCCGGAAGGGGTCCGCGAGATCATCGGCGCGCTCGAGGAGGAGCGCTTCGCCGACGCGTTCGATGGCCGGTACCGGAATATCGCCTAGCGCGGTCCCGCTCTACGACCTCCGGCTCGAGCCGGAGGACATCAGGGCGGTCATGGAGACGCTCGAGTCGGGCTGGCTGACGCTCGGGCCGCGCACGCGCGAGTTCGAGGAAGCCTTCGCGAGCCATCTCGGCGTCCGCCACGCCGTCGCGGTCTCCTCGTGCACCGCCGCGCTCCACCTCGCCTACCTGGGCGCCGGCGTCGGACCGGGCGACGAGGTGATCGTCCCGTCGCTCACCTTCGCGGCGACGGCCGCCGCGGTCATCTATTGCGGCGGCACGCCGGTCTTCGCCGACATCGTCGGCCCGCACGACTTCGGGCTCGATCCCGAGGACGTGCAGCGCCGCATCGGCCCGCGCACGAAGGCGGTCTGCGCGGTGCACTTCGCCGGCTACCCCGCGGCGGTGGACCGCCTGCGGGGGCTGTGCGACGCGCACGGTCTGGCCCTGGTCGAGGACGCCGCGCACGCACCCAGCGCCGACTTAGAGGGCCGCAAGCTCGGGGCGTGGGGCCGCGCGGGCACGTTCTCGTTCTTCTCGAACAAGATCCTCTCCTGCGGCGAGGGCGGGCTGCTGGCCACGGACGACGACGATGTCGCGGCACTCGCGCGCTCGTTGCGATCGCAGGGGATGACCTCCGGCACGTGGAGCCGCGAGACGCGCGAGACCTCTTCCTACGACGTCGTCGGGCTCGGCTTCAACTATCGCCTCGACGAGCCGCGCTCGGCACTGCTGCTCTCGCGCTTCGCCCGGCTCGAGCCCGAGATCGAGCGCCGGCGCGAGCTGACGCGCGCCTACCGCGACAAGTTGGCCGGCCTGCCCCACCTCCTCGTCCCCTACGACGACGCGGGCGTCGGGCGCTCCTCGTGCTACGTGATGCCGGTCGTCGTCGACGACGACGGCCGCCGGGACGCGGTGCGGCGGCGCCTGCGTGACGAGCACGGCATCCAGACCTCCGTCTTCTATCCGGCCGTGCACGAGTTCACGGCCTATCGGAGCCGCTTCGGCGAGCAGCATCTCCCGCATTCCGAGCGGGTCGCGAGGACGGAGATCACGATCCCGCTCTTCGCCCACCTCGACGAGGCGACGCAGGACCGAGTGGTCGGCGCACTGCGCGAGGCGCTCACGTGAGCTGGACCGTCCCGCTCACCGATGTCGTGATCACGGAGAGCGACCGCCGGGCAGTCGCCGAGTGCCTGGAGGGCGGGTGGCTGACCATGGGCCCGCGCACGCTGAAGTTCGAAGAGGCGCTGGGTGAGTGGACGGGCACACCGCACGCCGTGGCGGTGTCGAGTGCCACCGCGGCCCTGCACCTCGCATGCCGTGCGCTGGACCTCGGGCCGGGTGACGAGGTCGTCGTGCCCGCGCTCACCTTCGTCGCCACGGCGAACGCCCCTCGCTACACCGGCGCGCAGCCGGTGCTGTGCGACGTCGAGTCGCCCGAGCGCCCCAACCTCTCCGCCGCCGCGGTCGAGCGCTGCCTCAGCCCGCGCACCCGCGCCGTGATCGCCGTGCACTTCTGCGGCTACCCCGCCGACCTCGGCCCGCTGCGCGAGCTGTGCGACGCGCGTGGGCTCGCGTTGGTCGAGGACGCCGCCCACGCGATCGGCGCCGAGGTCGAGCCGGGGCGCCAGGCCGGCACGGTCGGCTCGCTCGGCTGCCTGTCGTTCTTCTCCAAGAAGCAGCTGTGCGTGGGCGAGGGGGGCGCGGTGCTGACCGCCGATCCCGAGCTCGCCGCGCGCGTCCGCTCGCTGCGCTCCCACGCCATGACCTCCGGCACCTGGGACCGCCACACCGGCCACGAGGCGTCCTACGACGTCGTCGACGTGGGCTACAACTTCCGGCTCGACGAGCCGCGCGCCGCGCTCGGCCTTGCGCGCCTGCCGCGACTGCGCGACGACATCGAGCGCCGCCGCGCCGCCGTCCTGCGCTACCGCGATGCGCTCGCCGGCACGCCCGGGCTGACGCTGATGTGGACGGACTCAGACGTGGCGCGCAGCTCCCATTTCGCCTTCCCCGTCCTGTTCGAGAGCGGGGAGGAGCGCCGGCGCGTGCGCGACGCGCTCGCCGATCGCGGGATCCAGACCACCCGATATCCCGCGCTGCACACGTTCACCGCGCTCGCTCCGCTCGCCGCCCCGGGCTCGCTGCCCGCGGCGGAGGCGGCCGCCGACCGTCACCTCGCGCTCCCGCTCTCCTCCCATCAGGACGACGACAGCA
>JAXDGC010000303.1:0-2656 GCA_034665245.1 Solirubrobacteraceae bacterium | reverse complement strand
GCGTATGGAGACGCCGCCCTGGCCTGGGTGGGCGGTGACTTCGCACGGCTCGGTGGCACCTGATGCACTTCCTCGTGCTGCCTGGGGGCTCGTACTCCATGCATGCGCCGAACGAGGCGGAGCCGATCGCGGAATGGCTGGGCGGGCTCGGCATCCCGGCGACGGTCCTGCGCTATCCGCTCAATGCGGCGCACCCGGCTCCGCTGAACGCCGTCCGCGACGCGGTCGCGCGGTTGCGCGGTTGCGCGGTTGCGCGCGAGCGGGGTGTCGCGCGTGGGCGTGATCGGCTTCTCGGCCGGCGGGCATCTCGCCGGTCAGGCCGCCCTTTCCGACGCGGGCATCGACGTGGCGGTGCTCGGCTACCCGATCACCTCGCTGGAGATGGACAGCTATCGGCCGGCCCGGTTGATCCTGCTGGGAGAGGACGCGTCGCCCGAACTGCGCCGGGCCACCTCGCTGGACGCGCTGGTCACTGCGAGCGCGCCTCCGTTCTTCATCTGGCACACGGCGGAGGAACCGTACGTCCCGGTCGAGCACAGCTACCGGCTCGCGGCGGCGCTCGCGGCGCACGACGTCCCGCACGCGCTGCACGTCTTCTCCGAGGGGCCGCACAGCCTCGGGCTCGCTCGCGACGCCGGTGAGGCCTCGGCCTGGACGGATCTGGCGGCGGCGTGGCTAGCGCGCAGCCGCCGCGTCGTCCTCGGCCGCGAGCCGCGCGAGAGCGAGGCGCGAGTTGATGCCGAGCTTGGCGAAGCTGCTCCGGAGGTGGCTCGAGACCGTGTGCGGTGACACGAACAGCTGCTCGGCGACCTCGCGGTTGGTGAGGCCCTGGGCCACGAGGCGCGCGACCGCGAGCTCGGAGTCGGTCATCGCCGCCCAGCCCGTCTCCGCGCGTTCGCGGCCGACGAGGCGCCGGCGGACGCCGTGGTCACGGAGGCGGGCGCGGGCACGGCCCGCGTCCCAGCTTGCGCCGGCCTCCGCGTAGAGGACCAGCGCGCGGTCGAACGCCTCGATCGCGGCGTCGACCGCGCCCGCGTCGGCGCGCGCGGCGCCGAGGTCCTCGAGCGCGTGGGCGTGCGCGAGCCGTCGCGGGGCGGTCGCGAAGAGGTCGGCGGCCCGCTCGAGCTCCTCGATGCTCTCGGTGAGGAGGCCGCGGACGTGGGCCGCGGTCGCGACGATCGTCGCGACCTTCGGGTTGCGCTCCGCGCGCCGGTCGGCCTGGTCCGCCGCGGCTTGCGCCAGCTCGCCGTCGCCGGCGGCGAGCGCGATGCGCACGAGCGGGATCTCGTCGGTCACGTCGATCGGGAAGAGCGGCAGGATCGCGGTGCGCTGATCGTCGCCGAGCGCGCACAGCCACCCGTGCGCAGCCTCGCGATCGCCGGCGCCCATGGCCTGCAGAGCGAGCAGCCATACCGCCTGGCGCCGGAAGTTCGGGGTGGTGTCCTCGAGCAGGCCGTGTGCCAGCTCGGCCATTCGCTGCTGCAGGCGCGCGTTGCCCTGATGCAGTGCGACGCGGCCGAGCGCGACGATGCCGGCAGCGTCGAGGGCGCCGATGAAGCGATCACCGGTCTCGGGGCTGAACTGCCCTTCGAGGATCGCCCGGGCGTCGGTCAGCCGGCCCAGCTGGTGGAGTTGCCGGCCGCGCCAGATCTCAAAGATGCGGATCGCCCAGCCGTTGCGGTCGCGCTGAGCCGCCGCGACGCGGTCGGCGGCGAGGCGCAGCGACTCGTCCACGTGGTCCAGCACGGTGTGCGTCTCGCAGCGCCACTCTCGGGCGAGGCGGTCGCGCGCCCAGTCGGTCGTAGCGATGCCGGCGCTCGCCGCCTGCTCGGTCAGCTTGAGCGCCTCGTCGTAGCGAGCGTCGACATAGGCGGTGACGGTCTCGGCGAGCGCGAACGCGAACGCCGAGTTGGCATCCTCGCTCGCTCGGACGGCCGCGGCCGTCTCGGCGTGGATCGCCTTCGCCTCCTCGGTGCGGCCGCCGACGAGCAGGTTGTGAAAGAGCGCCGCGAGATGGCGGGCGCGCAGATAGGCGGGCAGCTCTGGCAGCGCGAGCGCCTGGCGGCCCGCGGCGACCCGCGCATCGGGCGGGACGCGGAACATGCCGGCGATGCCGAGCAGCACCTCGGCCTCCTGCTCCGCCGGGAGTGCGTCGCGGAGGTGGGTGTCGGCGAACGCGCGCGCCTCGCCGACGCGGCCCGCGGAATTGAGCAGGATGGCCGTCTGCGCGAGGAGCGGTCCGCGCATGGCGTGATCGCGCGGCGCCAGCTCCAGCGCGCGCCGGCTGAGATCGGCGCCGGCCCCCGGGTCGGTGTTCGCCAGCGACTCGCCGGCGCGCAGCAGGATCGAGATAGCCTCCTCGTCGCCGGGCTCGGCGCTCTCCGCGACCTGCGCGGCGACCTCGACCGGCGTGGCACCGGCCGTGAGCAGGACATCGGCGGCCTGGCGGTCGACCGCTCGGCGGGCCGACACCGGGAGGCTCTCGCGCACGGCCTCGCGGGTCACGTCGTGACGGAAGGCGAGACGATCGCCGCTCTCGACGAGCATCCCGCCGTCGATCAGCTCCTCCACCGGCCCGAGCAAGGTCGCCGCGGGCCGGTCGAGCATGTTGGCGAGGTCGGCGAAGGAGAACCGCCGCCCGAGCGAGGCCGCGACC
>JAXDGC010000302.1:0-5238 GCA_034665245.1 Solirubrobacteraceae bacterium | reverse complement strand
GCTGCCGGTAGTTGGCCTTGCGGGACGCGATCGGCCGGGCGGAGGGTCGCGGTGAGAGCTATGGACATCCGCATACTTGGGCCGGTCGAAGCGAGCGTCGCGGAACGCCCGATCGCGCTGCGCGCCGCCAAGCAACGCGCCGTCCTGGCGATGCTCGCCCTGGACGCCAACCACACCGTCTCGATGGACAGGCTGATCGAGGGCCTGTGGGGGGAGCACCCGCCCGCGAGCGCGGCGAAGCTGGTCCAGCAGCACATCTCGCAGCTCCGCAAGATGCTCGCCGACGACGGCGCCCCGATCGTCACGCGCGGCCGCGGCTACGAGCTGATGATCTCGCCCGACGACGTCGACGCGCTGCGCTTCACACGCCTGGTCGCCCAGGGCGCCGGGCGCGAGGCGCTCACGCTCTGGCGCGGACAGGCGCTGGCCGACGTGGCGGACGAGCCATTCGCCCCTGACGAGATCCGGCGGCTGGATGAGCTGCGCCTCGGCGCGCTCGAGCAGGCCGTCGACGCCGACCTCGCCGCGGGCCGCCACCTCGAGGTCGCGGCCGAGCTCGCGGCGCTCGTCACCGAGCATCCGCTGCGCGAGCGCCTGCACGCGCAGCGGATGCTCGCGCTGTATCGCTCCGGGCGCCAGGCCGACGCGCTGGAGGTCTACCGGCAGGCGCGAGCGCTGCTCGTCGAGCAGATCGGTGTCGAACCCGGCCCGGAGCTGCGCGAGCTTCATGCCGCGGTCCTGCGCCAGGATCGCTCGCTCGACGCCCCCGTGCAGGCAGCGCTGCCGTCTGAGCTCGAGCGCGGCCCGCCACTTGCCGGCCGTACGGCCGAGCTGGAGCGGTTGCGCGCGGCCTGGCGCCGGGCACGCCGGGGCCGCGGCTGCACTCTGGTCCTCTCCGGCATCGAGGGGATCGGCCGTACCCGCCTCGCCGCGGAGCTGGCAGCCGAGGTGCGGGCAGACGGCGCGCTCGTGCTCTACGGCGAGGGCGACGTCGCACGGGCGCGGGCTGCATCGCGCCCGACGCTGCTCGTGCTCGACATCGACGTCGCCGGTCCAGCGGTCATGGAGCTTGTGTCGGAGATCGCGACGCGGCCCGCGCTGCTGGTTGTGATCAGCCGCGAGGTCCCCGCGGCCGGCGAGCTGCCCGGCGCTGAGGTGATCGAGCTCGGCCCGCTCGACGCCGTCGGCGTTGGAGCGATCGCCGCGCTGTATGCGCCGGAGGGGGTCCCGCCGCCGCTCGCCGAGCTGGTTGAACGCAGCGGAGGCGAGCCGGGGCAGGTGCATCGCCTTGCGGCGGAGTGGGGTCAGCGCGAAGCGGCGCGCCAGCTCAGCGCCGCGGCCGAGCGTACGGCTGCGGAGCGCGCCGATCTACGCGAGGCCGAGCAGCAGCTCGCAGGCAGGGTCGGCGCGCTGCAGGCCGTGCGAGCGCGCAGCGAGCGCCTCGCAGTGGCCCGTCGCTACATCGTCTGCCCATACAAGGGCCTGGCGCCCTTCGACGGCACGGACGCGGAGTTCTTCTTCGGGCGTGAGCGCGTGGTGGCCCAGCTCGTCGCCCGGCTGGCGGGAGCGTCGCTGCTCGCGGTTGTCGGCCCGTCGGGCAGCGGGAAGTCCTCCGTCCTGGGTGCCGGGCTGCTGCCCGAGCTCGCACGTGGCGTGCTACCGGGCAGCGCGAACTGGGAGCAGGTCGTGCTCCGCCCGGGCGAGCACCCGCCCGCGGCCCTGGAGCAGGCCAGGTCGGGGGTCGGCTCCGGGCGCGCCGCGGTGATCGCCGTCGACCAGTTCGAGGAGACCTTCACGCTCTGCCGTGACGAGGAGGAGCGCCGGGCGTTTATCGACCGGCTGCTTGCCGCTGCTCACGGCCGCCCCCGTTCGGCGGTCGTGCTCGCGGTGCGCGGGGACTTCTACGCACGCTGCGCGGCATACCCGGCGTTGGCCTCGCTGATGGCGGCCAACCAGGTACTGGTGGGCCCGATGCAGCGTGACGAGCTGCGCCGCGCGATCGAGCTGCCCGCGCAGCGCGCCGGGCTCGCTGTCGAGGCCGAGCTCGTGGACCGGCTGCTCGCCGAGGTCGAGGATCGGCCCGGTGCCCTGCCGCTGCTGTCGACCGCCCTGCTCGAGCTGTGGCAGCGCCGGGACGGGCGCGACCTGCGCGTCGTCGCCTACGAGCGCACGGGCGGCGTCGCCGGTGCCGTCGCGCGCCTCGCCGAATCCGCCTACGAGCGGCTGGACCCTTCGCAACAGGTCCTGGCTCGAGCGATCGTGCTGCGGCTCGCCGGAGAGGACGCGAGCGGCAGGGCCGTCCGCCGCCGCGTCGCGCTCGCGGACCTCGACGCCGACCGCGACGCCGACGTGCGCCGAGTGCTCGACGTACTCGCTGACAACCGTCTCGTCACCCTCAGCGAGGGCGCGGCGGAGGTCGCGCACGAGGCGCTCCTGCGCGAATGGCCGCGCCTTCGGGTCTGGCTCGACGAAGACGCCGAAGGGCGGCGGCTGCACCAGCACCTCGCGGTCGCCGCGCACGAGTGGGAGGACCGCGGCCACGACGCTGGCGACCTGCTTCGCGGGCCGCGGCTCGTCGCCAGTCTGGAGTGGAGCGCCGAGCACGCGAGCGAGCTCAACGAGCTCGAGCGCGCCTATGTGGCGGCGAGCCGGGCGGAGAGCGAACGGGAAGGCCACCGCGTCCGGCGCGCGAACCGGCGGCTGCGCGCGCTGGTGGCCGGCGTCGCCGCCCTCCTCGCGCTCGCGGTGATCGCCGGGACGCTGTTCCTCGACCAGCGCGGCCGGGCCCGCAGCGAGGCGACGACCGCGCAGGCCGAACGGCTCGGCGCCCTTGGGCTGGTCGACCACGACCTCGACCGGTCGCTGCTGCTCGCCCGGCAGGGCGTCGCCATCGAGGACACGCTGCGGACGCGCAGCAACCTGCTCGCCGCGCTCCTGCGCAGCCCCGCCGCCATCGGCATCACGCGATTCCCGCAGCGCCGGCTGCTCCGGCTGGCCCTGCGGCCGGACGGCCGCGCGCTCGTCGTCGGCGACAACAAGGGCAACGTCCTGTTCCTCGACCCCGTCAGCCGCCGGCAGCTCCGGCCCGCCTACCGGGCGGCCACGTTCCCGATCCTCGGCCTCGCCTTCAGCCCGGACGGGTCGCGTCTGGCAATCGGCGCGCAGGGCACGGTGCAACTGCTCGACGGCCACACCTGGCGGCGCATCGCGGCACCCAAGGTGCCCGCCGCCGAGTTCGCGGCGCTGGCGTTCTCACCCGACAGCCGCACCCTCGTCGCGATCACGAGCTCGACGGCCGTCGGGATCAGGCCGATCCCCGGCGCCGGGCTGCGTTTCGATGCCCGCACCGGCCGGCCGCTCGGCCACCCGGTCGGGCTCGGCGGGCCGCCGGGCTCTCTCTCCGATGCTCTCGCGTTCACGCCTGACGGCCGGTCGCTGATCACCGCCTCGGGCGCCACCGTGATCTCGAGGGAGCAGGTCCGCGTCGTGATCGACTCCGGGGATCGCACGATCACCGTTCGCGACGCGGACACGCTGAAGCCGCTGCGGCAATTCCCAGGGCTCACCTTCGCGAGCGCGGTCTCGCCGGACGGCCGGACGTTCGCGATCGGCGGCGATGACGGATCGGTCCGCTTCCTCGATCTCCGGACGGGCCGTCAGCAACGAGCGACCGGCCGCCACGAGGGTGCCGTACAGAGCGCGGTCTTCACGGCCGACGGACACTTCCTGGTGACCACCGGCGATGACGGGGCGGCCATCCTGTGGAACGTCAAGCAGGCCGCGTCGGGTGAGGTCTTCCGCGGCCACGCGGGGGCCGTCGTGGCGGCGGCCGTCGACCGCCGGGCGCGCACGCTCTACACCGCCGGCCACGACGGCAGCGTCATCACCTGGGACCTCGTCGGCGACCGGCGCCTCGGGCGCCCGTTCAACGCGGGCATCGGCTCGGGCGACTTCGGTCCAACGACGGCGATCAGTCCAGACGGTCGCACGCTCGCAACCGTCGAGGACAACGGCGGCGACAGCCTCGTCGACCTCCGGACCCTGACCCGCCACGACCTCCACATCAGCGGCGGCCCGCGCCTCGGCTACGCGAACTACGACCCGGCGTTCGGGCCCCGCGGCACGCTCATCGTCACGAGCATCAACGGATTCACCGGGCTCGCCGACGCGCGCACCGGGCGCATCCGCGCAACCTTGCACGGACATCACGGCGGCGTCTACGGACCCACCACAAGTGCCGATGGGCGGATGCTCGCCACCACCGGCCTCGATAAAACGCTGCGCCTGTGGGACGCCGTCGCAGCCCGGCCGCTCGGCCCGCCGATCCACCTCCCCAGCCGGGCCGTGTCCAATCCGGGCATCAGCCCCGAAGGGCGGAACGTCGCAGTGCCAGAGACGCAGCCAGGTGCCGTGTATGTCTTCGACACCCACTCGCGGCGGCGCGTCGCCCAGCTGCGCGTCGACGACGGCCCGCCGTCGTTCTCTCGCTTCTCACGCGACGGTCGCCTCCTGATGACGGGCAGCAGCGACGGCCGCGTCCGCGTCTTCTCGGCGCGCGATTGGCATCCCCTCGGCCCGGCATTCCCGGTTGCCAGTGGCTTTGTCACCAGCGTGGACGCCAGTCCTGACGACCGCACCATCGTGACGTCCGCGATAGACGGCCAGATCCGGCTGTGGGACCTCGCAAGCCGCCGGCCGATCGGCGCGCCGCTGCCGGGGCCGGAGAACACCAACGCCGTCGCACTCTTCACACCCGACGGCAACCACGTCTACGCGGTCTTCCGCGACGGCCGTGGGTACCGCTGGGACGTCCGGCCCAGCGTCTGGAACGACCACGCCTGCGCCGTCGCCGGCCGCCGGCTCAGCCGCGCCGAGTGGCACGAGCTGCTCCCGGGCCGGGGCTACGCGCCGGCGTGCTAAGGGCGGCGTAGGCGCGTTCCCTGTCCCGAGCGGACGCGTCGAGCACCCAGGAGCGTGTCACGACGGCAACGCTGCTTCTTCCGCGTGGATCCGATCGGGTTCCCAGTTCGTCAGAGCACGCCGAAGAGGAGCTGAATGAGCGCCGCGAACACGGCGAGGAGGAGGAGCGCCGCGGCCACCCGGACTCGCCAGCTGGGGCCCGGCTCGATGTCCCGGAAGGCCATGGGCCGTGGGGCGATGTAGGGATGGCGGGCCGGCGGACGACGAAGCCGCTCGAGCTCCGCCTGCGCGGCGTCGCGTTCGGCCGCGGCCCGGTGA
>JAXDGC010000301.1:0-3212 GCA_034665245.1 Solirubrobacteraceae bacterium | reverse complement strand
TGTTCCCATGCAACACCAGGGCAGGACGGTAGACCGGAAACGGTCCGGCCACCCTCCTACCCAGCCGCCGTTGACGTTCTACCGCCGGTTGTCCCGCGAACGCCCGCCGCGGCTGCTTCGGCCGCCGCGGCTTCCGCCGCCGCGAGCGGGCGCGTGCTGCGGGCGCGGTGAGACGTGCGGGGCGAAGCCCGCTCGCTCGAAGTCGCTCTGCAGGCCGAGCTTGTGCGCGATCGCGCCCATGTCGCGGGCCTGGTCGCCGATCACGAACGTGATCGCGACGCCGTCGCGGCCCGCGCGGCCGGTCCGGCCGGTGCGGTGCACGTAGCCGTCCTGGTCCTCGGGCGCGTCGAAGTTGACGACGTGGGTGATGTCGGCGACGTCGATCCCGCGGGCGGCGACGTCCGTCGCGACCAGCGTGTCGACGTCCCAGCGCTCGAACGCGGCGAGCGCGCGCTCGCGCTGGTTCTGTGTCTTGTTGCCGTGCAGCGCGAGCGCCTTGACGCCGCGCGTGCCGAGGCGCTTGACGAGCCGGTCGGCGCCGCGCTTGGTGCGCACGAACACGAGCGCGAGCCCGCGGTCGCCCTCGAGCTGGTCCACGAGCGCGTCGAGCTTGGCCTCGTGCAGGACCTGGACGAAGCGGTGCTCGACCTGCGCCGTCTTCTGCGCGGTCGGCTTGTGGGCGTGGTGCCGCGCGTTGCGGGTGTAGGCCCGCGCCAGGTCGCCGGGGGCGCCGGCGAGCGTGGCCGAGAAGAGCAGCGTCTGGCGCTCGATGGGCGTGCGCGAGACGATGCGCTCGAGGTCCGGGCGGAAGCCCATGTCCATCATGCGGTCGGCCTCGTCGAGGACGAGGATCCGGACGCGGTCGAGCTTGATGTCGCCGCGGTTCATGAGGTCGAGCAGGCGGCCGGGCGTGGCGACCACCAGGTGGGCCTTGCGGGCGAGCTTCGCCTGGCGCTCGATGCCGACGCCGCCGTAGACGGCGGCGACGGTCAGGCCCTTGGCCTGGGCGACCTCGCGGGCGTCGTCGACGATCTGGCCGGCGAGCTCGCGGGTCGGGGCGAGCACGAGCGCGGCGGGCCGGGCGTTGCCGGCCTGCAGGCGTTCGAGGATCGGGAGGACGAAGGCGAGCGTCTTGCCGGAGCCGGTGGGCGACTCGGCGAGGACGTCGTGGCCGGCCAGCGCGTCAGGGATGACGAGCGACTGGACGGCGAACGGCTCGGTGATGCCGCGGCGGGCGAGTGCGCCCGTAGCGGCTGACGATACGCCGAGATCGGCGAACGTTCGGGAGGACATTGGGGTGCTGCTCCTTACGTGTGGTGCGGGGAGATTCGACTGACCCGGACCACGCGAAGCGCACTCAAAGGCTCAAACCTCACGGGTGACGACGCCACCCATGGGAACCACGCTAGCAGGGCGGGCGGGAGCCGACGCCCGGAATGGCCCGGGCGCCGGCCTCTGCTCCACCCTCGAATCAGTCGACGCCGGCGGGTGCCACCGAGCGGATCCACTCGCGGAGCACGTTGCCGCCCACGCGGGCGTAGACGCCCGGCTTGTTCGGGCGCGCGCAGCCCTCGCCGAAGCTCGTCGCGCCCACGACCTTCAGCGCGCCGGCGGCGTCGTGGCCGAACATCGGGCCGCCGGAGTCGCCCTGGCAGGTGTCCGTGCCGCCCTGCGGGTAGCCGGCGCACACCATCGAGGTGGCGTCGAAGTCGCTGTAGGCGCCGGCGCAGTACGCGTCCGTGGTGATCGGCACCTTGGCCTTCTGCAGCGTGGCCGGCGTGTTGCCACCCTCCGAGGTGGTGCCGAAGCCGACGATGTCCTCGAGCGTGCTCGGCGCCCACAGGCTCGCGCCGGCGGCGCCGACGACGTGGGTCGGCGCCTTGGTCGAGTTGCGCGACAGCTGCAGCAGCGTGATGTCGTAGCCGGAGTTGACGAGGTAGTTGGGCTCGACGATCGCCTGCGAGACCGGGACCTTCTCGCCCTGGCCGGGCTTGTTGGAGCCGATGCGCACGTCGATCAGCGGCGCGGGCCAGGAGGCCGGCGAGGCGACGGCGGCGCCCGTCATGGAGCCGCAGTGGCCCGCGGTCAGGACGAAGTTCGGCGCGATCAGCGTGCCGGTGCAGAGGAAGCTCTGGCCGAAGGTGATCTCGGCGACGGACGGATACTCGCCCGCGGCGGCGCCGGTGCCGCCGACGATCGCCATCGACGGCGCGGCGGAGAGCGCGAGCGCGGCGCAGGCCGCGGCGAGCGCGAGGGGAAGTCTGCGAAGGAGTCTCATACCCGCTGCAACGCGGGCCGGCGGCGATCCTTGCGGTGTGGCGGTGAGTTCTTTACTTCGCGCCGGCGTAGAGCAGCTGCGCGTGGCCGCCGCGCTCGAACACGATGTAGTTGCCATGCGGGCTCGTCATCGGGTTCGTGGTGGCCTCCGCCGCGCCCTCGCCGAGCAGCCAGCGGTCGCCGGAAGGCTCGGTCGAGATCATCGCGTCGCGGACACCGTTGGTGTCGGGCCCGCGCGACGTCGTGACGCCGACGTCCGTCGCCGCGGAGTCGAACGCGACCCAGGTGCCGCCGGCGGTCAGGCTCGGCGCGCCGCTCGGCCCGTTCCCGGGCGCCCCGCCGGCGGTCCGCGAGGCGAGCCGCAGGCGCGGCGCCCCGCTCCCGCGCAGCTCCGCGCTGACGACCTGCGAGACGCCGCCCGCCGCACGACCCACGAGGTCGTCGGCGGTCGTGGCGAACGCGATCCTGCTGCCGTCGACGTTGACCGCCGGCGAGTCCGACGGGCCGGCGCCGGCGTTGCCGTCGGACGCCACGGAGACGAGGCTCGTGTCCATCGCCAGCTGCTGGGCGCGGTGGTGGTTGCGCTTCGGCCCGTAGCGGCGGGTCATGACGCGTTGATAGACGTCGGAGACGCCGTTGCCGTCGCTCGACGAGAGATTGCGGGCGTCGGACGCCCAGACGATCGCGCGCGAGTTCGTGCTGAAGGCGACCGAGTGGCTGTCGCCGTCGCCCGGGACGCCGCGGTCGCTGGCCGAGGCGAGGAAGGTCAGACCCCTGAGGGCGCGATCGAGGCTGGTCGTGCCGCCGAGCGAGCGGATGTAGACCTGGCGCCGGCCGGGAGCATTGACGCGCGTCACCGCCGTGCGCCACGACAGGTTGCGGGTCTTGCGCAGCGCGAGGTCGGAGGCGTCGGAGACGAACGCGACGCGGGTGCA
>JAXDGC010000300.1:0-2649 GCA_034665245.1 Solirubrobacteraceae bacterium | reverse complement strand
GCGAGCAGCGTCTCGGCCTCGCCGAGGCGCCCCTGTCGGTGGCGGAGCTCGGCGAGGCGGCCGAGCGTGAAGGCGCGGCCGTCGGCGCGACCCTCGCCGTAGCCGTCGAGCGCCAGCACGAGCTCCTGCTCGGCTCGCGGCCAGTCGCCCATCGCGGTCAGCACGCCCGCATAGACGGTGCGACACCACGAGTGCAGGGGCGTGTAGCCGCGGCGGCCGGTGAAGCCGACGACCGTGCGGCACCACTCCGCGGCGCGCTCGAAGTCGGCGAGGCGGTCGCAGGCGACGAGCGTGGTGCAGCACGTGTCGCCGATCGCCAGAGGGTCCGACGCCTCGCCGGTGGCTGCCGCCATCGCCTCGTCGAGCAGCGCCATCCCGGCCTCGACGTCGCCGCCGTCGACGAGTGCGAGCCCGCGCTGGGCGAGCGCGGCAGCCTCGAGGTCCGCATCGCCGAGCTCCCGCGCCAGCTCCGCCGCCGCAACGGCGTGGCGCTCGTGCTCGGCGGGCGTGCCGGCGGCGCGCTTGGCGAGCTCGATCTCCAGCCAGCCCCGCTCGGCGCAAGGCTCCTCGGCCTCGAGCAGGCGCTGCGCGCGGGCGAGCCACCCGCTCGCCGCGGCCGGCTCGCCGGCGATCCGGTGCTCCCCGGCCAGGTAGGTCGCCAGGTTCGCGGCCGCGCGCGTGTCGCCCTGGCGACGGTAGAGCGCGTAGGCCTCGCGCCGCCGCTCCACGCCCTCGCGCGGATCGCCGAGCCACCACAGCGCGCGGCCGAGCCCGTCGAGCGCCTCGGCGTCCTCGGGCTGCTCGTCGAGCCGCGCGGCGAAGCTGTCGCGTGCCGCGAGCCAGTCGGCGCGCCGGAGGGCGGCCCAGCCGTCCTGCGTTTCCATCGGCCGATGCTAAGCGGCGTGTCGTAGTACGACGAACGTCGTAGTTCGATAGAGTTCGATGAACGTCGTACAACAAGCCGAAGGATCCATGATGGAAGACGTCCGCATCAACCCACAGCTCTTCGACCCCAGCCCACTCCGCGATCGGCGGCGCACCGCCGGGCTGATCGCCCAGTACATCCACGAGCTCTCGGGCCGCCACGCCGACGACCGGCCCGATCGAGCGTCGGTCAGGGAGCCGGCGGGCGATTGACGAGCGTCGTGTCGAAGGCGCGCGTGACGTCGATCGGCGTCTTCAGGATCCCGAAGCGGACGTCCCACGCGGCCCACTGACGCAACGCGGCCGGGCGCAGCTCGCCGAACTCCGCGGCCCCGGCCGTGAAGGCGGGGGCGACGGCGTCGAGCTGTGCGGCGAGCTGCGCCCGCTCGAGGCCCGGCTCGCGCTCGAGCATCGCCGAGACTGCGCTCTCCGGGTCGCTCTGGGTGTCCGTGTAGCCGCGCTGCAGCGCGCGGATCGTGGCGCGGACCAGCGCGGGGTGGTCCTCGAGCTCTGGCCGCGTCACGGTCAGGACGAGCTCGGGATAGGCCGGCGCGCCGTAGTCGTCGACGCGGAACTCGCGGATCCCCGGGCGCTTCTCCCGCAGGGCGACGCCCTCGACGTTCCAGAACGCGGTCGCCGCCGCGACCCGCCCGGCGAGTAGCGCCTTGACCGCCTCGAAGCCGATCGTCGTCTCGCGCACGCGGTTCGCGTCGCCGCCCGCGCCCGCGACGATCGAGCGCAGCACGGCCGAGTCCGAGGGCAGGCCGGTGACGCCGGCGCGCTTGCCCTCGAGGTCCTTCGGGGAGCGGATGGCGGGCTGGGCGAGAACGGCCGCGAGCGGGCGCTGGACCAGCGCCATCACGCCGACGAGGTCGCGGCCCTTCTCGCGCGCGAGGCCGAGGTCGTGGATGTCGAGGATCGCCATGTCCGCGCGGCCGCCCTCCAGCAGCTTCAGCGCGTCGGTCGAGGCGCTCGGCTTGCGGATGTGGAGCTGGACGCCCTCGGCCGTGTCGAAGCCGCGCGCGGTGGCGACATAGATGCCCGCGTGCACCGCATTGGGCGTGAAGTCGAGCAGCAGCGTCGCGGTCTCGTTCGGGCGGTCCACGCCCGCCGTGCCGCCACAGCCCGCGAGCGCGACTAGGAGAAGGAGCAGGGGGAGCCGGGTCCGCACCCACCGGAGCGTACGATGGGGCGGGTGCGCCGCCGGGTCACCTTCTCGCGAAACCTGACGCTGTCGCTGTCCCGGACCTGCCGGTGCTACTGCAAGTACTGCGCCTTCGCGACCCACCGGCCGCACCTGCACGAGCCGGCGGAGGTCGAGCGGATCCTCGACGGCGCCGTCAAGCGCAACGTCAAGGAGCTGCTCGTGCTCACCGGCGAGGCGCCCGACCACCACCCCGGAGTCGCGGCGAAGCTCGCCGGGCTCGGGCACGCCGACTTCACGGCCTACGTCGTCTGGGTGTGCGAGCGCGCGCTCGAGCGCGGGCTGCTGCCGCACACGAACCTCGGCGTGCTCAGCCGCGAGGAGCTCTCCCGGCTGCGCGAGGTCACCGCCTCGCAGGGGCTCATGCTCGAGTCGGTCAACCCCGACCTCGTCGCCCACCAGGGCTCGCCGACCAAGCACCCCGAGCGGCGGCTCGAGTGCATCCGCACGGCGGGCGAGCTGAAGATCCCGTTCACGAGCGGCATCCTCGTCGGCATCGGCGAGAGCGAGGACGAGCGGGT
>JAXDGC010000299.1:0-3948 GCA_034665245.1 Solirubrobacteraceae bacterium | reverse complement strand
GCGAGGTCGCCTGCGCGGGCGTAGGCCTCGAGCCCGTCACGCTCGATCGCCTCGGCCTCGTCGACGACCGACTCCACGAGGTCGGGATGGCGGTCGTGGAAGTACGCCCCGATCGAGTAGAGGTTCGTGTCCATCAGCGACTCGACGAACGATTCCGATCCTGGCTCCGGCACGGGCGAGAGGCTAGTGGCTCGCTCGCCGGGCGCGCGGCGCGGTTCAGCCGCCGAGCTTCGGCAGGCTGCCGGTCACGTCGTGGACCGTGTCGGTGATCCCGTCGACCGTGTCCGTGACCGCCTGGCCGGTCTGGCCCACGGTCTCGGCGACCTGGTCGGCCGACACGGGCGCGGCGACCTGCGGCAGGGAGATCTGGGGCAGGCTCGGGGCGTCGGCTGGACCGCCGCCGGGCGCCGAGACGCCGTGCGACGGCTTCGGCGCCGACGCGCCCGGCTTGAACGCGGCCGGGACGGTCGGGGCGCTCGGGTGGGAGCCGCCGCCGCCACTCGAGCTCGGCGCGCCGGCGCCACGCGGCTGTGAGCCCTTCGCGGGCGTGCCGAGTGTCGCGCGATGGCGGGTGCCGGCGCGGCTCCTGGTCGTGCGGGCACGGGCCGGCTGCGTCGCCGCCCCCAGGGGCCGGTGCGCGCGGGCCGCGCTCGGGGTGGCCGAGGAGCGCTTGACGACCGCGGCGGGCTTGGCCGTGCCGGGCAGGTGCGAGACCCCGCCGGGGTGGGGCGCGACGCCCGCGCCGACGCCCGCGACGAGCAGCGTCGCGGCCGCGACGACTGCCTTCGACCAGGCGGTGGCCACCGGCTCGGAGACGGGGACCAGCTGCTCGCCACCGGGCCAGATGCGCGAGCGCAGGAAGCCCGGGAGCGGCAGGAACGCGGCAGCGCGCTCGGCGATGCGCTTGCGGACCGGCTTGTGGGCCAGCGCGGCGACGTCGAGCCCCGACGCGACGGCCTGCCTACGGCACGGCTGGCAATGCGAGAGGTGGCGCGCGAGGCGGCGCGTGTCGCGCGCGCCGGGCGCGACGCTCTCGGCGGAGGCGATGATCGACTGGATGCGCACGCAGCGCTGGCCCGAGACGAGCTCGTCGTACTCCTCGGTCAGGCGCTTGCGGGCGCGGAAGAGCGTGCTCTCGACGCCGGGGCGGCTGAGGCCCATGCGGTCGCCGATCTCGCGGTAGGAGAGGCCCTCGAACTCGCGCAGCACGAGGATCTCGTGATGCGAATCCGAGAGGCCGCCGAAGGCGCCGCAGAGGTGGTCGAGCTGCTGCTTGGCGTCGACCGCGGCGTCGGGCGTGGGCTCCGCGGCGACGAGGCGCCCCTGGTCGGCGCTCCCGAGGCCCTCGCCGGCGTCGAAGGAGACCTCCTCGGCGCGGCGCGAGCGCCGGAACTGGTCGATGCAGGCGTTCTTGGCGATCTCGTAGATCCACGGCTTGAAGGTGATCGGCCGCTCGGTCTCGCGCATCCGGCGCAGCGCGGAGATGAAGACGTCCTGCGTGATGTCCTCGGCGCGGCCGTAGTCCTTGACCATGCCGTAGACGTAGGCGGAGATCCGGCGCTGATAGCGGCTGTAGAGCTGCTCGAACGCGCGGTCGTCGCCCCGCCGCACCGCCGCCACGAGCTCGTGGTCGGTGCCGCCCTCAGGTGCGTCGAGGACCGCAGCAACCGGCGGATCCAGGACCGTCGCTCCCCTACCCACTGTTCCGTCCTCCGTGCAAGACGATTTGTTTGATGGCCACGTCCGCCAACGTAGCCATTAGAACATCAACGTTCAATTGACAGGATCGCCGCAGTCGCGCCATTCGAAACCTCCCCGACCAGGGATCGGGGTAGCCGAATGTTTAGCTCGCATTGAGGGATCTCCGTTGAGACCGTCGGAAGCACCCGGTACCTTGCAGGTCAGAGCGCAAACCTCACTAGGAGGACAGCAGAGATGGCAATCCACCTCACGCCCACGGAGCTGGCCCGCGAAGCAGGCCTGGAGCGCCGCGAGGTGATTGAGAAGTGCATGGAGATGGGAGTTCCGATCTTCCAGGGACGGATTGACAAGACGCTGTTCCTGATGAACCTGAGCGAGCAGTCCGTGAGCTCGCATTCGTCGGCCGCACGCGTCGCCACCGCCTGACGATCTGTAAGTAGTATCGCCCTCCTCAGGTTCGACGAGGAGGAGCACGAAACGATGGAAGCCGGCACGGTCGCCCCTGCGGCGGCATCGACTGGATCGAAGACCATCGCCGACCTCATGGCGCTCGCCGCCGAGCGCCATGGCGCGAGCGAGGCCCAGCGGTTCAAGCGTGACGGCGAGTGGCACAGCGTCTCCTTCGAGGACCTGGGCCGTGCCGTGTCGGAGATCGCGCGCGGCCTCATCGACCTCGGCATCGAGCCCGGCGAGCGCGTCTCGCTGCTGTGCCAGACCCGCGCCGAGTGGACCGCGGCGGACTTCGCGATCTCGAGCGCGGGCGCGGTCGTCGTGCCGGTCTACCCGACCAACTCGCCGGGCGAGTGCGAGTGGGTCGCGGGCAACTCCGAGTCGGTCGCCGTCATCTGCGAGGACGCCACGCAGGTGGCCAAGATCGTCGAGGTGCGCGAGAACCTCCCCGCGCTGCGCCACATCGTGGTCATCGATCCGAATGGTGACGTGGGGGATGCGATCTCCCTCGACGACCTGCGCGAGCGCGGCCGCGGCCGCGACGAGGCGGAGCTGAGCGCCCGCCGCGAGGCCGTCTCCCCCGACGACACCTACACGATCATCTACACCTCGGGCACCACCGGGCCGCCGAAGGGCTGCGTGCTCTCGCACCGGAACTACCGCCAGGTGGTCAACATGTGCGAGGAGCAGGGGGTGCTCGACTCGGGCGACGTCGTCTACCTCTTCCTCCCGCTCGCGCACGCCTACGCGCTGCTGATCCAGCTGCTCGCGATCGACCTCGGCGGCTCGATCGCCTACTTCGGCGGCGACCCGAAGCAGATCGTGCCCGAGCTGATGGAGGTCCACCCCGACTACCTGCCGTCGGTGCCGAGGATCTTCGAGAAGATCTACACGCTCGTCACCTCCAACGGCGACCCGGAGCAGATCAAGGGCGCGGTCGGCGTCGGCCTGAAGGTGCGCGCGCTGCAGGCGGCCGGCCAGGAGGTCCCCGCCGAGCTCCAGGCCCACTACGACAAGGCCGACGAGGCGCTGTTCAAGAACGTCCGCGGCGCCTTCGGCGGCAGGCTCAAGCAGGCCAACACGGGCGCGGCGCCGATCGCGAAGGAGATCCTCGAGTTCTTCTACGCCTGCGGCGTGCCGGTGCTGGAGGGCTACGGGATGACCGAGACCGCCACGGTGGCGACCACGCAGACCGTCGAGCGCCACCGGCTGGGCTCCGTCGGCTACGCGCTGCCGGGCTGCGAGATCCGCATCGCCGACGACGGCGAGGTCCTGATCAAGGGCCCGAACATCTTCGGCGGCTATTACAAGAACGACGACGCCAGCTTCGGCACGATCGTCGACGGCTGGCTGCACACCGGCGACCTCGGCTCGCTCGACGAGGACGGCTTCCTCTTCATCACCGGCCGCAAGAAGGACATCATCATCACCGCGGGCGGCAAGAACCTCACGCCGGCCAACATCGAGAACGACCTCAAGCAGTCGCGCTGGATCTCCCAGGCGGTCATGTACGGCGACCGGCGCCCCTACCCGGTCGCGCTGATCACCCTCGACCCCGAGGAGATCGTGCAGTTCGCGAACGAGCACGACCTGTCCGACGACCCGGCCGCGCTCGCGAACGACCCCAAGGTCCACGAGCTGATCCAGGGGATCCTCGACGAGGCGAACAAGAAGTACGCGCAGGTCGAGCAGGTCAAGAAGTTCGTGATCCTCGACCACGACCTCTCCCAGGAGACCGGCGAGCTGACCCCGACGCTGAAGGTCAAGCGCAACGTGGTCAACGAGAAGTACGCCGAG
>JAXDGC010000298.1:0-3640 GCA_034665245.1 Solirubrobacteraceae bacterium | reverse complement strand
CCGCTGCGCCGGACCTCCGGGAGCGTGCGCGCGCCGTTGTCGAAGCAGACGAGCACCAGCACCGGGTCGAGCGACAGGGACGCGACCGCGTTGGCCGTCATCCCCTGCGGGCCGCCGGGCGCGTCGACGGTCACGACCGCGACGCCGGTGGCGAAGTGCCCCATGACGGTGCGGAACCGGTCCGGCTCGACGGTCTTCATCTCACGACCAGCGTGCCGTACATCCCCAGCTCCTCGTGGTTGGAGAGCGCGCAGAAGAACCGGTAGTCGCCCTTGCGCACGCGCGCGACCTTGGTGGCCCGGTCCCCGGGCAGGAGGCTCGAGACCTTCGCGACCACGTTCCCGCGCTCGAGCCGGAACGTGTGGGCGAGCCGCCCATGGTTGACGACGTCGAAGCGGATTGTGCCCGGGGAGGCCCGGATCACCTGCGGGCGGTAGCGGAAGTCCTCGATCGCGACGGCGACGCGGCCGTCGCGCACGCGCGCCTCCGGCTCGCCGCCGCCGCAGGCGGGGAGGGCCGCGGCGGGGAGGGCGAGCAGGAGCAGGAGGAGGGGGCGGCGCGTCATGGAAGGCAGCGATTGTTCCGTATGCTCTGCCGCCTCATGCGCCGCCCCCTGCTGCTTCTCGCCCTGCCGGTCGTGGCCGCGGCCGCGGTCGCCTGCGGCTCCGAAGAGATCCAGCTCGCCTCCAGCAACCCGGAGTACAAGGGCGCGGAGATCTTCCACGACCGCTGCGGCGGCTGCCATTCGCTCAACGCCGCCGGCACGCAGGGCTCCGCCGAGAACCCCAACAAGCGCGAGTACAAAGACGGTCCGAACTTCGATCAGCGCAAGGAGCAGTACGAGCAGATCCTCTACGCGATCCGCAACGGCGGCTTCTCCTCCGGCCCGATGCCGCAGGACATCGTGGTCGGCAAGGACGCCGAGGCGGTCGCCCGCTTCATCGAGAAGAACTCCGGGAAGCAGGCGAAGTCGCCGCCCGCTCCCTGAGGCGGCGCCATGCTCGACCTGAAGGCGATCAGGCGGGACCCCGACGCGGTGCGGGGGGCGCTCGCGCGCCGCGGCGACGGCTCGGACGCACGGCTCGCCGAGGCCTTGGCGCTCGACGAGCGCCGGCGCGAGCTGCTGCCCGAGGTCGAGGGGCTGCGCGCGCGCCAGAACGAGGCCTCGCAGGGGATCGCGCGCGCCAAGCAGGCGGGCGATGACGCCGCCGGCGCGATCGCCGAGATGCAGGAGGTCGCGCGCCGGGTCAAATCCCTGACGGAGGAGCTCGCCGCGGTCGAGGCGGCGCTCGACGCGGCCGTCGGCTCCCTGCCGAACCCGCCCGATCCGACGGCGGCCGACACGGACGAGACCCTGCGCGAGGTGGGGGAGCCGGTCGTGCCCGAGGGGGCGCGTGACCACCTCGACCTCGCTGACGGGCTGATCGACATGGAGGCGGCCGCCCGGGTGAGCGGCTCACGCTTCGCCTACCTGAAGGGCGACCTCGTGCTGCTCGAGCTCGCGCTGACGCGCTGGGGCCTCGACGTGATCGGTGGCCACGGCTTCGAGCCGGTCATCCCACCCGTGCTCGTGCGCGAGGAGGCGCTGTACGGGTCGGGCTTCCTGCCCGACACCGAGCAGCAGATCTACCGGCTCGCCGACGACCCGCTGTACCTGGTGGGGACGAGCGAGGTGCCGCTGGCGTCGCTGCACGCGGGCGAGATCCTCGACGGCGGGCGGCTGCCGATCCGCTACGCCGGCATCTCGCCGTGCTTCCGGCGCGAGGCGGGGGCGGCCGGGCGCGACACGCGCGGGATCTTCCGCGTGCACCAGTTCAACAAGGTCGAGATGTTCTCGTTCGTCGAGCCGGAGACCGCGGTCGAGGAGCACGAGCGGCTGCTGGCGATCGAGGAGGAGCTGTTGCAGGCGCTCGGGATCCCCTATCGCGTGGTCAACATCGCCGTCGACGACCTCGGCGCCTCCGCCGTGAAGAAGTACGACTGCGAGGCGTGGCTCCCGAGCCAGGGCCGCTACCGCGAGGTCACCTCGACCTCGAACACGACCGACTTCCAGGCGCGACGACTGGATGTGCGATACCGACCGGGGTCGGGCGGGCCGCGATTCGTGGCGACCCTGAACGGCACCGCGGTGACGTGGCGCCACCTGATCGCGATCCTCGAGAACGGCCAGCGCTCGGACGGCTCGATCGAGGTGCCGGAGGTGCTGCACGCGTGGGGTGCGCCGGCAGAGCTGCGGGTAGGAGCGCGCGCATGACCGAGACGCCGGACATCGCCCCGGAGGACCCTGACGTCCCCGACGATCCTCCGCCCGCGGAGGACTCGACCCCGGAGGTGCCCGACCAGCCACTCGGGCCGCCCGCGGAGCTCGACGAGGACGACGCGCCGCTGCCCGGCGTGCCCGAGAAGGAGCCGCCGGCCTCGGGGTGAAGGGCGGTGCCGCCTCCCCGCGTGCCTCTGGGCCCGCGGGTGGACGCTTGACATCTCCTGGCGAACGATATATCGTTGACGTATCGTGATAATCAAAAACAGGAGTAACCCATGCATAGGCATGACACCGAGAGTGGCCCGAGCGGCCACCACAAGCACCGGTGGCGAGCCGCGATGAGCGGCCACCACCACGGTCCCGACCACGGCTGGGGACCCCCGCGCGGCGGGGGCGGCCCGCGCGGCTGGGGCGGCGGCGGCGGGCGCAGGCAGCGCATGCGCCGCGGCGACGTCCGCGCCGCGATGCTGGTCCTGCTCGACGAGCAGTCGCACACCGGCTACAGCCTCATCGAGGAGATCGAGCGTCGCAGCAACGGCGCCTGGCGCCCGAGCCCGGGCTCCGTCTACCCGACGCTGCAGCAGCTGGAGGACGAAGGCCTCGTCCGCCCCGAAGCGGGCGACGGCCGCACGCCGTTCACGCTCACCGACGCCGGCAAGTCCTACGTCGAGGAGAACCGCGAGGAGCTCGGCGAGCCCTGGGCCAAGCCGGCCGCGGGCGTAGGCGAGGAACGCCTCGAGCTCCGCAGCCTCGTCGCCCAGATCGGAGCCGCCACCTTCCAGGTGGCCGCCGCGGGCGACACCAAGCAGGTCGAGCGAGCCAAGGAGCTGCTCGCGCAGACGCGCCGAGGCCTCTACCAGATCCTGGCCGACGAGCCGGGAGAGCAGGCCGAGGAGTAGCCCGTTTCGCGCCGGGGCGTCTGCCCCGGCGCGAGGCGTCACCGCTCCAGCAGATCCCAGCGGTTGCCGTACAGGTCCTCGAAGACCGCGACCGTGCCATAGGGCTCACTGCGCGGCTCCTCGACGAACCGGACGCCGGCGGCGAGCATGCGAGCGTGATCCGTCGCGAAGTCCTCGGTCTCGAGGAAGAACGCGACCCGCCCACCTGCCTGCGCGCCGATCGCGGCACGCTGCGCGTCGTTCGTGGCCCGAGCGAGAAGAAGGCTGGTCTCACTCGCGCCTGGTGGGCGGACGACGACCCAGCGCTTCGCGTCGCCGAGGTGGGTGTCCTCGAGGAGCTCGAAGCCGAGCTTGCCGACGTAGAACGCGAGTGCTTCGTCGTAGTCGGCGACGACGACTGTCACGAGGCTGAGGTGCGGCACCGCCGGATCATCGCTCAATGCTTCGGCGGCTCCGGTGAACGAGAACGGAGGGGGCG
>JAXDGC010000297.1:0-3641 GCA_034665245.1 Solirubrobacteraceae bacterium | reverse complement strand
CGCTCGCGAAGCTGGCCGCACGCGGGGACATCGACCCGTCCGAGCGCGTCGTGCTCTGCATCACGGGCGACGGCCTGAAGACGATCGACGCCGTGCGCGGCACGTTCGAGGTCGCCGAGATCGAGCCCCGCGTCGACGCGTTCGACGCGAAGTTCGCGACGCAGGCGGTCGGCTGATGGCGACGGTCAAGCTCCCGACCCAGCTACGCGACGCCGCCGGCGGCGCCGCCGAGGCGCAGGCGCCGGGCGGCACCGTCGGCGAGGTGCTCGAGGCGCTCTATGCGGAGCACGGCGAGCTGCGCGAGCGGATCTCGGACTCCGACGGCGGGCTGCGGCGCTTCGTCAACGTCTACCTGCGTGGCGAGGACATCCGCTTCCTCGACGGGCTCGACACCGAGGTCGGCGAGTCCGACGAGGTGACGATCCTGCCTGCGGTCGCGGGCGGCTGAGCGGCTGAGCCCCGGGCTCTACTTCCTCCATATCCCGAAGACCGCGGGGTCCTCGCTGATCCGGCTGCTCGAGGACGCCTGCCCGGCCGGGGCGGTGGGGCCGCAGCGCCACCTCGAGGAGTACGCGCCGGAGGCGCTGTCGCGCTACGAGGTGATCGCGGGGCACCACGGGATCCTTCCCCTGGGCGCGCCGGGCGAGCTCCCGCAGGTCGTGACGATCCTCCGCGAGCCCGCGGCGCGCGCGTGGTCGCACTACTGGGCGGTGCCGTGGGCGGCGGAGCCGCTCGCGTTCGCCGACTTCCTCGACCATCCGGTCTACGGCTGGGCCGCGCGGGACTACCAGGCGTGCTGGCTCGGCGTCCCGCCCGCGCCGGGCGAGGCGCGGTGGAAGCCGGCCCCCGGCGCGTCGGCGCCGGAGCGCGAGCTGGCGGCCGCGCGCCGCCGCAGCCCGCTCGACGTCGCGCTCCACGAGCGGGCCGGTCACGGGCTCGACCGCGCGCTGTCGACCCTCCCGGCGCTGCCGGCCGACCGGCTGGTCGCGCTGCCCTACCGCCAGACGATGGCGGAGCCGCTGTGCGGGACGGGCTGGTACGGCCGGGTCCATACCCCCGACGCCGGCTGGCACCGCTGGACCGGCCCCGGCCTGCGCTCGTGGGTGCGCTTGCCGGTGCGGCCGGCCGGTCCCGCTCGGCTCGCGCTGGCGATCGTCTCGGCCTGCGACGACGACGCGGTCCGCTCGCTCCGCCTGGCGGTGCAGGGGCGGCACCTCGCGCATGTGCTCGAGCCACGCCGGCCGGGCGTCGCCGCCGTCGCCGAGGTCGAGCTCGACCCGCGCTCGCCGCTGACCATCGAGCTCGAGGTCGCGCACACGCGCGGGGAGCCGGAGCCCGCCGGGCTGGCGATCGGGGAGATCGCGCTGAGCTAGGCGGCGCGCGGCAGCCGCCGCAGCGGGCGCGGCGCGAAGTCGTCCGGACCCACGAGGTCGAGCGCGAGCGCGGCCTGGAGGCAGGCGATGAGCGCCTCCATCGCCTCGGCGACCTGATCCTCGTAGGCGCACTGGATCTCCTCGCGGCCGGCCGTCTGCAGGCGATCGAGCTCCTTCATGTCGGCCTTGGTGAAGCTCGCCTGCATCCAGGCGAGGCACTCGGGGCACCGAAGGTCGACCAACACCTCGTCCTCGCCGTGCGGCTCCCACCGGAGCGGCTGGAGGAGATGCGATCCACAGCTGGGGCACATGCTGAGGACGGCCACGCTGCGCGACGCTACGGCGGTAGCCGGACGGAAGGGCACGCGCCCGGCAGGATTCGAACCTGCGACTTCTGCCTCCGGAGGGCAGCGCTCTATCCACTGAGCTACGGGCGCTGGGGCTGCCGGGAGCTTAGCGTTGGGGTATGCGCCTCGCGATCATCTCCGACACCCACATGCCCCGCGGCAACCGCGCCCTGCCGGCGGCCTGCATGGGCGAGCTGCGGGGCGCCGACGCGATCCTGCACGCCGGCGACTTCATGCGACTCGAGGTGCTGCGGATGCTCGAGGCGCTCGGGCCGCCGGTGCACGGGATCCACGGCAACGTCGACGACGACGCGCTGCGCCGCATGCTCCCCGCGGCCCGGGTGGTGCTCGCGGCGGGCGCGCGGATCGCGATGATCCACGACGCGGGTCAGCGGACGGGACGGCTCGTGCGGATGCGCGCGCGCTTCAAGGACGCCGACGCGGTCGTCTTCGGCCACTCGCACCTGCCACTGCACGAGCAGGCCGCCGACGGCTTCCAGATCTTCAACCCCGGCTCGCCGACCGAGCGCCGGCAGGCACCCGCGCACACGATGGGGATCGCGACGATCGAGGACGGCCGCCCGCGCTTCGAGTTGATCTCCTTCTAGGCTCGGCGAGGCCATGGACCTCTCGCTCTTCTTCGCCGGCACCGCGGGCTCCGTGCCGACCGCGCGGCGCGGCCTGCCCGCGCTGCTGCTGCGCGCGGGCGGCGACCGGCTGCTGTTCGACTGCGGGGAGGGAACCCAGCAACAGCTGCTGCGCTCCGTCGGCCTGCCCGAGCTCGACGCGATCTTCATCACCCACTACCACCTCGACCACTGGCTCGGGATCCTCGGGACGCTCAAGACGTTCGACCTGCGCGGGCGCGAGCGGCCGCTGACGATCTACGGCCCGCCCGGCCTGAAGGCGCTGCTCGACGCGATGCGCCCGGCGTGGGGGCGGGTCGCCTACCCGCTCGGCCTCGAGGAGCTCGACCCGCACGAGGAGGTCGCCTTCGACGGGTATGTCATCTCCCCGTTCCCCGTCGACCACCGCGTGCGCGCCTACGGCTACGCGTTCGCCGAGCACGACCGCCCGGGCCGCTTCGACGCCGACGAGGCCGAGCGGCTCGGGGTCGCGCCCGGGCCCGACTTCGGCCGCCTCCAGCACGGCGAGACCGTCGGCGGCGTGCGCCCGGAGCAGGTGGTGGGGGAGCCCCGCCCCGGGCGGCGGATCGTGATCTCCGGCGACACGGCGCCGTGCCAGGCGACCGAGGTCTTCGCCCACCGCGCCGACCTGCTCGTGCACGAGGCGACCTTCCTCGACGACGAGCTCGCCCGCGCCCGCGAGACGGGCCACTCGACCGCGCGCCAGGCGGCCGAGATCGCCAGCGCGGCCGAGGTGCGGCTGCTCGCGCTCACCCACCTCTCCACGCGCTACTTCCCGCGCGACATCCGCGACGAGGCGCGCGCCGTCTTCCCGGACACGATCGTCCCGCGCGACTTCGATTCGATCGAGGTCCCCTTCCCCGAGCGCGGCGCGCCGCAGCTGGTGAAGGAGGACGCGCCCGCCCCGTCATGAGCACGATCGCGTTCTTCCCGGAGGGGGCCTACGGGCCGACCAACAACTGCGTCGGGATCGGCGACGTCCTGCGCCGGCGCGGGCACCGCGTCGTCTTCATCGTCGAGGAGTCCTTCGCCGGCGCGCTCGAGGCCCAGGGCTTCGAGGAGCGCCTGATGCGCCTCGCGCCGCCGCCCGCGACGCCCGAGGTGCCCGGCCAGTTCTGGAAGGACTTCATCCGCGAGACCGCGCCGGTGTTCCGCAAGCCCACGATCGAGCAGCTCGGCGAGTTCATCGCGCCGACCTTCCAGGCGCTGATCGACGGCGCCGCCTACGTCGACGGCCGCCTGCGCGAGATCATCGACGAGGTCGAGCCCGACGT
>JAXDGC010000296.1:0-6198 GCA_034665245.1 Solirubrobacteraceae bacterium | reverse complement strand
TCGTCCTGATCCCCGGCTCGGGCGACTCGATCCAGGCGCTCAAGGCCGGCGTGATGGAGATCCCGGACGTGATCGTGGTCAACAAGGCCGACCACCCGCTGACCGACACGATGGTGCGCGAGATCCGGGGCGTGCTCTCGCTCGCGCCGCAGCCGGACTGGCCCGTGCCGATCATCAAGACGGAGGCCCACCGCGGCGAGGGCGTGGAGACGCTGGCGGAGAAGCTCGCCGAGCACCGCGCCCACGTCGAGTCCGGCGGCCTGCTCGCCGAGCGCCGGCGCCGCAACCTCATGAACGAGGTGCTCGGCCTCGCGACCGTGCGCCTGCGCCGCGCGCTCGAGGCGTCGCTGCACGAGGACCCGGAGGTGCAGGCGCTGCTCGACGAGGTCGTCGCCCGCCGGCTCGACCCGGCCAGCGCCGCCAGCGCGATCCTCGCGCGCGGGGCGGTCGAGGCGGGCGACGCCGCGCGCGCGGATCAGCAGGCGGCGGCGCGCGGCTAGAGCGGTTCCGCGCCGCCCGCGAACGTCAACGGCGGCTGGTGAGGGGTGGGTTCAAGCCCCGCGGCGACGACGAGTGTCGTCTCCACCCCGCTATGGGTGGTAGAGACGACACTCGTGCCAACGCGGCGGCTCGCTCCCGACTCCCACCCAGCCGCCGTTGACGTTCGCTTCAGGCCGCCGCCAGGCTCCGCTCGCGCCACCACTCGCGCGCCACCAGCGCCACGAGCGCCGCGGTGAGCACCGAAGCCAGCACCCCGAACCAGACCGACCCGACGCCCGAGCGCGGGAGCACGTCGACGGCAGGGCCGAGTGGGGCCTGCGTGCCGTGGTCGGCCCAGCCGCCGGCGCCGCCGAACGCGAACGCGAGCACGAGCCAGAGCGAGGCGGCGAGCGTGAGGGCGCCGAGGACGGCGCCGGTGCGCGGGGCGTGGCGCAGGCCCCACGCGGTCAGCGCCGCCGCGAGCGGGAGCCCGGCGACGAGCTGGCGTCCCGCGAACCACTCACCGGCGATCGACGGCGCGGCGAAGGCGGCGACCAGCAGCACCGCGGCCCAGACCGCGAGCGCCAGTCCGGCGGCGGCCTCGGCGTCGGCGCGCGCCTCGACCAGCCGCGCGAGGTGCACCCGCCGGGAGCGCCACAGGAGCCAGGCCGCGAACAGGCTCAGCGCCAGCACAGGCGCCCAGCGCAGCAGCCCGACGTCACGGTCGATCCACAGCGCGGCCAGCCGCGGCAGCCGCCCGAGGTGCTCCCAGAGCGAATCCGCGCCGGTCGGGCTGCGCCCGGACGACGACGCGGCGTACGGGGTCACGCCGCCGAACAGGCGGTCGTTGATCGTCGCGTAGACGACGATCGAGGCGACCATGATCTCGGCCGCAGCGAGCGCCGCCGTTCGCCGTCCGCGGCGCGCCGTCCAGCGCACGAGCACGATCGCGATCGGCGCCGCCGGGAGCAGGTACTTCGGCCCCAGCCACGGCAGCGCGGCGAGCAGCGCCGCGCCGGCGACCGCGCTGCCGAACGCCGGCTGCTCGCGCACCCGCAGCGCGCATAGCGCCGCGCCGGCGAGCGCGGTCCCGGCCGCGGCCTCGGGGTAGACCGCGGTCGCGTGCGCCAGCGCGAGCGGCGAGAGGCCGACGAGCAGCGCCGCGCCGCTCGCCCACGGCTCCGGCACCATCCGCCGCGCGACCGCGGCGGCGAGCGCGAAGCCGAGCGCCGCGATCGCGGCGAGGAATGCCTCGACCGCGTTCGGCCCGCCGAGCGCGTAGGCCGGCGCGATCAGCAGTGGGAAGCCGATGCCCTGCGGCTCGACGCCGCGGCCGAGGACGAGCCGGCCCTGCGGGCGGAGCGGGCCGGGGTGGAAGTCCGCGTAGGCGCGCGTCGCGAACTCGTCCGTGAGGTCGATGTCGCGATCGCTCGCGATCGACTCGGCGACGAGGAGGTAGCGCGCCTCGTCGTCCCCGTAGTCGCTCCTCCCCGCGGCGTTGACCCCGAGCGTGGCCGCGTAGGCGGCGAAGAGGACCGCCCACAGGGCCAGCGCGCGCATCCCCAGCACCGTAGCCGGGCGCCCGGGCGCTCAACCGCAGCCGTGAGGTGCCGATGCTCCCTGACATGGCGGAGTGGTGGAGCAACCCGGAGGCAGACGACTCGTTCCTGCAGTTCCGGGAGCGCTCGGTCCGCGACGGCGCGTGGCTGAGCCTCGCCACGGTCCTGATCGTGCTCGCCTACGTCCTCGTCTCCTGGCAGAGCGCGCATCGCCTGCTGATCATCGTCCTGCTCGCCGGCGCTCTGGTGAGCACCTACGGCGTGTCCAAGCTGCCGGCCGCGGCGATCGTGCGCTCACGCTGGCGCGAGCACTTCTTCCTCGCCTGGACGGCCGCCGACCTCGCGATCATCGCCGCCGTGGTCAGCGCGGACGGCGGCTCGCGCAGCGTGCTCGGCGCGATCTTCTTCCTGCCGCTGATCTTCGGCTCGCTCTCCTATCCGGCCCGCTCCGTGGCGATCTCCGGCGTGATGTCGGTGTGCGCCTACGCCACGGCGGCGCTGCTCGCGCACGGCGTCCAGGCTGACGCCGTCGGGGTGTTCTCCGCCCTGCTCGTCGCGGCTGCGGTGATGGGGGTGTCCCAGGCCTCGAACCGCGAGCGCCAGCGGCGCGAGCTCGCCCGGCTCTCGCGCTCGGACCCGCTGACGGGCTGCCTCAACCGACGCGGCTTCACCGAGCGCTTCGAGGCGGAGCGGTCGGACCACGTGCGCTACGACGGGCGCCCACTCGGCCTGATCGTGATCGACCTCGACGACTTCAAGGCTGTCAACGACAGTCAGGGCCATGCGGCGGGCGACGACCTGCTGTGCCGCGTCGCGGCCGCCCTCGCCGCCGACCTCAGGCCCTCGGACATCCTCGGCCGCCTCGGCGGTGACGAGTTCGCGGTGCTGCTGCCCGAGACCGGCCCCGGCGACCTGCGGGCCGCCGCCGAGCGGCTCCACCTGAACCTCGGACTCGTGAGCGCCGCCTCGCTCGGCCTGGCGTCCCTGCCGGCCGACGGCGACACCGCCGAAGAGCTCCACCGCAGCGCCGACGCGGACCTCTACCGCTCCAAGCAGCGCCGCGCCGTCGCGGCCATCGCTTGATCCGGGGCGCTCAGGCGCCGAGCGCCCGGGCGATCACCATCTGCTGGACCTCGTCGGTGCCCTCGCCGATGGTGAGGATCTTGGCGTCGCGGTACATGCGGCAGACGGGGTACTCCTCGATGTAGCCGTAGCCGCCGTGGATCTGGACCGCCTCCTCGGCACAGCGCACCGCGAGCCGCCCGGTCTTGAGCTTGGCCTGGGCGGCGGTCAGCGTGAAGTTCCTGCCCGCGTCCTTGAGCAGCGCCGCCTTGTAGGTCAGCAGCCGCCCGGCCTCGATCTCCGTCGCCATGTCGGCGAGCTTGGCCTGGATCGCCTGGAACTTCGAGATCGGCTTGCCGAACGCGCGCCGCTCCTTGGCGTAGGCGATCGCCTGGTCCAGGGCGCCCTGCGCGAGCCCGACGCCCATCGCCGCGACGCCGATGCGCCCGATGTCGAGGATGTGCAGGAACTGCTTGAAGCCGTTGCCGCGCGGTCCGAGCAGGTTCTCCTCCGGCACGCGGCAGTCGGTGAAGGTCAGCGGCCGCGTGTCCGACGCGTTCCAGCCCATCTTGCGGTAGGGCTCGCCCTGCTCGTAGCCCGGCGTCCCGTTCGCGACGATCAGGTTCGAGATCTCGTCGTCGCCCGTGCGCGCCGTGATGCAGACGACGCCGGAGATGTCGGTGCCCGCGTTGGTGATGAACTGCTTGGCGCCGTCGATCACCCAGTCGCCGTTGTCGGCGCGCGCACGGGTGCGGACGTTGCCGGCGTCCGAGCCGGCCTCGGGCTCGGTCAGCCCGAACGCGCCGAGCTTGCGCCCCGCGGTCAGCTCCGGCAGCCACTCCTGCTTCTGCTCCTCCGAGCCGAACAGGTAGATCGGCTGCGTGCCGAGCGAGGTGTGGGCGCACATCGTGATCGCCACCGAGGAGTCCACGCGCGTGAGCTCCTCGACCGCGATCGCGTAGGCCAGGGTGTCTCCGCCCGCGCCGCCGTACTCCTCGGGGAACGGGATGCCCATCAGCCCGAGCTCGCCGAGCTTGGCCACGATCTCGTACGGGAAGCGCTTCTCGTGGTCGAGCGCCTCCGCCACCGGCGCGACCTCGCGCTCGGCGAAGTCGCGGACGGTGCGGCGGATCAGCTCGTGGTCGGGCGAGAGGTCGAAGTCCATGCGGCCATTCTTACCCAGCCCTTCCGTAGACCGCCTTCCACGAGCGCACCCGCATGGCGAGCAGCTGTCCCTTCTCGACCGTCTCGGGGTCGCCGCTGGGGACGTGGACCTGCGCGTCGAACACGAACGTGCCGTCGCCGAGGATGTCCGCGGTGTCGATGATGCCGCTCGACTCCTCGTCGTTGGTGATGGTGCCCGGGTTGCCGGGCGCGAACAGCGCCGGGTCGAACGTCGCCAGCGTCTTGAGCGCGCCGTCGGCGATCCGGTAGGCCAGGATCCGCGCCACGTGGTCGTTGCCGCCCGGGTCCTCCTGGATCAGGAGGTGGCCGTGGCGATCGATCGTGACGTTGTCGGGCTTGTTCAGGAACGGCGCCTCGGAGCCGTCGAGCAGCAGCGTCAGCGTCCCGCCGAGCTCGGGCTGCTCGATGTCCTCCCAGCGCATGCGCCAGAGGCCTCCGCCGTCCCGGCCGGTCGTGCCGGTGGGAACGTCGGCGCCCTTGCCGCCCTCCGTGGTGACGAAGTAGTAGTCGTTCGGGTGGCGCGGGTCCCACTCGCCGTCCTCGGGCCGGTTGAGGCTCATGCCCTCGGCTGCGGCCTCGCGGTTCTGCGCCGCCCCGGACTGGTCCCAGTCGACTTCGGAGAGGTCGAACTCGGCGGGGTTGCCCTTGCCGTACTTGGCGCGGAACTGGGCGTCGTCGGACACGGTCTCGTCGACCAGGTCGGTGACCGAGAGATGGCCGTTGGTCAGGCCGGCGCGCTGGAACGCGTTCCCCTTGCGGCTCTTGGCGCCGGAGTACACCCAGCTCTGACCTGTGGCCGCGTCCTCCTGCCCGATCGACAGGGTGCGGTCCGTCCGGTTGTGGGCGGGCTTTGTGTTCTCCCACGAGAGCGACCCGAGGCGCGGCAGCTGCTGGGCCTGGCCGTCGAGCGTCGCCCCGAAGCTCCGGCCGGTGTCGCCGTTCTCCTCATTGGCGAAGTAGAGCTGGCCGCCGTAGCCGCGGCCCGAGCGCTCGTTGAGCAACTGGCCCGGCGCGGTCAGGGTGCCGGAGCAGAAGCGCGCGAAGCGATCGTCCTGTGGCTCGAACACGTCGCCGGGATGGCGCGGGTTCGGGCCCCCGGGGGAGGCGGTCGGCTGATAGGTCTGCGCGGGATAGTTCCAGTACGCGATGCCAGGGTCGATCAGGTCGCTGCCGGCCTTCACGCGCAGCGATCCGCGATCGATCGTCTCGAGCGAGTCGAAGGCGCCCGTCTTGCCGTGGCGCCGCGGGATGCCCTGCGTGTTGCGCAGCTCGTGGTTCATGACCAGCTCGAAGTCGCCGCGCGAGGTCTTGCGGGCTCCGAGTCCGTCGGGGATGCCGACCATGCGGTAGCCGTTGTCCGCGGGCTTGTCTCCCACGGTCCAGATCGATGTCGTCGTGACGCCGTCCGCGACCGGGATGACGTAGGGGTCCGTGGTCGTGCTCGGGCCCTGGCTGGTGCCCGGGGCAGCGGCGATGGCGGTGGCGCCGCCGGCGGCCGCGAGGGCGACCGTGGCGAGCGCCGTAGGAAGTCTGCGTGGATTCATGAGCGGGTTCTATGCCCCGCGGCCGAGTCCGATGTCAACGAGGGGTGAAGCTTCAGGACGAGGCGAGCGCCAGCTGGACGAGCAGCCGCACGCCGTAGCCCGTCCCGCCCTTGGCCGCGTAGGCCTTGCCCGTGTCCCAGGCGGTGCCGGCGATGTCCAGGTGCGCCCACGGCACGTCGCCGACGAAGCGCCGCAGGAACTCCGCCGCGGTGACCGAGGCGGCGCGGCGATTCTCGACGGCGTTGAGGATGTCGCCGTAGCGGCCCTTGATCAGCTCGGCGTAGTCGGCGTGCAGCGGCAGCCGCCAGACGATCTCGCCCGCGCGCCGGCCCGCCGCCGTGACCTCCTCGCACCAGTCGTCGTCCTGG
>JAXDGC010000295.1:0-3003 GCA_034665245.1 Solirubrobacteraceae bacterium | reverse complement strand
GTTCTTCCGCGACCGCGGCACCGAGGACGTCTCGGAGTTCGAGGTCATGCGCGAGGACGTGCGCTTCATGCTGCCCAAGACCGTGCGCCAGGCGATCGCCGCGCGCGACGTCTAAGCGGCTGCGCGCTCCGGCGAACGTCGACACCGGCATCGAAGCGGGGGCCCGAAGGGGGTGCGGAGTTGGGTCTGACTATGCGACTCAACACCGCACACCCACGCCGCGGCGGCCCGGACCCACCCCCTCACCAGCCGCAGTTGACGTTCACCCCGATCGCGGCGCTCACTCCCGGAGCCACGCCCGGATCTCGTCGCCGTGCTCGTCGAGCCGCGGCGGGCGGCGGCGCAGCGTGCCCAGCGGCGGGCGGGCGAGCGGGACGCCGTCGGCCTCGAGGATCGGCTCGAGCCCCAGCGACTCGGCCAGCGCGTAGGCCTCGGAGACGCTGTTGATCGGGCCGACGGGGACGTTGGCCGCGCGCAGGCGCTCGACCCAGTGGTCCGCCGGCTGCGTGCCGAAGACCGCCTCGAGAGCGTCCTCGAGCGCGTCGCGGTTGGCGACGCGCGCGCTGTTGGTGGCGAAGCGCTCGTCCGCCGCCAGCTCCGGCCGCCCGATCGCCTCGCACAGGCGCGCGAACAACCGGTCGTTGCCGACCGCGAGCGCGATCGGGCGATCGGCGGCTTCGTAGGTCTCGTACGGCGTGATGCTGGGGTGGCGGTTGCCGCGGCGCGCGGGCTCGGCGCCCGCCGTCACCCAGCCCGAGCCCTGGTTGAGCAGCGAGGTCAGCACGGAGTCGAGCAGCGAGACCTCGACGTGGCGGCCGCTCCCGCTGCGCTCGCGCTCGACCAGCGCCGCCTCGATCCCCGCCACGGCGAGCAGCCCGGCGACGAGGTCCACGACCGCCGCGCCGACCTTCAGCGGCCGGCCGTCGGCCTCGCCGGTCACGCTCATGAGGCCGCCCATGGCCTGCAGCAGCAGGTCGTAGCCGGGCATCCCGGCGGCGCGCTCGGAGGAGCCGAACGCGGTGATCGAGCACGACACGAGCCGCGGGTTGCGCTCCCGCAGCGCGTCGCCGCTCAGCCCCCACGAGGCCATCAGGCCGGGCCGGAACGACTCGATCAGGACGTCGGCGCGCTCGCCGAGCGTGCGCGCGAGCGCGCGGTCGCCCTCGTCGGAGAGGTCGAGCGCGACCGACCGCTTGTTGCGGTTGAGGCCGAGGTAGTAGGTGGCATCCGAGCCGTGCCACGGCGGGCCCCACGCGCGCGTGTCGTCGCCGGCGCCCGGGCGCTCGACCTTGACCACGTCGGCCCCGAGGTCGCCGAGCGTCATCGCCGCGAACGGGCCCGCGAGCACCCGCGAGAAGTCGGCGACGAGCAGCCCGTCGAGCGGTCCGGCGGAGTCGGCCATCGGCCGCGCAGCCTAGTCTGAGACCGGATGCGGACGCTCGTCATCTCCGACCTCCACCTCGGCTCGACCCGCGGCGCCGACCTGCTGCGGCGCCCGGAGCTGCGCGCCCCGCTGCTCGAGGAGGTCGCGCGCCATGACCGCCTGCTGGTCCTCGGCGACGCGCTCGAGCTGCGCGAGGCGCCCCACCGCGACGCCGCCGAGATCGCCGCGCCGGTGCTCGCCGACCTCGGGCGCGCGCTCGGGCCCGACGGCGAGCTGCTGATCGTCGGCGGCAACCACGACCACGGGCTGGTCGCGGGCTGGATCGACGGTCGCCTCCAGACCGAGCCGCCCGGCTTCCTCGGACTCGAGCAGCGGATCGCGCCGGCCGACGCCGGGCCGCTGGCGGCGCGGCTCGCCGAGCAGGCCGCGCCCGCGCGCGTCGAGTTCGCGTACCCGGGCGTCTGGCTGCGCGACGACGTCTACGCGATTCACGGCCACTACTCCGACCTCCACACGACGGTGCCGACCTTCGAGCGGCTCGCCGCCGGCGCGATGGCGCGCTGGGTCGTGCACCTGCCCGAGGACGACGCCACCGCCGACGCCTACGAGTCCGCGCTCGCACCGATCTACGCGTGGATGCATACGCTCGTCCAGCGCTCGCAGAACGGGCCGATGACGGGTGGCGCGAGCGCCTCCGCGCGCGCCTGGGTGGCGCTGACGGGGGAGGGGCGGCGCGCCCATCCGTTCCGCGCGGCCGCGCTCGGCACGGGCTACCTGGCGGCCGTCGCGGCGCTCAACGCCGCGGGAGTCGGGCCGATCGACCGCAGCCTCTCCGGCCAGGCGCTGCGCCGGGGCGGGCTCTCGGGCATGCGCGAGGTGCTGCGCCGGCTCGGCATCACGGCGCCGTGGGTGCTGTGGGGCCACTCGCACCGCGCCGGCCCGTGGCCGCGCGACGACCGCTCCGAGTGGACCACCGGCGCCGGGACGCGGATGCTCAACTCGGGCAGCTGGGTCTACCAGCCGCATTTCCTCACCGGCGCGCCGAACCAGTCGCCCTACTGGCCCGGCAGTGCGATCCGGGTCACCGACGACGGCCCGCCCGAGCTGGTCCGGCTGCTCGGCGACCGCGGGCACGCGGAGCTGCGGCCTACGGCATCCCCGGCGTGAAGCAGGTGGCGTGGCAGATCACGCCGTCGCCGACCTCGAGCTCGAGCACGCCGCGGGTGTGGCGCTCGTGCTGCACGAGCGGGTAGGCGCCCGGGCCCTCGACGGCGATCGCCCGGCCGTTGGCCCGCACCTCGCCGCGGCCCTCGAGCACCGCCCACGCGCCGCCCGCCTCATACGGGCCCGAGTAGGGGCCAGGCTGGTCGGCCGTCTGCGCGGGCAGCAGCACGCCCGGCGCGTCCTCGGGGCGCACGGGCGCGACCGGCTCGCGCTCGACGCCGAGCAGCGCCTGGATCTCGCGCTCGGTCTCGTCGTAGGCCCCCTCGCCGTAGTGCATCGAGTAGAGCGCGCCGTCGCGGTCCCAGAGGTAGCGCGCGGGCCAGCCCTCGTTGCCGTAGAAGTCCCACAGCTCGAGCCGCTCGTCGATCACGACCGGGTACTCGATGCCGAGCCGT
>JAXDGC010000294.1:0-6571 GCA_034665245.1 Solirubrobacteraceae bacterium | reverse complement strand
GCATCCCCGAGGCCAAGCGCTCGCTGGTCGCCGCCGGCGGCGCGCTGCTGCGGCTGCCGCGGCGGATGCCCTACCACCTGGCGATGGAGATGGCCCTGACGGGCGACCCGATCAGCGCCGAGCGCGGGTTCGAGGTCGGCCTCGTCAACCGCCTGGCCGAGCCGGGCGAGGCGGTCGCCTCTGCCCGTGAACTGGCGGCCGCGATCGCCGCCAACGGGCCGCTCGCGCTCGAGGCCTCCAAGCGCATCCTCGTCGAGGCGCCGGGCTGGAGCGAGGACGAGCTGTGGCAGCGCCAGGGCGAGATCGCCGGGCCGGTCTTCGGCTCGGAGGACGCGCGCGAGGGCGCGACCGCCTTCTCCGAGAAGCGCGACCCGGTCTGGAAGGGCCGCTAGGCCTCGCCCCAGACCGTCGCCAGCAGGCGGCGGCCCGACGGCCGGTCGCGGTGCTCGCAGAGGTAGATGCCCTGCCAGGTACCGAGCGCGAGGCGGCCGCCGGCGATCGGCAGCGAGAGCGAGGGGCCGAGGACGGAGGCCTTGATGTGGGCGGGCATGTCGTCGGGGCCCTCGTCGGTATGCGTCCAGTAGGGCGCGTCCTCGGGGACCGCGGCGTCGAACCACGACTCGAAGTCGCGCCGCACGTCGGGCGAGGCGTTCTCGTTCAGCGTGAGCGACGCCGACGTGTGCAGCATGAAGAGGTGGAGCAGGCCGACCCGCAGCTCACCGAGCTCGGGCAGCTCGCTCACCACCTCGCGCGTGACGAGGTGGAAGCCGCGCCCCGGCGGGCGCAGCGAGATCTCGCGCTGGAGCCACACGGCTCCGCACGCTACTTCGTCGGGGTCTCGGGCAGCGCCGTCGTGAGCGCGGACTGGGCCGCGTCGACCGCGGTCTCCAAGCGCCGCAGCAGCGCCTTGGCCGACCCGAGCTCGCCGGTCTCGGCCACCGCCTGCAGCTCGGCGGAGATCGCCTCGGTCCGGGCGGCGCCGAGCTGCCCGCTCGAGCCCTTCAACGCGTGCGCGGCGCGCGCGACGCCCTGGGCGTCCTTCTGGCGCAGCGCGTCGGCGACCTGCTTGAGGCCGCGGCGGGAGTCCTCGCGGAACAGGCCGGCAAGGTCGCGGATCAGCTGGGAGTTCTCCTCGCCGCCGGTCTCGGCCGTGATCTGGCGCAGGACGCCGAGGTCGAGATCCGTCTCCGCGTTCTCCGCCGCCACGATCGGGGCGAGGCGGGAGCCCGCGCGCCAGCGCTCGATCGCCGCGGCCAGCGCCTCGCCGCCGACGGGCTTGGCCAGGTGGTCGTCCATACCGGCCGCGAAGCACGCCTCGCGCACGCTGTCGAGCGTGTCGGAGGTCATGGCGACGATCGCCGTGCGCGGCCCGTTGCCCTCGGCGGCGCGGATCGCCTTCGTCGCCTCGTAGCCGTCCATGATCGGCATGTGCAGGTCCATGAGGACGACGGCGAAGCGCTCGCGCGCGGTGGCGGCGACCGCCTCGACGCCGTTGCGGGCGACCTCGACGCGGTAGCCGCGCTTGCGCAGCATCTCGGCCGCGACCGTGCGATTGACGGCGTTGTCGTCGACCACGAGCAGCGCCAGCACCTCGCGCGCGGGCTCCGGACCCTCGGGCGTCGCCGTGCTCGCGTGTGACTCGGTCACGGTGGGGAGGCCGAGGTCGGCGGTGAACCAGAACGTGCTGCCGCGGCCGAGTGTGCCGGACGCGCCGATCTGCCCGCCCATCAGCTCGACGAGCTCCTTGCAGATGCTCAGCCCCAGCCCGGTGCCGCCGAACGTGCGGGTGGTGGACGAGTCGGCCTGGCTGAAGGGCTCGAACAGCCGCTCGGCCGCGCCGGGCTCGATCCCGATGCCGGTGTCGGAGATCTCGAAGCGCACGCGCTGGCCGGTGGCGGTCGGCTCGCCCTCCGTCACGCGCACGGTGATCTCGCCCTCGGCGGTGAACTTGACCGCGTTGGAGACGAGGTTGGTGAGGATCTGCTGGAGGCGGAAGCGGTCGCCGACCACCCGCGACGGCGTGCGGCGCTCGATGAAGGCGCGCAGCTCGACGCCCTTGCCGCGCGCGTTCTCGGCCAGCATGTCCACGGCCGCGTCGACCGCCTCGGAGAGGCGGAACTCGGCGTGCTCGAGCTCGAGCTTGCCGGCCTCGATCTTCGACAGGTCGAGGATGTCGTTGATGATCTGCAGGAGCGCGTCGCCGGAGCTGCGAACCATCGAGGCGTAGCCGCGCTGCTCGTCTGAGAGCTCGGTGTCGAGCAGCAGCTCGGCCATCCCGATCACGCCGTTCATCGGCGTGCGGATCTCGTGGCTCATGTTGGCGAGGAACTGCGACTTCAGCCGTGCCGCCTCGAGCGCCTCGTCGCGGGCCGAGGCGAGCTCGACCACGGCGCGCCGGCGCTGGATGAAGAGGCCGATCGGGGTGCCGATCGTGCTCAGCAGCTCGCGCAGCTGCTCGTCGGGCTCGGCCAGCTCGCGGCAGTAGAACTCCATCGCGCCGAGACAGCCCTCGCCGGTGACGATCGGCAGGCAGACGGCGCCGGAGAGCCCGGCCGCCGCGATCGCCGACGCGCGCGAGGAGGCGGCGCCCGCCATCAGCGCCTCCGTCCAGACCGGCTCGCCGGAGCGCGTCACGCGCATCGGGAGGTCGTCGGGCTCGAGCGGGCCGGGGTCGGCGGGCAGCTCGGTTTCGAGGGTGCGGTGGCGCCAGCTCGCCGTGGGCTGCAGCTCGCCGCTGACGGGGTCGGTCAGCCACAGCGTGCCCACCTGCCAGCCGAGGTTCGCGCCGAGCGCCTCGAGCAGCAGCGCCGCCGCCTGCTCGACGGTCGCGGCCTGCGCGAGCACGCGCGTGACGTCGTGGCGGGCGGCGAGCAGCTGCTGGCTGCGGGTCTGCTCCGTGATGTCCTGGACCTGGACGAAGAACTCGGTCGGCCAGCTCTCGTCGTTGGTGAGCGCGGTGGCGTTGACCAGCACCCAGCGCGGCTCACCGTCGCCGGTGACGAAGCGGCCCTGGGTCTGGTGCGTGCGGATCTCGCCGGTGAGCATGCGCTCGAACAGCCGCTTGCGCGCCGCCCACTCCTCCGGGTGGATGGTGTCGGCGAGCGTCATCTTGAGCAGTTGCGCCTCGGTGCGCCCCGTCAGCTCGCAGAGCGCGGCGTTGACCTGGCGGAAGTGGCCGTCCGTGCCGACCATCGCCATGCCGGTCGGAGCGTGGTCGAACGCGCTGACGAGGCGCTGCTGCGCCGCGCGCAGCGCGCGCTCGGTCTGCTTGCGCTCCGTGATGTCGGTCGAGATGGCGCAGACGCCGTAGGGCTCGCCCGCCTCGTCGGTGAGCGGGAACTTGACCGAGCGGTAGACCGTGCTGTGGCCGCCGAGCTCGAGCGTCTCCTCGATCTCCACCGGCTCGCCGCCGTCGATCACGGCCTCGTCGTGGAGGGACAGCGCCTGGGCGAGATCGGGAGGGTGCAGCTCGGCGTCGCGCTTGCCGATCGCCTGCGACTCCGGGAGCCCGAGCTGCTGCTCGCCGGCGTGGTTGAGGAACAGGTAGCGGCCCTCGAGGTCCTTGGCGTAGATCAGGGTCGGGCTGTTGTCCATCAGCCCGCGCAGGCGGTCCTTCGAGCGCCGCAGCTCGGTCTCGGCCTGCTTGCGCGCCTCGATGTCCGCGCGCATCTCGATCTCCGTCAGCACCGAGGCCGCGAGGTCGTGGAGGATCTCGATCTCGCCCGGCTTCCAGGCGCGCGGCTTCGAGTCGGTGACCGAGAGCGCGCCGATCACGAACCCGCCCGAGAGCACGAGCGGGACGCCCGCGTAGGCGAGCGCCATCCCTGCCTTGACGATCGCGAGGTCGCGCGTCAGCTCGTGCTCGCGCGCGTCGTCGACGACCAGCGCCGCCTCCGTGATCACGACGTGCTGGCAGAAGGAGTCCGCGGCCGGCACGCGCCCGGCCTCGGCGAGCGCGGGCAGCCCGACGCAGCTCTTGACGTGGAGGTGACGGTCGTCGAGCAGCGAGACCATGCCGACCGGGGCCTTGAGAACCTTGCGCGCGAGCCCGGCCAGCCGGTCGAAGGCGTCCTCGTGCGGCCCGCTGAGCAGCCCCGTACCGCGCAGCATGGCGAGCCGAGTGGGATCGGCCAGGGGATTCTTGGCGCGCGCGCGGGGCATCCTCATCCCAATCGGCAAGGCCGCCCCGTGGGTTGAGGGCGGCTTGAGCTCAGGGCAGGCGCGCCGTACGCATGTCCACCCGGTCACCGCGGAACGGCACGCCCTCGGCCTCCAGCAGCCGGCGCTGGCGGTCGCCCTTGGCGAGCGAGCCGTCGGCCCGGACGATGCGGTGCCAGGGCACGCCGGGGTCGTCGCAGGCGGCCAGCACCGAGCCTGCGAAGCGGGGCGCGCCGGGGGAGACGTCGCCGTAGGCGCGGACGAAGCCGGGGGGCGTGTCGCGGATGCGGTCGAGGACGCGCTCGGTGCGGGTCACGCGAGTATCGTCGCGCGTCGTGCGCCACGGGACGTATTCGATCGTTGCCTACGACCCCGAGACCGGGGAGCACGGTGCCGCCGTGCACTCGCACTGGTTCTCCGTCGGGTCGCTCTGCATCTGGGCGCGCCCCGGCGTCGGCGCGGTGGCGACCCAGTCCGTCGTCGAGCCGGCCCACGGGCCGCACGGGCTCGACCGCATGGCGGCGGGTGCCGCGGCCGCGGACGCGCTGGACGCCCTGCTCGCCGCCGACGCGCTCGCCGCGGTCCGCCAGGTCGGGATGGTCGACGCCGGCGGCCGGATCGCCGTCCACACCGGCGCCGACTGCATCCCCTGCGCCGGTCACGCCACGGGCGCGCACGTCTCCGCCCAGGCGAACATGATGGCCCGCGAGACGGTGCCGGCCGCGATGGTGGCCGGCTTCGAGGCGGCCGAGGGCGACCTCGCCGATCGGCTGATCGTCGCGCTCGAAGCCGCGGAGGACGAGGGCGGCGACCTCCGCGGCCGCCAGTCGGCGGCGCTCATCGTCGTGCCGGGCCAGGGCGAGGCGTGGCAGGGTCGCTTCGACCTGCGCGTCGAGGACCACCAGGAGCCCGTCACGGAGCTGCGGCGCCTGCTGCTGCTGGCGCGCGCCTACGAGCTCGCGGGCCAGGCCGACGAGCTGATGGCCTCGGGCCGCGCGAGCGAGGCCGGGCCGCTGTACGAGCGGGCGGCCGAGCTCGCCCCCGACTCCCACGAGCTGCTGTTCTGGGCCGGGCTGGCGCAGGCGCACGCGGGCGATCTCGAGCGCGGGATGGCGGCGGTGCGGCGCGCGATCGAGCTCCACCCGGACTGGCGGACGCTGCTCGAGCGGCTCTCGCCGGAGTTCGCTCCCGGGGGGGAGCGCGTCCGGCGAGAGCTGGACTCGGCCTAGATCAGCAGATCACCTGCAGGTGGAACGCGCGCGCGCCGCCCGGGTCGGGCTGGTCGATGACGACCTGGTTCTTGTTGTCCGCCGGCGAGCGCACCCCGAAGGCCTGCTCTGCCGCGTTGCCCTCAGGCGAGACCGTGTAGGCGCACGTGCTCACGTCGCGGTTGAAGGTGACCCGGAACCGCTCCAGCGGGACGTTCGTGAGCGCCGCGGCGGTCGCGCCCCGGCCGCGCACGAGCGTTCCGTTGGCCGCCACGACAGCGGTCAGCACGTCACCTGCGGCGGTGAAGTCGGCCGCCTGCTTGCCGTCGACACGGTCGGCGTTCAGTCCGGTCGCCGTGCCGGTCGCGTTCGTGGTGAACGGCGCACCGGCGGTGTCGCCCGTCTCGATCCGGCCGGCCTCCTTGCCGACGGTCTCGAACTCGAACGCGCGGCCGCCCTTGAGGTTGTTCGCGCGGATGCACGGCTCGGCCCCGGTGCTGGAGCGGCAGCCGTAGATGGCGCCGCCGCCGTCGCCGTCCTTCTTGTTGGACTGGCGCGTGCCGTACGTGCCGTTCGAGGCGATGATCTCCGTCTCGGATTTCAGCGCGCGGCTACCGCTGGGGCTCGGGTTGCGCTTGCCGAGCAGCATCGTGCGCCCCTCGCCGAAACCGACCGCGACGGACGGGATGCCGATCGCCAGCACGAGCGCGCCGACGAGGGTGTAGCGGAGAGTCCTCCCGGACATTTACTGCCTCCCTTGGGTGGGTTACGTCTTTACGTCCCCCACTGCGACACCCCGGAGACCCGAGGGTTGCGCTTGACAGAGCGCTTGCAGCTGGGGCTAGCGCTCGCCCGGCGGCTTGGCCGGGTTGACCGACACCGGCACTGAGAGATCGAGCGCGGTGCGGATGATGCGGGTCTGCTCCATGGTGTGCGCGGCCGGGTAGCCCTCGCCCGGCGAGGCGCGCTCGGGGCGGCCGATGTAGCCGAACTCGAGCGAGGACGGGAGCATCTGCAGCAGGCGCGGCGACATGTGCGCGCGGGCGCCCATGTTGCGCGGCTCCTCCTGGGCCCAGACGACCTCGCGCAGGTTCGGGTAGCGCGCGATCTCCTCCTCGATCTGGCTCTGCGGGAAGGGATAGAGCAGCTCGACGCGGGAGATCGCCACGCCCTCGTTGTTCTCGCGCGTGGCGTGGCCCTTGAGG
>JAXDGC010000293.1:0-9278 GCA_034665245.1 Solirubrobacteraceae bacterium | reverse complement strand
CGGTGACGAGCACCAGCTGGTTCTTCTTGTACTTGTAGGTCTTGTCGCCGAGCCGGATCGTGGCCGTCTTGCGGCCGCGCTTCATCTGGTCGGCGAAGACCGTCGAGTAGAAGTTGAGGACCTGCATGGCGTCCGGCACCCTACCGGTCGCCGTGGTGTTTCGACAGGGCGCGCTCGATGATCCGGCGCTCGCCCGGAAAGCTGAGCTCGGTGCGCGCCCGCTCGAGCGGCATCCAGTGCGCGTCGTCGACCTCGTGGTCGTGGTCGGCGGTGTCGCCGGAGACGTAGTCGCAGAGGTAGAAGCCGACGGTCTTGAAGATGCGCCGGCCGTCGCGGCGGTACCAGTACTCGACCTTGCCGAGGCGCTCGACGATGCGGGCCTGCACCCCCGTCTCCTCCCGCACCTCGCGCAACGCGGTCGCCTCCTCGGTCTCGCCCTCCTGCGCGCCGCCCTTGGGGAGCGTGCGCACCTCGGACCGGCCGGCGGGCGTGATCACGAGCACCTCGCCGTTGTGCACGACGACCCCGCCGTAGGAGCGCTCGCGCTCAATAGACATAGCCGCGCAGCGCCGCGGGGTCGTGCACGGTCAGCCGGCCGCGGCCCTGGCTGATCACCCCGGCGCGCTCGAGCACGGCGAGGAAGCGCGAGGCGGACTCGCGCGAGGAGCCGGCGAGCTGCGCCAGCTCGGCCTGGGTCGCGGTGACGAGCACGTCCGTCTGGCCGCCCGCGCCCTCGGCGCGGGCCTGCTCGACGAGCTGGTCGAGCACGGAGGCGACGCGGCTCTGCACCGTCTGGAAGGACTGCCGCGAGAGGCGCTCGTTGGCGGCCCGCAGGCGGCGGCCGAGCGCGATCACGAGCTTGACCGCGATCTCCGGGTGGCGGCGAAGCAGGCTGCGCATCGCCGAGCCCGGGATGGCGACCGTGGCCAGGTCGTCGAGCGCCTCCAGCGTGGCGGAGCGACGCTCGTCGTCGAACATCGCCAGCTCGCCGAAGATGTCCCCGGGCCCGAAGGTGGCGAGGGTGATCATGCGGCCGTCGGCGTGGTGGCGGATCGCGCGCGCGTGGCCCGAGCGGACGATGTAACAGGTGTCCGAGTCGTCGCCCTCGCGGAAGATCACCTGCTGCGGCTCGAACGCACGCGGCACCGCCACCTGCGCCACGCGCGCGAGATCGTCCTCGGCGAGCTCGGCGAACACCGGGACCCGGCCCAGCAGGCCGGCGCTTGAGTCCTCCGCGGGCGGCGGCATCTGCCGCGCCAGGCTACACAGCGTCGAGCGCGCGCTCACGCCGCCGCTGGGCGGCCTGGCGTGCGGCGAGCCACACGAGCAGGCCGACGAGTCCCAGCGGGAGCAGCAGCGCGACGGCGACGAGCAGGACGCCGGCCGTGACCTCGAGGATGCGCGTGGCGTCGTCGAGCGCGTCGCCCGGGGTCCATGCGCCGCCGTCGCTGCCCGCCGCGGCCTTGCGGTCGGCCAGCAGGGTGACGGCGATCGTCGAGCGGCTCGCCCGCGTCTTGACGCGGCTGAGGTCGCGCTTGTAGCCGGCGATCTCGCCGGAGACGAGGCGCAGCCGGGCGCGGATGCTCGCGGTCTGGTTCGTCGTGGTCGCCTTGGCGAGCTGGCGCAGCAGGCTGCTGCGCTCGGTGCGGGCGTCCTTCAGGCGCGCGCTGACCGAGACGACCGCGCCGGTGATGTCCTGCGCGTTCTGGGTGCGCTGACGCACCTTGGCCACGCGGGAGAGCCGGCTCAGCGCGGCCTGCAGCCGCCGCTCGGGCACCCGCAGCTCGAACTGGCCGCTCGAGTTCGAGGAGACGCTCGAGGAGACCACGTAGCCACCGAGGTCGTCGGTGACGCGCAGGATCTCGGCGGCCGCGCGATCGATGTCGCGCGGCGGCGTCGCCAGCACGAGCTCGGCCGAGCGCTCGACCGAGCGGTGGCCGCGGCGGTCCGCGGCCGGGCTCGACGGCGTCGGCAATGGGGCGATGGCGGAGTTCGGCGGCGTCGAGAGGGCCGGCGTGGCGGAGTCGCTCGCGGCCGAGCCGCCGCTGCTCGAGGGGGCGCGCTTGGCCGCAGACCCGGTGTCCGGGGGTGCCGCCTGCTCCGTCGCGGCGGTGCCGCCGCGGTTCGAGCCGGCTCCGGACGGCGCCGCCGTCCGGTTGTCGCTGCCCGTCGGCAGCGTGACGGCGATCCCGACGACGACCAGCACCGATGCGGCGACGCCGAGCGCGGGCAGCGTGATGCGCGGCCACTTGATGCCGCGGCGCGTCCGGGCCGCGGCCGCACGCGGGAAGCCCCGCTCCACCCGCGAGTCGAGCGTGCGGGTGAAGGCGGGGTCCGGGGCGAGGCGCTCGCCGCGCAGCGCGACGGCGAGCTCGGCCAGGTCGGCGAGGTCGGGGTCGACGGGGCGGCCGGCGAGCGCGTCGTCGAGCGCGGCCAGCTCGCGGGTGAGGGTGTCAGGCGTGCTCATCGATGGCCTTTCGCAGCTTCTGGACGGCGCGGTGCAGGAGGGTGCCGGCGTTGGAGACCGAGACGCCGAGGACGGCGGCCAGCTCGGCGTTGTCGAGGCCGGCGTGGAACTTCAGCGCGATCAGCTCGCGCTCGCGCGGGGGCAGGGTGGCGACCGCGGTGCGCAGGGCGGCGCGGCGCAGGGCCGCGTCGGCGGCGTCCTCCGCCGGCGCCGCGTCGACGTCGGCCGGATCGGCGGCGAGCGCGGCGCTGCGCTTGCGCCGCCGCAGCTCGTCGAGCGCGGCGTTGCGGGCGATGCCGAACAGCCAGGCGCGCTCGCTGCCGCGCGCGGCCTTGTAGGTGCGCTGCCGCCGGTAGGCGCGCTCGAACGCGCTGGCGGTGACGTCCTCCGCCGCCGAGCGATCGCCCAGGAGCGTCGCGACGTAGGCGTAGACGTCGTCGCGGGCCCCGCGGTAGAGCACCTCGAAGTCGAGGCTGGGGTGGGCGCGGCTGGTGGCGAGAGGTACGGTCAACGTGCTGGTCACGTCAGTACTACGACCGGATGGAGCATCCATCACAGATGATTCGTGTTGTTTCTCTCCGAATGAAGCGATTGCTCCTCATCTCGCTGCTCCTGCTCGCCACCGGCGCCGCCCCCGCGCGTGCGGCCGACAGCAAGCTGTGGGCGACGGTGAACGTGTGCGACACCGCGGCGCATCCGAACGTGATCGGCATCCGGGCGGCGTTGCCGGCGCCGGGATCGCGCACGGCCCGGTTGCGCTACCGCGTCCAGTACCGCGACCTCTCCGACGGGCGCTGGCGCTGGGTCCGGGACGCCGACTCGCACTGGCGCAAGGTCGGCCGCGCGCGCGAGTCGGGCTGGAGCTTCGAGGTCGCCGGCACCGGCACGCAGATCCTGCGCGGCGTGGTCGACTACCGCTGGACGCGGCACGGCAAGATCGTGCGGCACGCCCGGCGCGTGACCGAGAGCGGCCACCACTCGACGGCCGGCGCGGACCCGCCCGACTTCAGCGCCGCCACCTGCCTCATCGACTGAGCCGGAACAGCCGCGGGTCGTTGGTGATGACGGCGTCGGCGCCCATCGCCTCGAGCCGGCGGATCTGCTCGGCATCGTCGACCGTCCAGACGTAGAGCTCGCCGCCCGCACCGTGGACCGCCTCCACCAGCGCCGGCGTGGCGAGCCGGTGGTGCGCCATCACGGCGTCCACCCGCCCCTCGCCGACGTGGCCGGCCGCCAGCCCGGGCAGGCGGCGACGCATGAACGCGAGCGCCGACAGCGCCGGCAGGACGTACAGGCGTGACTTCGTGTAGTCGCGCCGCGCGCGCGGCACGGACCAGCCGAGGCGCAGCCGCGGCTCGAGCGCGCGGATCGCGACGAGGCTGCGCATGTACTGCGAGGAGACGAGCGTCCGCTCGATCAGCCCGCTCGCGTGCAGCGCCTCGACGACGCGCCCCTCGTAGCCGGGCAGCTTGAGGTCGACGTCGATCTCGACCGAGCGGAACGCCTCCGAGGCGAGGTGGGCCAGGCCCTCCTCCAGCGACATGGCGTCGCCGGTCAGGTGCTCGTGGTCGTGGGCGAGGACGAGCGGCGTCGTGTCGTCGGCGGGCCAGCGCAACGGCAGGACGTCGAACTCGATCATGTCCACGCCCGCGGCGAGCGCCGCGTCGAAGGAGGCACGGGTGTTGCCGGGCGCGATCAGGTCGGCGCCCTTGTGGCCGACGCGGCGCAGCGGCGCGCCGCGGGTCAGCTCTGACATCGCGGGCACCAGAACGTCAGCCGGTTGTCGTCCCACTGCCCCTTCGCCCGGATGAGCGAGTCCGCGCCACAGCGCGGGCAGGGCCGCCCCGCCCGCCCGTGGATGCGCTTGTGGCGGTCCTGGTTGCCGTCGCGCGCCGACTGCTGCATGCGCGGGCGAGCGGCGTCGACGATCGCCACCGCCTCGTCGTCGGAGACCTTGCCGAGCGGCCGCCAGGGATCGATCCCGGCCTCGAAGCAGGCCTCGACCTTCCACATGTTCCCGATCCCGGCGACGGTCCGCTGCTCGAGCACGGCGTCGCCGATCGGGCGCGTCGGGTCGTCCTCGCGGAGCCGCCGCAGAAAGCGCTCGTAGTCGAACTCGGGGGCGAGGATGTCCGGCCCGAGGCCCGCGATCCGCCGGTCGAAACGGGTGCGCGACTCGGTCATCAGCTCGAGCACCGGGCCGTTGAACTGGACGACCTCGGAGCCGCCCCGCCGCAGCACGAGCCACGCGGCGCGCGGGGAGCGAGTCCAGCGCTGCCCGGGCGCGAACACCCGCCAGGAGCCCGTCATGCGCAGGTGGGAGTGGATCGTCAGGTCGCCCTCGAAGCGCAGGAACAGGTGCTTGCCGTGAGCGTCGACCGAGCGCACCGCGCGGCCCGCGAGGCGCTCCGGCCAGCGGTCGCGCGCGAAGCGCGCGTGTGGCGTCGCGAGCTCGTCCGGGACGTGGCCCTCGAGGACCGGGCGGATGCGGCCGGCGGCGTAGTGGATCGTGTCGCCCTCGGGCATGTCATCCAGCCTACGGCGGGCTTCAGTTTCGAGGCTCAACAGTCGATCAACGGTCCAGATGTCCGTCCGTCGCCTATGCCTGTCCCTGCTCGGCCAGTTCAGCCTGCTGTCGCTGTTGCTGATCGGCGCGTTGGGGCTGGTGCTGGCCACCGCGCTCGAAGGCGAGATCGAGCGCCGCGCCCTCGAGAATGCCGAGCAGCTCGCGCAGGTGACGGCGCAGGTCGGCGTCGCGCCCCAGCTCGTCTCGCGCGACCTCACGCGGCCGATGTCGAAGCTGCGCCTGTCGCAGATCGACACGGAGCTGCGCCAGTCCGGCCTCGGGTCGGTGGGCCTCGAGCGCGTGAAGATCTTCAACTCGCGTGCGGAGCTCGTCTACTCCGACGACCGCAGCCTGATCGGCACGAACGAGCTCCATTCGGCGCGCGTGCGCGAAGCGCTCGGGGGCGGCCTCGTCTCCAAGGTCGAGCGCGGCACGAAGGACGACGGCGCCGGTCGCCAGGTGCTCGAGGTCTACACGCCGCTGCGCCTCGGCCCGGGCTCCGGGGTCAACGGCGCGCTCGAGATCTACCTCTCCTACGACGCCGTGGCGGCGGCGATCCAGCGCGAGAAGCGGACGCTCTACCTCTTTCTCGGCATCGGCCTGGCGCTGCTCTACGCGGTTCTCTTCCGGATCGTCGCGCGCGCGTCGCGGCGGCTGCGCCACCTCGCCCTGCACGACGCGCTCACCGGCCTGCCGAACCGCACGCTGTTCCACGAGCGTGTCGAGCGCGCGATCAAGGGCATGCGCCCGCAGCGCACGGTCGCGGTGCTGCTGGTCGACCTCGATCGCTTCAAGGAGGTCAACGACACGCTCGGCCACGACCATGGCGACGAGCTGCTCAAGGTCGTCGCCGAGCGTCTCGGCGGCGCGCTGCGCGAGGGCGACACGCTGGCGCGGCTGGGCGGCGACGAGTTCGCGGTCGTGCTGACCGACCTGCCCCACCGCGGCGCGGCGGCCGAGACCGCGAGCCGCCTGCACGAGGCGCTGCGCCGCCCGTTCGGCCTGCGCGGGATTGCGGTCGAGCTCGACGCGAGCGTCGGCGTCGCCCTCTGCCCCGAGCACGGTCGCGACGTGACGACGCTGATCCAGCGCGCGGACGTCGCGATGTACGACGCCAAGAAGAGCCAGGGCCGGATCGAGACCTACTCGATCGAGCGCGACCCCTACTCGCCGGCTCGTCTCAGCCTGCTCGGCGAGCTGCGGCGCGCGATCGAGGGCGACGAGCTCGTCCTGCACTACCAGCCCAAGATCTCACTCGCCACGGATCGGGTGACGGGGGTCGAGGCGCTCGTGCGCTGGGAGCACCCGGAGCACGGGCTGCTGCAGCCCGAGCACTTCGTTCCGCTCGCCGAGCGCACCGGCACGATCGCGCATCTCACGCGGTGGGTGCTCGACGCGGCGCTGCGCCAGTGCGCGGAGTGGCGCCTGACGTATCCGGACCTGACCGTCGCCGTCAACCTGGCCGCCGCCAACGTGCTCGACGTGGGCCTGCCGATGATGGTGCAGGAGCTGCTCGACGAGCACGGCCTGCCCGGCGACGCGCTCGAGTGCGAGGTCTCCGAGTACACGGTGATGAGCGATCCGCAGCGCGTCACGGAGGTGCTGGCGACGTTGCGCGGGCTCGGCGTCCGGCTGTCACTCGACGACTTCGGCACCGGCCAGGCCTCGCTCGCCCATCTCAAGCAGCTGCCGCTCGACGAGGTCAAGATCGACCGCGCGTTCGTCACCTCGATGGCCGACGACGACGGCGATGCGGTGATCGTCCGCTCGACGATCGACCTCGCCCGCAACCTCGGGCTCGAGGTGGTGGCGGAGGGCGTCGAGACCGAGAGCGTCCTGGACGCGCTCATCGAGCTGCGCTGCAGCAGCGCCCAGGGCTTCTACCTCAGCCGGCCGCTGCCCGCCGCCGAGCTCGCGGCGTGGCTCGGCAACCGCCCCACCAACCCGCGCACGCGGGCCGCGATCACGCGCTGAGCGTGAGCTTGCGCGGGCCCGGGCGGAAGCCGAGCTCGATCAGCGCGTCCTCCCACTCCGAGCCGACGATCGGCTCGCCGTCGACGCGCTCCAGCGCGAGGCGCTTGATGCGCCCGCGGTGCACGGCGTCGGCGAGCGCGGCGGCGGCGTCGCCGAGCCGCGGGTCGTTGGCCGCGACGAGGATCTGCAGGCCCTTGCCGCCGCGCTCGACGTAGATGACCGGCTCGGCGCCGGCCAGCACGACGTAGGCGCCCGGGTGGCGCGCGGGAGAGCGGCCTTCGCGCTGCGGCCAGCGCAGCACCGCGCCGTACGGCTGGGCCGGGTCGGTGGCGGCGAGCACGATCGGCGGCGCGGTGTCGTCGTCGCGCTGCGCGCGCAGGCGCTCGACCGCCCCCGGGAGCGCGAACTGCGCGCCGCCGAGCCCCTCGATGAAGTAGCCGCGGCGTGCGACGCCGACCGTCTCGAGCGCGGCGAACTGGTCGTACAGCGACGAGAAGCCGCCCGGGATCCCCTCCGCGAGCACCTGCTCGCGCGTGACGATGCCGTAGCGCTCGAGCAGCAGCTCGGCCTGGGCGCGGCGGCGCGCGGTCGGATCCTCGGGCGCCGCGAAGAGCGAGGCGACGAGCGACCAGCGCCCCTGGACCTGCGGTTGGGAGCCCGCGCGCCGCGACGAGAAGCGGCGGCGGCGCGCGCGGTCGGCGCGCGCGGACTGCGACCACGGCGCGCTCAGGCGCGGCGAGCGCAGCGGCGCGTAGGCGTCGTTGGTCGCCTCGCCCGCCCACACGAGGTCCCACAGCGCCTCCTGCAGCTCCTCGCTCGGGACGCCGGCGAGGTCGGCGAGCAGATCGGTGAAGAAGCAGGCGCCGGCGGCCAGGCGCTCGCGGATCATGTCGTGCACGGGGCCGGCGGGAGCCTCCTTGGGCGGCGGTGGCGGGCCGAGCAGCCGCACGTCCTCGCGGAAGTAGAGCGCGACCTTGCCCGAACGGCGGCCGAGCGCGCCGGCCCCGATCCACACGACCTCGCCCGCGGCGCACAGTGCGTCCATCCACGACGGCGAGTAGGCGCCGACGCGGCGCGGCAGCACGTCGCGCTCCCACACGTCGGCGGGCAGCGCGAGCCCCTGCAGGCCGATCAGCACCTCGCGCAGGCGGTCCGGGCCGGCGCCCGCGGCCGGGTGACGGTCGACGCCCTGCCAGTTGGGCAGGAAGCGCGCGAGCGCGCGCTGGTCGGCCGGCTCGATCTCCTTGCGCAGCGCCGCGAGCGAGGCACGCCGCAGCCGCCGCAGCACCTCGGGGTCGCACCACTCGCGCTGCGTGCCGCCGGGCCGCAGCTCGCCGCGCACCAGGTCGCCGGAGCGCTCGAGCGCCTGGAGGACCGGTGTGAAGTCGACGCCGTAGCGCGCGCGCAGTGCCTCGGTCTCGAACGGCCCGTGGGTGCGGGCGAAGCGGCGCACGAGCCGCTCCATCGCGTCCGGCACGTCGCCGAGGAACGCCTCGGGCAGCCCGGAGGGCGGCACCGCGCCGAGCGCGTCGCGGAACAGCCCCGCGTCCTCGGCGGCGGCCCAGCGGCGCTCGCCGCCGATCCGCAGCGCGATCGCCCGCCGCTCGTCCACCAGCTGCGCGAGCCAGGCCGCCGCATCGTTGCCGGGCGCGACCCGCATCGCGGCCTCCTCCGTCGTCAGCTCGCCGACGCGTCGCAGCACGTCGTGCAGCGCGTCGACCGACTCGGCCCGCGTGCGCTCGGAGAGCCGCTGCAGGTCGGCCTCGACCTGGTCGAGCGCGCCGGGGTCGATCAGCTGGCGCAGCTCCTCCTGGCCGAGCAGCTCGCGCAGGAGCTCGCGATCCAGGGCGAGCGCGGCGGCGCGGCGCTCCGCGTTGGGCTGGTCGCCCTCGTACATGTAGGTCGCGACGTAGTCGAACAGCAGCGAGGAGGCGAACGGCGAGGCCGACGCGGTCTCGACCTCGACGATGCTCAGCTCGCGCGAGTGCAGCTTGCGCAGCAGGTCCTGCAGCCCCGGGAGGTCGAGCACGTCGCGCAGGCACTCGCGGTAGGTCTCGAGCACGATCGGGAACTGCGCGTAGCGCTTGGCGACCTCGAGCAGCGTCTGCGACTTCAGCCGCTGCTGCCACAGCGGCGTGCGCCGTCCCGGGTACGCGCGCGGGATCAGCAGCGCGCGGCCCGCGTTCTCGCGGAAGCGCGCGCCGAACAGCGCGGAGCCGCCGAGCTCGCCGACGACGCGGTCCTCGAGCTCGTCGGGGTCGATCAGGACGA
>JAXDGC010000292.1:0-3109 GCA_034665245.1 Solirubrobacteraceae bacterium | reverse complement strand
GGGCGATCTCCTTCCTGCCTCGCCCGGGGGGCTCGTCATCGGCCGACGCCTCGGCCAGCTCGTTGAGCCGCAGGGCGAGCCGCTCCGCCGCGCGGCGGTTGTTGACGAAGACGATCGTCGAGCGGTGCTGGCGGACGAGCTCGAGGATCTCGGGGTAGATCGCGGGCCAGATCGACTTGCGGGTGGCCTCGCCGCCGGCGAACGGGTCGAGGTCGGGCGCGGTCGTGCCCTGGTCGGGCTCGACCATCGACTCGACCGGCACGTGGATCTTGAGGTCGAGCGGCTTGCGCACGCCGGTGTCGATGACCGTGCAGGTGCGCTTCGGCCCGACGAGGAACCGGCCGACCTCCTCGAGCGGGTTCTGGGTCGCGCTCAGCCCGATGCGCTGCACGTCGCGCTCGGCCTGCTCGGCGAGCCGCTCGAGCGTGATCGCGAGGTGCGCGCCGCGCTTGGTCTGGGCGACGGCGTGGATCTCGTCGACGATCACCCACTCCGTGCCGCGGAAGATCTCGCGCGCCTGGCTCGTCAGCATCAGGTAGAGCGACTCCGGCGTCGTGATGAGGATGTCGGGGGGGTGGCGGACCATGTCGCGCCGGTCCTTCTGGGGCGTGTCGCCGGTGCGGATGCCGACCGTGATCTCCCCACCGATCCCGCGCAGCGGCGCGCGCAGGTTCTTCTCGATGTCGTACGACAGCGCCTTCAGCGGCGAGACATAGACGAGGCGGGTGCGCTCCTCCGCGCCCGTCGGCTCGGCGACCAACCGGTCGAGCGCCCACAGGAAGGCGGCCAGCGTCTTACCCGACCCGGTGGGCGCGGAGATCAGGGCGTGCTCGCCGGTGGCGATCGCCGGCCACGCCTGCGCCTGGGCCGCCGTCGGCTCCGCGAACGCCCGCGTGAACCAATCTCGAACCTGAGGCGTGAAAGCAGACAACGGCATCCCACCTACGATACGAGACTCGTGCAGCCGGCGATCGAGCCTCGGAGGCGGCGAGAAGGTGCGAAACCTTCGCTCGCGATGCCGGTTTCGTCGGCCATGCTCCGGCTTCCCATCGCGCTCTTCGTCCTGGCCGTCCTGTTCGCCGCGTTCGCGACGCCCGCACCCGCCGCGGAGCAGTTCGCCGGCGTGACCGAGCGCGGCCGGCTCGTGCGCTTCACGAGCCAGAACCCGTTCGCGCTGACGCGGCCGCAGACCGTCCGCGGACTCGCCGCCGGCGAGCGACTGGTGGCGCTCGGGCAGGCGGCGCGGGGCGTCGTCGCGGTCGGCACGAGCGCGCGGCTCTACGCGCTCGACCTGCGTAGCGCGCGGGCAACGGCGATCGGCCCGTCGTTCCCGCAGGGCCTGCGCGGCGCGCGCTTCTCGCTCGCCGTGGCGCCCGGCGCCGACCGCGCCCGGCTGCTCTCCGACGTCGGCCAGGATCTGATCGTCGACCTTGGCTCCGGGGCGACGAGCGACGGGCCAGGCCTGCGCCGCGAGCGCGACGGGACCCAGGTCAGGCCGGCTGCCGACATGACGCCCGACGGGAGCGTCGTCGGCGTCCAGATCAACCCGAACGTGCTCCTGCGCGAGCTCGCGCGCGGGACGACCACGATGGCCCAGAGCCCGCTCGCGACCCCGTCCGGCGTCCCGCTCGGCGAGCCGCTGGGCTTCCAGCTGGGCAGCGACGGCGACGGCTATGTCCTCGCGGTCGCGACCGACCGGCAGCGCGACCGCCAGTCGCTGCTGGTCAAGGTCAACCCCTCGACGGGCGGCTTCGCGAACGCGCGCCTGCGCGGCGGCCAGTTCTTCGCGCGCCGCCTGACCACCTTCGCCGCGCTCGGCCCGGTCCCGGCGGATCGCACGCCGCCGCGTGCGCGCATCGAGCTCCCGCGCCGGGTCTCCGCCGGGGCGCTGCTGGACCGCAGGCTGCCGCTGCGCGTGCGCTCCGACGAGGCGGCCCAGGTCACGGTGTCGATGGAGGTCGCCGGGCGGTCGGCCGGCTTCACGTTCGACACCCGCGACACGCCCGGGCTGTTCCGCTTCACCCAGTTCGCGCTCGACGCTCGCGACCGCACCCGCATCCGGAGCGGGGTCGGCGCGCGCATCCGGTTCAGGATCGGTGTCAACGACCTCAAGGGCAACCACCGGACAACGTTCCGGGTCGCGCGATTGACTCGCTAGATGAGTCGCCCGCCGGTCGCCGTTCTCCTCCTCGTGGTCCTCGTCACCCTCGCCCTCGTCTCCCCTGCCGCCGCCTCGACGCGGCGGCTGTGCGCGCGCTCGGCGTCGCTGCGCGACTCGCCGGAGGGCTTCGTCATCGGTCGCCTCTACCGCCCGCAGCGCCTGCGCTACATCCGCCGCAGCGCGAATCGCCGCTGGGCGCTGGTCCGCACCCGCTCGGCGGTGGTGGGCTGGATCCCGTACCGGAGCCTCTGCCGTGCTTGAGCGGCGGCGCGACCTCGACGACCAGGAGCTGATCGCCGCCTTCCGCGCCGGCGACGATGCCGCCTTCGGCCGCATCCACGAGCGCCATCATGCGGCGCTCGAGCGCTACGCGCGCAAGGTGCTCGGCCGCGGCTCCGAGCACGCCGAGGACGTCGTGCAGGAGGCGATGCTGCGGGCGAGCCGCGCGCTGCGCCGCGACGACCGCCACATCGAGCTGCGCCCCTGGCTGTACCGGCTCACGCGCAACTGCGCGCTCGACGAGCTCGCGCGCGTGCGCACCGACAGCGTGAACTTCGACGACGCCGAGGAGTGGGGCGCGCTGCGCGCGCCGGACGCGACCGAGCCCGAGGTCGCGGTCGAGAGCCGCGGGAGGGTCCGCGACCTGCTCGGCGACCTGGCCGGCCTGCCGGCGCAGCAGCGCCACGCGCTGTTGCGCCGAGAGGTCGACGGGATCTCGCACGCCGCGCTCGCGGACGAGCTGGGCGTCAGCCGCCAGGCGACGAAGAACCTCGTGCACCGCGCGCGCACCAACCTCGTCAAGCAGCGCGAGGCGCGCTCGAGCGACTGCCAGGCCGTGCGCGCGGACCTGCTCGAGGCGCACGACGAGGGGCGGCGCGCGTCGGCCGCCGGCTACCGCCACGTGGCGGGCTGCCGCGACTGCCGCGCGTTCCGCGCCGGGCTGAAGCT
>JAXDGC010000291.1:0-8722 GCA_034665245.1 Solirubrobacteraceae bacterium | reverse complement strand
CTGCCCGCCCGCGACGACGGGCCGTACGGCCTGTCGGTCGACAACGCCGCGTCCGGCCACTACGCGTTGACCGTCGCGCTCGTCTGGTGGTCGATCGCGATCGCGCTGACGACGGCGTACTTCATCGTCGCCTACCGGTTCCTCGCGGTGGCGACGCGCCCCGCGACGTCCCAGGACGGCGGAGGCGGGCAGTCCGCTGAGCACGGCTAGCGCCCCCGGGTGCGGTCAGGTCCGAGAGGTCGCGCATCGGAGGCTACGCCGCCGACGCCGTCACCGCGTCTCGCAGCGTTTCCAGCGCGCACTGCTCGATCTGGCGCACGCGTTCGGCGCTCACGCCAAGGTCGTCGCCGATCTCGCGGAGGGTGCGAACCTTGCCGTTGAGGCCGTAGCGGTCGCCCAGGACGAATCGCTCGCGCGCGTTGAGCCGCGCCAGCAGCGCCGGGACCTGCTCCGCGGCCGTCCGGCGGGGGACGCACTCGAAGTCGTCCTCGGCGCGCGGGTCCGCCACCAGGTCGCCGAGGCAGCCGCCGTCGGTATCGCCGATCCGCTCCTCGAGCGAGCGCGAGGAACTACCGGCAGCCATCAGCCGGTCGACGTGGCCCTCGTCCAGCTCGGCCACCGCCGCGAGCTCGGTGTTCGTGGGCTCCGTCTTGTGCTCCTGTAGGTAGGCATGCCGAGCGGCGCGGAGGCGCGACAGCGCTCGTTGCGCGCGATCGGACAGCACGACCGGGCCGACGAGTTCTGAGACCATCTGCTGCATCGCCTGCCGGACCCACCAGGAGGCGTAAGCCCAGAAGGGCGTACCGAACGACGGGTCGTAGCGCTCGAGCGCACGGAGCAGCCCGACCACCCCCTGCTGCATCAGCTCGTCGCGATCGATGGCACCCCGTCGGCTGTACGCCCGCGCTACGTTGGCGATCAGCGGGGCGAACGCATCGACGAGTTCCGCGCGCCGGGCGCGATCCTGCTTGGCGGCGAGAACCAAGGCGAGGTGGTCCGTCGTCGACCGGTCGCGATGGTGGTTGCCTCGCGTCTGACACACGATTGCCTCCGTTTCGCGGGATGCAGCGCTCATGGGGCGAGTGTCGATCGCCCAGGCCGCGCTCGCCTCGGCCAAGTGCACAGTGCAGGTGGCCAGTCGTCTGGCCGGTCGCGATCCGGCTATGCGGCCGTCGGGTCCTTGGGCAGCGCGGCGTGAAGTTGGTTTCGCGAGCTGATGTCCAGCTTCGCGAACACCTTGTGCAAGTGGTACTGGACCGTGCGCCGGCTGATGAACAGCCGCGCGGCGATCTCGGGGTTCGAGAGCCCGCCACGCGCGAGCTGCGCGATCTGCGCCTCCTGTGCCGTGAGCTGGTCGCGCGTGTCCGGTGTGCGGATGCGGGCGGTCTCGCCGGTGGCGAGCAGCTCGCGGCGGCCGCGCTCCGCGAATGCTTCCGCGCCCATCGACGCGAACATCTCGTGCGCGGTGCGCAGCTGCCGGCGGGCATCGATGCGTCGTTGCTCCCGGCGCAGCCATTCCCCGTACAGGAGGTGCGCGCGGGCGAGGTCCAGGGCAAACCGACTCCGACCAAGGCGGTCGATCGCGTCGCGGTAAAGGTCTTCGGCCAGGTCGCCTTCGGTCACGAGCGCGCGCACGCGCGCCTCGATGCCCAGCGCCAGATCGGTCCCCGCCGCCTGGGTGCGTTCGGCAAGGCGCTCGAACGCCGCAGCGGCAAGCTCGCTCATGTTGCACCGGCTGGCCGCCTCGACCAGCTCGGGTAGTGACCACACCGAGAGCATCAGCTCGTCCCGGTCACTGGCGCTCTGGGCGGGTGCGAGGGCGGCCGCGTGCTGGCCGAGAGCGTTGTGGAGGACCGCACGAGCGTATTCACCGAAGGTCAGCACGACTCCTTCGCTTCGCGCGATGGCCGCAGCCTCGCTGGTCTCCATGAGGGCCAAGCCGTCTTTCTCGTCACCCCGACACCCGGCGAGAAAGACCCTCCCAAAGACGATCGGCGCGGTGCTGGTCGCATCCGCGATCTCGTCGGCCTCTTCGAGCAGCGCCATGGCGGCAGAGAGCTTGCCCTCGAAACAGCGCAGTAGCGAGAGCAGGTTGAGGGCGAGCGGAAGCACCGCGAGCGCGCCGGTATCGCGCGCGATCTGAACGTTGCGGGTGGCGAGCGCGTTCCACGTGTCGTCGTCGAACAGGTCCGGCGCGACGCGACGAGCGATCCAGGGCCAGCGCACGCTCTGACCGTCACGACCGCCCTCATCGCGCACCGCGACGAGAGCCTGCTTGAGCGCCGCCGCGCTGGCGACATAGCCGTCCGTGAAGCGGATGGCGAGACCGTCGAGCAGCAGGTCGATCGCGCGCGGTGTGCCTGTTGGCGGAGGTGCGTCACGGGCGGCTTTCGCCGCGGCTTGCATGTCGCCACCGAGGCGGCCACCGACGCTCGCCGCCCTCAGTGCCTCGACGTAGGTCTCGCGCGCACGCCCGGGATCGAGTGACTTGAGGCGACTGGCCGCGTCGAGCAGCAGCGGCACCGCGTCGCCGGCCTTCCTCAGATCCAGGTCGATCTGTCCGTGGAGTCGCTGGAGCATCGCTCGGTCGCGCTCGTCCAGCGGTCCGTCCGCCGCCGCCGACAGCAGTGCCAGCGCCTCCTCAGGCGCTCCGGCGAGCTGCTTGGCCCCTGCGGCATCGAGCGAGCGCCGTGCTCGCTCGCGGGGGTCGAGCGTGAGCGCGGCGGCGCGCTGAAGAAACGCGGCCGCCGCCGCCATCCCGCCACGCGCCTGCGCCCGGCCCGCCGAGCGTTCGAGCTCGCCGGCGACGTCCTCGTCGGGTCCGAGCGCGGCCCGGGCGCGGTGCCAGGCGCGGCGGTCGGGATCGGCCTCGGCATCGGTCGCCGAGGCCAGCGCCAGGTGCGCGGCGCGCCGGTCCTCGGCCGGCGCCGCCCGATAGATGGCCGAGCGCAACAGCGGATGGCGGAATGCGACTCGCGCGCCGAGCTCGATCAGGCTGTCCCCGAGGGCCGGAACCATCGCGTCGTTGGCGATCCCGAGCCGCTCCGCCGATCGCCACAGCAAGGCCGGCTCGCCGGTCGGCTCGGCGGCGGCCAGAAGCAGGAGCTGCTGCGTCGCGGTCGGGAGTTGCTGCGCGCGGCGTCGGAAGCTCGCCTCGATTCGGGTCTCCAGCGGCTGCTCGCGCGGGAGGCCGAAGCCGCCGGCCAGGTCCGCGGGCGACAGCTCACGCGGCAGCTCGAGCAACGCGAGCGGGTTGCCTCGAGCCTCGGCGAGGATCTGCGCGCGCACGCGCTCGTCGAGCGGCGTGCCGATGACCGACGCGAGCAGCTCGCGCGCAAACGCGTCCGACAGTCCCTCCAGCCGCGCGTACGGCAGCGAGGCCAGTTCGTCGATTTCGAGCGGCTCGCGCACCGCGAACACGAGGGCCATCGCCTCGGCCTTCACGCGCCGAGCCACGAAGGCGAGTATCTGCGCGGACGCGCGATCGAGCCACTGGGCGTCGTCGACCAGGCACAGCAGCGGCCGCTCCTCGGCCGCCTCGGAGAGCAGGCTGAGCACGGAGAGGCTGATCAGGAAACGGTCGGGCTGGGCACCGGAGCTCAACCCGAACGCGGTCTCGAGCGCGTCGCGCTGCGGACCCGGCAGCCGGCCGAGATCGTCGAGCAGTCCGCCGCACAACTGATGCAGACCCGCGAACGGGAGCTCCATCTCCCACTCCACTCCGACCGCGCGGACGACGCGGTAGCTCTGGGCGCACGTGGCGGCGAAATCCAGCAGCGCCGTCTTTCCCGCGCCCGGCGCGCCGCGCAGCACGAGCACCGCGCTCTGCCCCGCCTTCGCATCGGCGAGCAGGCGCTCGAGCGTCGCACACTCCCCGCTACGGCCGAGTAGCACGGGCAGTCCGTTTCAGGCGCTATCCGCCGGACACCATGGCCACGACCCGTATCTCACGAGCGCCGGCAACGGGGGCCTGCAGCCCGCCCCGCTCACGATGATCAGTCCCGTCTACATAGACGTTGAGGTGGCGATGCAGCTCGCCTCGCTCGTTGAAGAGAAGGTCCCAGACGGGTAGCGCGCGCAGCGCCTCCCCGACGGTCTCCGCCTCGACGTCGAAGCGGCGCCGGCCCTCCGCCTGGGCGGCGAGCATGCCCGTGACGATCACCCCGACCATGGCGTGACCTCAACCGACAGGATCGGGGGAAGGTGCCGTATCGCCTCAACCCACATGTCGCTCTCGGTGAGTGCGAAGAACGAGCCGCCCTGGGTGCCGAAGTACAGCGAGTCGGAGTCGAACGCCGAGGCCTCGCGGAGTACGGCTGCCCACGCCTGCTCGGGCAGGCCGTCGGTCATGGCCTCCCACGTGTCCCCGGCGTCGCGCGTGCGGTAGACGGCAAGCCTCCCGCCGGCGCTGTAGTGGTACTCGGCGCTGCGCTCCGGGATCACGAAGGCCGTGTCCGGATCCTTGGGGTCGAGCATGAGCGGAAAGCCGAAGCCGCTCGGCAGCCCGTTCCCGTCGAGCCGCACCCATGAGTCGCCGTGGTCGTCGGACCGGTACACCCCGAAGTGGTTCTGTTGCCAGAGACGTTCCGGCCGCGCGGGGTGCAACAGCAGCTTGTGAGGGCACTGTCCGACCTCCGAATAGGGGTCGGCGAGAAAGTCGGCCTCGACGTTCTTGTTGACAGGGATCCACGTCTCACCGCCGTCATCCGAGCGGAAGACGCCGGCCGCGGTGATGCCGACGTACATGCGATCGCGCGCGCGAGGGTCGAGCTGTACCGAATGGCAGCTCATCCCTCCCGCCCCGGGGAACCAGCCGGCCCGCGTGGGGTGCTCGAGGATGCCGCGGTTCACGTCCCAGGTCTCGCCACCGTCGCCGGACCGGAAGAGCACCCCGGGGGCGGCCCCGAGATAGAGCGTCGCGGGGTCCTCAGGGCGCCCCGGCTCGATGTGCCACGTGGCGTTCAGCGTCAGTCCCGACTCCTCGGGTAAGCCGATCTGCTTCGACCGCCTCCACGTCTGACCACCGTCGGTCGAGCGCTGGACGGTCGCACCGTAGACAAGGTGATTCGCCGCGGCGTACAGCGTCCCGTCACGCGGGTCGGCGATCGCGTGGTACACCCCCCAGCCGACGAGCAGCGGACCCTCGGTCCGCCACCGGCGGCGATCGTCATCGCCCCGGAGCAAGAAGAGGCCCTTGCTGGTGCCGAGGAGCGCCAGGACGCCGAGCGCTGGGGCCACCTAGATCCTCGGGTCGTGCCGCATCGGGCTCCCCAATCATGGAGACCAGAGCGGCCGATCGCCCCGATCGTGAGCATTGTGTCAGTTCCCCGGAGCACGGGAATCGGGTGCTTTTGGGCGCGCCCGACTCAGTCGGGCTCGACGAGCCCGTAGTTGCCGTCGTGGCGCTGGTAGATCACCTTGCCACGTCCGTCCGCGGCGTCGATGAAGTAGAGGAAGCGGTGGTCGAGGACGTCCATCTCGTTGCGCGCCTGTGCGAGCGGGATCGGCGCCGGATAGCGGCTGGGCTCCGGTACGACGAGGTCGTTGTCGTCCGCAAGCGCGCTGCCCGGAGGATGCAGCAGGCCGATGCGGAGGTCGTCGCGACGATGGACGACGACATCCTCGCGCGTGCGCGCGTGCGTGAAGAGGAGGAAATGGAGGTCGAGGTCCAGCAGGTCGGCGACCGCGTCGAACGTCCCCTCCGGCGCTGGAGCCCACGTGCGAACCGGGAGGAGATCACGCAGCTCCGGCGGCTTGCGCGTCCGCGGCCTGGGCCGCGCCGCCGGCCGCTCGTCGGCGTCGCCCGCCAGGTCCGCGAGCGCCTTGGCGAGGACGCGCGGTTCGTTGCGCGTCGCGACCTCGGTCCCGGCCGTCCGGCGCAGCTGCCGGCGAAGGCGCTCGACCGCCGCATCGGTAGCGCCGAAGGCGTCTGGACCGGTCGCGTGCGCGGCCAGCAGCCGGCCGCCCACGACCACGCTCGCGTCGGCGACCCACTGGTCCGACCGGCTATGGCCCGCCGGGGTGCGCAGCGTCAGCCGCACGCCGAGCAAGGGCTTGTCCGTGAGCTGCCGGAGTCGCTCCAGCCGCCGCCGCAGCTCGACCTCCACGTGCTGCGGGAAGCCCTTTGGGACCGTGAGGTCGATCGGGGTCTCGGTGCTCGCCACCGCGGCTACCGGATCACGAGGCGACAGCCGAGAGGTCGAGGAGCAGGCCGACCTCCTCGCCGACCAGCAGCCCGCCGCCCGCGAGGCGCGACTGCCACGTGAGGCCGAAGTCGGTGCGGTCGATGGAGCCGCGCACGGCGATCCCGGCGCGCTGGTTGCCCCAGGGGTCCTCGCCGGTGCCCTGCACGGTGGCCTCGACCGTGACCTCGCGCGTGACGCCCTTGATCGTGAGGTCGCCGGTTACCGCGTACGTGCCGCCCTCGAGGTGGCGGATCCCCGTCGAGACGAAGCTCATCCGCGGATAGCGATCCGCGTCGAAGAAGTCAGGCCCGCGCAGGTGCGCGTCGCGGTCCGCATTGCCGGTGTCGATCGATGCCGCCGCGGCCCAGCCCGTCACCCTCGACCGTTCAGGATCCTCCTGGGCCTCGAGCGTGCCGTCGTACTCCGACAAGAGCCCTCGGACCGTCGAGATCATCATGTGCTTGACCTCGAACGCGACGCTCGAGTGCGCCTGGTCGACCTTCCAGGTGCCGGCCGGCACCTTGACCATGCCCTGCTCGGTCATCAGCTGCGTCATCGATCTGCTCCTTGCCCGTGCGGTTGCCGGGGGGCCCCACTCATCCCAAGGTTCGATAAGGCGCTGAGCCGTGGGATCAAGCCCCGGCGAGCGGGCCGCGCCCGTGGAGGTGGGCGTGCACGAGTTGCACCGCCATCGCGCCTTCGCCGACGGCGGAGGCCACGCGCTTGACCGATCCGCTGCGCACGTCGCCCGCCGCGAATACGCCTGGCAGGCTGGTCTCGAGCATCGACGGCTCGAGGCCAGGCTCGGCGCATGGTGCAGCGCTCGAGCCTGTGAGGATGAACCCGTTCTCGTCGAGCTCGACCTGTCCGCCCAGCCAGCCCGTGTGCGGATCGGCGCCGATGAACACGAACAGCGCGCGCGCCTCGATCCTGCGCTGCTCGCCCGTGCGCAGGTCCGCCACGACCAGCGCCTCGAGCGCGCCGTCGCCGACGAGCTCGCGAACTTCGGTGCAGGTCAGGACCTCGACGTTGGGCGTGCGCGCGATCCGGTCGACGAGGTAGCGCGACATGTCGCGGGCCAGGTCGTCGTGGCGGATCACCAGCCGCACCATCGGCGCCTGCCGGGACATGTACAGGGTCGCCTGGCCGGCCGAGTTGCCGCCGCCCACCACCACCACCGGGTCCCCGCGGCACATCATCGCCTCCATCTGCGTCGCGGCGTAGTACACGCCCGCGCCCTCGAAGTCCTCGAGCCGCGGTACGTCGAGCTTGCGGTAGCGCGCCCCGGTGGCGACGACGAGGGCGCGCGTCGAGACCCGCTTGGCGTCGTCGTAGCTGACCACGTACTGGCCGTCGCGCTGCTCGAGGCCCGTCGTCGCGCACGGGACGTTGATCTCGGCGCCGAACTTCTCCGCCTGGATCGTCCCGCGCTCGGCCAGCTCGGGGCCAGAGATCCCGGAGGGGAAGCCGAGGTAGTTTTCGATTCGCGAGGTGGTGGCAGCCTGGCCGCCGACGGCGACGGCGTCGAGCACGACCGTCGCGAGACCCTCCGATGCGCCGTACACGGCCGCGGCGATCCCGGCCGGACCGGCGCCGACGACGACGAGGTCCACCGTGGTCACCGGAGCGCGCGGGAGCTTGAGACCGATCACACGCGCGAGCTCCGCGCTCGAAGGGTTGCGCATGACCTGGCCGGCCCAGATCACGATGGGTGTCTCGTCTGGCGCCACACCGAGGCGGTGCAGCAGTGCCTCGGCCTCAGCTTCCTCCTCGACATCGATCCAGCGGTGCGGCAGCCGGTTGCGCGCGGTGAACTCACGCAGCCGTCGCGCGTCCGGGGAGAAGCGCGAGCCGATGATCTTCAGGCCGGCGCCGAGCCCGATCAGGAACTCGCGCCGCAGCAGGTAGGCACGCAGGATCAGGTCCCCGAGCGCCGGGTCGAGCAACGCGCGCTCGCGCAGCCGCTCGACCGGCACGGCGAGCACCGCGCCCGGCTCGATGACCTCCGCGGTGAAGAACGCGGCGTGCCCGGTCAGCAGGCTCAGCTCGCCGAGGAAGCGGCCCGCGCCGTGCACGGCGACGAGGCGCGCAGCGGGACCGTCGCCGTCGCGGACCGCGACCTTGCCGGCGAGCACGACGAAGAAGTCGTAGTCCCGGTCGCCCTGGCGGAACAGCACCTCGCCCGCCTCGGTCCGGCGCCGCTCGCCGTCGCGAGACAGCGCTTCGATCTGCCACTCCCCGAGCCGCGGGAACGCGCCGTCGCGGTCAGGCGTCTCCGGCGGCGACTGCCTCGGGGTCGTCGCGTCCACGATCCGATCGGTAGGCCGCGGCCAGGGGGCGGCAAGCCGGTTGGCGTGGGGCGCGGCGGGCCTACTGAACGTACCGATGTCAGGATCGGTCGCGACGGCGTGCGGCGCGCGCCAGACGCAGCGGCAACAGGCCGAAGAACGGCGCGCGCCGGCCGAGGTCCGCGCGATCCTCGCGGTCGAAGGCGCGGGCATAGCGCGCCGCGTCGCCGGGGTCGGCGTAGCGCTTGG
>JAXDGC010000290.1:0-8732 GCA_034665245.1 Solirubrobacteraceae bacterium | reverse complement strand
CCTCGAGGAGCGGAAGACCGTGACCTGCGCCACCAACGGGCATGACGGCTTCCCGCACCTGATGCCGCTCTGGTACGTGCTGCGGGACGGGCGCCTGTGGGGCTGGACCTACGCCAAGTCGCAGAAGACGAAGAACCTCGAGCGCGACCCGCGCGCGACACTTCTCGTCGAGGCGGGCCTGGCGTACGAGGAGCTGCGCGGCGTGATGCTGCGCTGCGACGTCGTGATCCACCGCGAGCTTGAGGTGATCGAGGGCATCGCGATGGAGCTGGTCGACCGCTACTCAGGGCCGGGCCCGGAGTACGACGGGGTCCGCGACGGCTTCCGCCGGCAGGCTCCCAAGCGCGTCGGGCTCGAGTTCGTCGAGCGCGGCCGCGTCACCTGGGATCACCGCAAGCTCGGCGGGGCCTACTAGGCTCCGCCCCGTGGAGAACCTCAAGGGCCTGATCCTCTCGGGCGGCAAGGGCACCCGCCTGCGCCCGATCACGTACACATCGGCGAAGCAGCTCGTGCCGGTCGCCAACAAGCCGGTGCTCTTCTACGGCATCGAGGCGATGGCCGCTGCGGGGATCCAGCAGGTGGGGATCATCATCGCGCCGGAGACGGGCGACGAGATCCGCGGCGCGGCGGGCGACGGCTCGCGCTTCGGCGTCGAGATCACCTACATCGTGCAGGACGAGCCGCTCGGCCTGGCCCACGCGGTGCTGACCGGGGAGCCCTTCCTCGGCTCGGACCCGTTCGTGATGTACCTCGGCGACAACCTCCTGCAGGGCGGGATCGCCGACCTCGTCGGCAAGTTCCGCGAGCACCAGCCCGAGGCGCTGATCCTGCTCACGCCCGTCCCCGATCCCGAGAACTACGGGGTCGCGGAGCTCGGCGCGGACGGCGGCGTGGTGCAGCTGGTCGAGAAGCCCGCCGAGCCGGCGTCGGACCTCGCGCTCGTGGGTGTCTACATGTTCACGCCCACGATCCACGAGGCGGCGCGGGCGATCGAGCCGAGCGCCCGCGGCGAGCTGGAGATCACCGACGCGATCCAGTGGCTGGTCGACGGCGGCCGCCGCGTCGAGTCCCACGTGGTGCGCGGCTGGTGGAAGGACACCGGCCGCCTCGACGACATGCTCGAGGCCAACCGGCTGATCCTCGAGACGATCGAGCGCCGCGTGGAGGGCGAGCTCGAGGACTCCCAGGTCGACGGGCGCGTGGTGGTCGAGGCCGGCGCGCGGCTCGAGCGCGCCACGGTGCGCGGGCCGGCCGTGATCGGCTCCGGCGCGCTCCTCCGCGACGCCTACATCGGCCCCTACACCGCCGTCGGCGCGGGCTGCGTGATCGAGAATGCGGAGGTCGAGCACTCGATCCTGCTCGAGTCCTCCTCCGTGCGCGGCCTCGAAGGGCGGATGGAGTCCTCGCTGCTGGGAAAGAACGTCGCGATCTCGCGCGACGACCGCCAGCCGCGCGCGTATCGCTTCATGGTGGGTGACAACTCGGAGATCGGGATCTTGTGAGCGAGCACCGCGACCCAGCCGACGACGGGTTCACCGAGCAGGAGCTCGAGGACCACGACGTCGAGCAGTTGCCCGATCGCGAGGCGATGTCCGTGATCCGCGGAGACGTGACGATCCCGCTCGACCCCGACATCGCGGCCGACGTCCTGCTCGATCAGGACGCCGGCGACGAGGACGACGCGGCGGGCTGACCGCGCAGCGCGCGGGCGAGCCTGCGCTCGACCGCCTTGGGCGACCGGCCGGCCGTGACGACGGCCCGCTGGCCGCGCCCGCCGGGCTCGTGCAGGACGGCGAGCAGGAGGTGCTCGAGGTCGAGCCGGGCGTCGCCGCGCCCGACCGCCTCGCGCATCGACTGCTCGAGCACCTCGCGCGTCTCCGGCGAGACCACGGGCTCGCTCGGCCGGCGGAGCGCCGCGGTGACGTCCGCCGGCGCGGCGCTGCTGCGCACCGCGTCGCAGGTGATGCCGCACGCGTCGAGCGCCTCCCTCACCGGTCCCTCGTCCTCGAGCACCAGCCCGAGCAGCAGGTGGTCGGTCTCGACGCGCGCGGAGCCGAGCTTCGCGGCCTCCGCCTTCGCGCGCGCCACGGCCTGGCGCGCCCGGCCGGCGACCACGAGCCCCTCCTGCCCGCGCTGGGTGCGCCGGGCGTGGCGCGCGTGGGCGGCCTGCTTGGTCACCCCGAGCGCCTCGGCGACCTCGCGCCACGACCAGCCGGCCTCGATCGCCTGGTCGACATGCGCGGCCTCGAGCGTGTCCAGCCTCCGGCGCAGCTCGCGCACAGCCGTCAGGCCCGCCGCCGGATCGCCCAGCCGCGACGCGGCACGGGCGAGCTGCTGCTCGCTGGGGCGGATGCTCATCTGCGCGGCACCTACCCGGATCGTCGCCTTGTCAGGCACGCTTGACGTTGCCGTCACGGGCACTTGACCGCGGCGCGCCGTGATGCACCACGCGACGCGAGATCGCGGGGCGGAGCCAGAAACCGGGTAGGCGGCTCGCCTCCGAGGGGTACTCGTTGCCCATGAAGTTCTCAGAGACCATCCGGCGCCGCATCCGCCACTCCAAGGACGGAGTGAACGTCGCCGCCGACATCAACGCCGCCGTGACGGGCAACGTCAACGAGCCCGGCCGGAAGACCTCGGTCTCCAGCCGGCAGACCGTCGTGCAACGCAACGGCCGGACGACGACCACCACCGACACCAAGGAGGTCCACGATGACGGACGAGAAGCGTGACCTGGAGCCCACCGGGCTGAGCGAGCGGGAGCTCGAGGCGCAGGACGCCGAGCAGCTGCCCGACCGCGAGGCGATGTCGCTCATCAACGCGAACATCGCCGTCCCCGTCAACGCCGCCGTCGCGGCCAACGTCCTGTCGGACAACGCGACGTCGATCGCCGACGCGACGCAGACCGGCGCGATCGACCAGAGCAACGCCCCCGAGACCAACGCCCCGTAAAGGAGATCACCATGGCCGAAGAGATCACCAAGCCGGAGACCGCCGTCGAGCCCGTCGTCGAGGGCGGCGAGCTGTCGCAGGCCGAGCTCGAGGCGCAGGGCGCCGAGCAGCTCCCCGACCGCGAGCAGATGTCGCTCGTCAACGCGAACGTCGCTGCGCCGGTCAACGTCGCCGCCGCGCTCAACGTCCTCTCGGACAACTCGACCGCGGTCGCCAACGCCGAGCAGACCGCCGACATCCACCAGGGCAACTAGAGGAGGCCACCATGGCTGACGAGACCACCCCCAAGACCGACCTCGAGAAGACCGAGCTCTCGCAGGAGGAGCTCGAGGCGCAGGGCGCCGAGGAGCTGCCCGACCGCGAGGCGATGTCGCTGATCAACGCGAACCTCGCCGCGCCCGTCAACGCCGCCGTCGCGGCCAACGTGCTGTCCGACAACTCGGTCGCCTACGCGAACGCCGAGCAGGACGTCACGATCGATCAGGGCAACTGACGGACCTGACGAGCCACACGAAGGGGTAGTACCGCGGGGCGGCCGTTGGACGGCCGCCCCGCTGCTTCCTTGACGCCCATGACCAGTCCACCGCCCACCGCCGTCCTCGAGCCTCCTTCGCCGGCGTCCGCGCCGACGGCGCTCGCCCCGCGCCTCGCGGAGGGCATCGAGATGATCGGCGCGTACGAGGACTCGGGCTTCAAGGAGACGCCGTACATCGCGCGTCGCGCCGACGGGCAGACGCTCCAGCTCACCCGGCTGCTCTACAGCGTCGCCGCGAGCGCCGACGGGCAGCGCGACTACGCCGCGATGGCGCTGGTCGTGTCCGACGACATCGGCCGCAAGGTCAGCGCGGACAACGTCCGCTTCCTCGTCGAGAAGAAGCTGCGGCCGCTCGGCGTGCTCGCCGCCGCCGACGGGTCGAGCCCCGAGCTCGAGCGGCCCGACCCGCTGCTCGCCCTGAAGTTCCGCACCGCGGTCGTCCCCGAGGGCTTCACGCGCGTGCTGACCACGATCTTCCGGCCGCTGTTCTGGCCGCCGGTGCTCGGCCTCGTCATCGCGGCCTTCCTCGCGCTCGACGCCTGGCTGTTCCTCCACCACGGCATCGCCCAGGGCCTGCGGCACGCGATCTACCAGCCGTTGCTGCTGCTCGGGATGTTCGCCGGCGTCGTGATCGCCACGGCGTTCCACGAGATCGGCCACGCGACCGCGTGCCGCTACGGCGGCGCGAAGCCCGGCGTCATGGGCGTCGGCATCTACATCGTGTGGCCGGCCTTCTACACGGACGTCACCGACGCCTACCGGCTCGGCCGCGGCGGCCGCCTGCGCACGGACCTCGGCGGCATCTACTTCAACGCGATCTTCGCGCTCGCGATGGGCGGGCTGTACGCGCTGACGGGCTTCGAGCCGCTGCTGCTGCTCGTGCTGGTCCAGAACTTCGCGATGCTCCAGCAGCTGCTGCCGTTCCTGCGGCTCGACGGCTACTACATCCTCTCCGACCTCACGGGCGTGCCGGACATGTTCTCGCGCATCAAGCCCGTGTTCCGGAGCCTCAAGCCGGGCGAGGAGTCCGACACCCGCGTGACCGAGCTCAAGCCGTGGGTGCGCTTCGTGGTCACCGCCTACGTCCTCACCGTCGTGCCACTGCTCGTGTTCTCGATGCTGATGGCGCTCCTCCACGCGCCGCGGATGTTCGCGACCGCCTACGACTCGCTCGGCGTCCAGTACGACAAGGTCTCCGCGGCGGTCAGCGACGGCGCCGCGGCCAGCGTCGCGTCGGGCTCGCTCCAGCTGCTGATGCTCGCCCTTCCGACCGCCGGGCTGATGCTGACGTTCAGCCGCGTCGGCTCGCGGGCCGGCAAGGGCGCGTGGAGCTGGTCCGAGGGCCACGCGGAGCGCCGCGCCCTCGTGGTCACCACCGCCACCGCCGCGGTGGCGCTCGCGGCCTTCACCTGGTGGCCCAACGGCGACTACCGCCCGATCCAGCCCGGCGAGCGCGGCACGATCCAGGGCGGCCTGCACTCCGTCGCCGCGATCACGAGCGGTCGCCCGAGCCTCACGCCCGCGCGTGAGCGAGAGCTCGGCGGCGCACCGACCGCGCGCCAGCTGAAGGACGACACGCGGCTCAAGCAGAGCCCGGACACGGTCGGCAAGGAGCAGCAGCCGGTCGAGAAGCGCGCACCCCGCAGCGCGCGCGAGCGGAACAGCGCGACGCCGACTCCGACCGCGACGCCGCAGGCGGGCGCCACGCCCTCGGCGGCCGCGACGCCCGGCGCGACCGCGACGCCCGGCGCGACCGCCACCGCCACCCCGACCGCCACTCCGACCGCGACGCCGACCGCCGCGGCGACCGCGACCGCCACTCCGACCGCGACCCCCGCAGCCGCAACCACGCCATGACCCTCTCCCGCCGCCTCCTCGGCCTCGTCCTCTCGATCGCGCTCCTGCTCGGCCCCGTCGCGCCGGCGCTCGCGCAGGACAACTCGGCCGTCGCCGTGAACACGCACGACGGCTCGTCGGTCTTCAGGCTCGCGTTCGACATCCGCCAGACCATGCAGCCGGTCGTCGAGGAGACGAACGCCGCGGTCGCCTACGCGAGCTGCACCAACTGCCGCACGGTCGCGATCGCGATCCAGATCGTGCTCGTGATGGGCGACGTGACCTCGGCCACGCCCCAGAACGTCGCCGTGGCCGTCAACGAGAACTGCACGGCGTGCGAGACGTTCGCCGCCGCCTACCAGTTCGTCTTCAGCACCGGCGGGCCGGTGCGCTTCACGAAGGCGGCCCGCCGCGAGCTGCACGAGATCAAGAAGCTGCTGCAGCGCCTCGGTCGCAGCGACATCCCGCTCGACCAGCTGGCCGCGCAGCTGAAGGAGATCAAGGCGCGCATCCAGCATGTGCTCGAGACCGGGCTCGAGCCGATTCCGCCCGACGAGCAGGGACACCAGGGCGACGGCAGCGACCAGAATCTCGACACCGGCCAGGACGTGAACGCCGACGTGACGCCTGCCGCGGGCGCGGAGACGCCCGCGCCGAGCGCGACCCCCGAGGCGGGCGCGACTCCGGCGCCGGCCGCGACGTCCACGCCCACGCCCACGCCGACGCCGACCGCGACGGCCACCCCGACCGCGACCGCGACGCCGAGCCCCGAGGCCACCCCGTGAAAGCGCGCGTCGCGCTCGGCGCCGCGCTGGTGGCGCTCGCCGGCTGCGGCGGCGGCGGGGCCCAGACCCCGGCCCAGGTGGCCTCGAAGACGGCGGCCAAGCTTCCGGACATCCGCTCGGGCGACATGCGGGTCGAGCTCGCGGCGACCGGCCGCGGAGGCGGCCAGACCGCGAAGCTCGGCTTCAAGCTCGCCGGCCCGTTCGCGCTCGCGCGCGGTGGCGGGCTTCCGATCGCCAAGCTGCGCTACACGCAGATCTCCGGCGACCAGCAGGGCAGCGCCACGTTCATCTCGACCGGGCGCGAGGCGTTCGTCCAGGGCCAGGGCGGCGGCGCGGCGCGGCCGCTGCCCGCGAAGCAGACCCAGCGGCTGCGCGCCGCGGCCGGCCAGGTCAGCCAGAACGGCGGTGTGCGCAAGCTCGACCTCGAGCGCTGGATGCGCAACCCGAAGCTCGACGGCGGTCCGCCTGTGGGCGGTGACGCGACCGACCGCATCCGCGCGGCCGTGAACGTGCCCGCGGTCGCGAAGGACCTCGCCGGCCGCCTCGGCGACACGAAGACGCTCGAGCGGGCGATCAAGTCCGCGCGGGTCGAGTTGCTGACCGGCACCAAGGACCGCCTGCTGCGCCGGCTCACGCTCGACGTCAACCTCGCCCTCGACGTTCCGCGGGGCCTCAAGCAGCAGCTCGGCAAGCTGGTCGGCGGCGACGTCCGGCTCGTCTTCGAGGTCGCCGACCCGAACCGGAAGGTCAGCGTGCCGCGGCCGGCGACGGGCTGAGCACCGCGCTGCGCGCCTGCGGGCGGACACGCGGAGCGAGCGCCGCCATGACGAGACTGAGGAGCACGAGCAGCCCGAGCGCGACGGGCAGCGACGTCAGCTCCGCGGCGCCGCCGATGATCGGCGGGGCGATCAGGAAGCCGAAATAGCCCATCGTCGACGCGGCGGCGATGCCGACGCCGGGCGTGACGCCGTCGACCTCGGAGGCCGCGCGGAAGACCACGGGGACCATCGTGGCGATCCCGATGCCGAGCAGGGCGAAGCCGGCGATCGCGGCGATCGGATGACCGATCAGGAGTGCGGCGCCCAGGGCCGCCGCCGACAGCAGGCCGCCGCGGCGCACCAGCGCCTCCGGGCCCCACGCGCTCGTGAGCCGGTCGCCGATGGCGCGCCCGATCGTCATCGTGGCCGAGAAGGCCGCGAACGCGAGCGCGGCGACGCCGGCCTGTGCCCCGAGCGACTCCTTGACGTAGACCGCGCTCCAGTCCGCGGTCGCCCCCTCGCAGACCAGCGCGCAGAAGCCGACCGCGCCGACGGCCCAGAGCGCGCGCGGCGGCTTGGCGAGCAGCGGTCCCGCCGCCTCGCCGCCGACGTGGTCCGCGTCGGCGGGCAGCAGGGCGCGGCACGCGACGAGGCCGGCGGCCAGCGCGGCGACCGCGACGGCGAGCAGGTGCCAGCGGACGTCGAGGTCACCGCCCGCGGCGAGGGCGCCCGTGCCCGCGCCGATCAGCGCGCCGCCGGAGAACGCGGCGTGGAAGGAGGAGAGGATCGGGCTCTCGTGGCGGCGCTCGACGGCGACGCCGTGCGCGTTCATGGCGACGTCGAGCGAGCCGTTGCCCGCGCCGAGCAGCAGCGCGGCCGGGAGCATCAGCGCATAGCTCGGCGCGAGTGCCGGCAGCGGGATCGCGAGGCAGCAGCCGACGAACGCGAACCGCGTCGTGCGGCGGCTGCCCCCGCGCGCGGACATCCAGCCCGAGACCGGCATCGACACGAGCGCCCCCAGCGCGACCAGGCCGAGCGCGAGCCCGAGCTGGGCCTCGCCGAGGTCGAGGCGCTCCTTGACCGCGGGGATGCGCGCCGCCCACGAGCCCATGAGCACGCCGTTGAGGAGGAAGATGACGGTGACCGCGCGGCGCGCGGCTCGCGTGCCCGGAGCCATGCCTCCAGGCTAGAAGCCGCCGACCTCTAGGCCGCGACGGCGCTGCGCTTCGGCGCCTGCTTCTGGGCCTGGCGCTCGGGCGAGATCTCGACCACGTTCCAGGCCAGCTTCAGGCGTCGCATGGTGCGGATGACGACGGCGGTCGTGTCGATCTCCCACCACTTCAGCCCGTGCACGGCCGAGCGCGGGAACGCGTGGTGGTTGTGGTGCCAGGACTCGCCGAACGACGGCAGCGCGAGCCAGAACACGTTGGTGGACTGGTCCTCGACCTCGAAGCGCCGGCGACCGAAGAAGTGGCACACCGAGTTGATCGACCACGTCACGTGGTGGAGCATGAAGATGCGCACGAAGCCGCCCCACAGCAGGCCGGTCAGCGCGCCCTTCAGCGTCCCGTCGAGCAGGTAGCCGAGGCCGGTCGGGATCAGCAGCCCGAGCAGCGCGACACCGAGGAAGTTGCGGCTGAGGAAGCGCATGCCCGGGTCCTCGACGAGGTCGCGGGCGTAGCGCTCCGCCTCCGCCCGCCCGTGCGCGTCGAACAGCCAGCCCATGTGCGCGTACCAGAGCCCGCGCAGCGCGCCGATCAAGCCGTCGCCGTGGCCGACGTGCGGGGAGTGCGGGTCGCCCTCCTCGTCGGTGTGGGCGTGGTGCTTGCGGTGATCGGCGACCCACGCGATGACGGGTCCCTGGAC
>JAXDGC010000289.1:0-7584 GCA_034665245.1 Solirubrobacteraceae bacterium | reverse complement strand
AGGTGCCGCGCAGGTCCTCGCGGACCTCGGGGTGCAGCCGCGTGAAGCCGCGCACGTGCGTCTCGTAGATCACGGTCTCGTGCAGCGGGGTGTCGGGCCGGCGGTCGCCCTCCCAGTCGAAGCGCGGGTCGATCACGACGGACTTGGGCACGGCGTCGACGTCGTCCTCGTCGTCGGCCTCGAGGTCGGCGTCCGGGGAGTCGGTCGGGACGTAGGGCAGGACATTGGCCGAGTCCCACCGCACCGGCCCGTCGATCGACTTCGCGTAGGGGTCGAGCAGCAGCTTGTGCGGGTTGAAGCGGTCGCCGTGCTCCGGGTCGTAGGGCCCGTGCACGCGGTAGCCGTAGCGCTGGCCGGGGCCGACGCCGGGCAGGTAGCAGTGCCAGGTGTGGGCGGTGCGCTCGGTCAGGTCGACGCGCTGCTCCTCGTCGTCGCCGTTGAACAGGCACAGCTCGACGCGCTCGGCGTGCTCGGTGAAGAGCGAGAAGTTCGTGCCGTTGCCGTCCCACGTCGCGCCGAGCGGGAAGGTGTGGCCGGGCCAGACGGCGTCGATCGTCATCGCAGCAGCGCTCCGGAGAGCGGGGGCAGCACGACGTGGCCGGGCTCCACCGTGGCGTGGTGGGTGGCGAGCAGCAGCTCCAAGGGGCGGTCGACCGGGACGTGTACGGGCTGCTGGGCGAAGTTCGCGAGTACGAGGTGCTCGCCGCGGCGGACCGCCAGCCAGCCGGCGTGCTCGTCGTAGGAGGCCGCCGCCTCGCCCGGGCCGATCGCGCGGCGGGCCGCGAGCAGCCGCTCGTAGAGGTCGCGCAGCCCGGCGGGCTCGCCCGCGCGCGTGAGCTTCGAGCGCCGGAAGGTCTCCGGGTCCTGCGGGTCGGGGACCTGCTCGCCGGCGAACTGCGCGAAGCCGGCGAACTCGCGCCGCCGGCCCTCGCGGGTGGCGACGGCGATCTCCTCGTCGATGTGGTCGGAGAAGAACTGGAAGGGCGCTGTCTCGCCGTACTCCTCGCCCATGAACAGCATCGGCGTGAACGGCGACAGCAGGACGACCAGCGCGGCGAGCGGGCGCGCCTCCACGGGCAGCCGGTCGCCGAGCGCGCGGTTGCCGACCTGATCGTGGTTCTGGGCGAAGACGACGAAGCGCTCGGGCGGGACGTCGTCGGCGCGCGCGCCGAAGCGGCGGCCGCGCGTGCTCGAGTAGCCGCCGTCGTGGACGTGCGGGCGGCGGAACGCCTTGGCGAGCTGCGCGATCTCGCCGAACTCCGCGTAGTAGCCGTCGCGGTCGCCGGTCAGGAGCACGCGCAGCGCGTGGTGGAAGTCGTCGGCCCACACGCCGTCGCAACCCCAGCCACCGCGCTCGTGCGAGCGCACGACCTTGGGGTCGTTCATCCCGCTCTCGGCGATCACGACCGCGCGTGGCGCGAGCCCGTGGACGCGCGCGGTCAGCGCCTGCACGAGATGGACCGCGCCGCCGTCGACGATCGCGTGGATCGCGTCGAGGCGCAGGCCGTCGAGGTGGAAGTCGCGGATCCAGCCCTCGGCGCTCTGGAGCACCCACTCGCGCACGCCGTCGGCGCCGGCGTCGTCGAAGTTGATCGCCTTGCCCCAGAACGTCTCGTACTTGTCGGTGAAGTAGGGCCCGAACGCCTCGAGCGCCTGCGCCCCGGAGGCGCCGACGTGGTTGTAGACGACGTCGAGCAGCACGGCGAGACCCTCGGCGTGGGCCGCGTCGACGAGCCGCTGCAGGCCGTGCGGGCCGCCGTAGGGGACGTGGGCCGCCGACAGGTACACGCCGTCGTAGCCCCAGCCGTGCTCGCCCGGGAACGCGGCGAGCGGCAGCAGCTCGATCGTGGTGATGCCGAGCTCCCGCAGGCCCCGCAGGTGCGGGATGGCGGCCTCGAACGTGCCCTCCTCGGTGAACGTCCCGACGTGCAGCTCGTAGATCACGGAGTCGGCGAGGGCGGGAGCCTCGAACTCGGCGTCCGTCCAAGCGAACGCGTCCGTGTCTAGGACGCGCGAGGGCCCGCGCAACCCAGCGGGCTGCCAGCGCGAGCACGGATCGGGGATCTCGTAGCCCTCGATCAAGAACGCGTAGTCCTCGCCGGCGGCGACGGGCGCCACGGCCTCGCGGACGCCGAGGCCGGCGTCGGCCAGCTCGTGGTCGCGGCCGCCGGCGCGCAGCGCGACCCGCTCGGGGCGCGGCGCCCAGACGCGGAACGCGGTGTTGCCGTCACCAATCGGACGGGCGCCGAGCGGTCGCTCGAAGGGCAGGGGTGGATCGGACATGGATGCGAGGTTCGGGGAGATGCCTACAACGCGGGCGCGGAGCCGGCCGCCTTGAGCCCAGCGACCGCCGTGGCCATGGCGTCCTGGGGCTGCATCGAGCGCGAGACCCTAACGAAGGCCGGCGGGGGGAACTTCCCGGCCTGGTCCGTGTTCACTTTCTTCGTGTACCGACTCATCCTCATCCTCGCCCTGCTCGCCGCCGCCCTCCCGGCCGCCGCGAGCGCCCAGACCCCCGCGACCACGCCGCCCGTCGCCGCCACCGGCGCCGCCGAGGCGATCAGCGAGACCGGGGCGACCCTGACCGGCACCGTCGACCGCAACGACGGGCCGACGACCTACCACTTCGAGTACGGCACCTCGGCGGCGTACGGCCTCAACACGGCCGAGACGCCGGTTTCCGCCGCGGGCACCGACCCCGTCACGGTCAAGGCGGCGATCCAGAGCCTCACGCGCGACACCCTCTATCACTACCGCCTCGTCGCGACCAACCCGGCCGGGGTCTCGCGCGGCGCCGACCGCAGCTTCCGCACCGCTCCGGGCCCACGGGCGCCCGCCGTCGCGTCGACCTCCTCGCGCGACGTCTTCTCGCGCGGCGCGCGGCTGATCACGACCGCGGACCCGAACGGGCAGGAGACCTCCGTCCACTTCCAATACGGGACCTCGACCCGCTACGGCGCGTTCAGCGATTCCGTCAGCGCGGGCTCCGGCGACCGCGGCGTCCCCGTCTCGATCCCGCTCGGCGGCCTGAAGCCGAACACGCGCTACCACTTCCGCGCGGTGGCGACGAACGCGACGGGCTCGGCGCGCAGCCTCGACCGCAGCTTCCGGACGCCGCGCGAGCCGACCGGCGTGTCGCTCTCGCTGACCCCCAGCCGCCCCGTCTGGGCCGGCAGGGTCACCGTGCTGGGCCGCGTCGCCGGCACGTCGGTGGGCGGCACGCCCGTGGCGCTCGAGCGCCAGGACTTCCCGTTCCGCGCGGGCTTCACCCAGGTCGGCGCCACGAAGAGCGCGAACGGGGACGGCTCGTTCCGCTTCGAGCTGCCCTCGGTCTTCGTCACGACCCAGGTGCGCGTGGTCACGCGCACGAAGGTCGTCGTGACCAGCCCGGTGCGCACCGCCTCGAGCGCGGTCCGGGTCGGAGCGAGCGCGGGATCCATCGGGCCCCGGCGCTCGCGCATCCAGGGCTCGATCTGGCCGCGCGTCCCCGCGGGCCGGGTGTCGCTGCAGAAGCGCTCGCCGCGCGGGCACTGGGCGGTCGTGAGCCGCAAGGCCGCGCTGCCGCTCGACGCCAACCGCTCGCGCTACCGCTTCACCGTGCGGCGCGGGAAGCGCGCCGGCATCTATCGCGTCGCCGTGGTGGCGCGCGACGGTGGCGCGCACGTGCCCGGGCGCAGCCGCGAGGTCAGGGTCCGCGCGCGGCGCGGCGCGCGTCGCGCTGGATGAGCCTGAGGGCCATGCCCTGGACGGTGTAGTAGGCCTGCTTGACGGTCAGCGCGGGCCAGTTCATCACCCCTTCTGAGGCGAACAGGCCCCAGCCGAAGTCGAAGTCGCGGAGCGTGATGAACACACGCTCGGCGCCGGCCTTCAACAGCACCGGGACGGCCTTGTGCAGGAAGCGCCCCTGCTGGTGCTGGGCCGCCCGCTCGCTGCGGCCGATGTAGGCCGGGTCCCACTGGAAGTAGCGATCGCTCGGATATCCCATCTCCGTCACCCACAGCGGGCCGCGGAAGCCACGCGCGCGGTAGCGGGCGCGGACGACGCGGACCATGTCGTCGAGCTTGCCGATGCCGCCGCGCAGATGCGCGTTGGCGATGTCGAAGGAGCGCACCGTGCCGGGCTGCGCGAGGACCCGGTCGAGCCAGCGGTCGTAAGGCTCGATGACGCCGGTGAAGACGATCTTCGCCCGTGGGTTGCCGCGCCGGATCGCCGCGGCGCTCACCCGGAGCAGGCGCGCGTAGGCGACCGCGTCGCCGTAGAAGTACTCCCCCATCTTCGTCTTCCGGTTCACGATGTTGGCCTCGTTGAGGATCTCCCAGTACCGGATCTCCGGCGCGCGCGCCGCGATCTGCTCGACCATGCGCGCCCAGGCGGCCTCGTCGCCCGGCGGGCAACGGTCCGACCGCAGCGCGCCCAGCGGGCACTTCGCGTCCCACCATGGGGTGCCGGACAGCACCGCCATCACCTGCAGGTGGTGGTAGCGCGCCGCCGCGCGCACGGTGTCCAGGCTCGTCCAGTCGGGCAGGCCGAGCGGCTGGGGGAAGATCGACGAGACGAGCACATCGAGCCGGACCGTCCCCAGATGGGCGTCGCGCGACGCCTTGAACAACCCGTTCACCGCAGCCGGGGTCATCGTCGGGTTGATCATCGTGTGGCTGCCGAGGCGCAGGGTCGTCTTCGTCGCCGCCGTCGCGGCGGGGACGACCGCGAGCACGGCGAGCAACAAGACGCCCGTCGCACCGAGCCGGCGGCGGGGCGGGGTCATGTCGAGGGCGACTCTACCTGCGCGGCAGAACGCGGATGCGCACACGCGCGGTGCGCTTCCCGCGCTTGGTCACCACGGCGCGCCGCACGCCCCGGTGGGCGAAGCGGCGCACGATGACGGCGCGGCCGCGGCGGCCGGTGCGCTTCGTCTTCCCCGCGAAGCGCACCTTCGCGCCGCGCACGGGCCGCCCGCGGGAGCTGACGCGGAAGCGGAAGCGGGTGCGGCGACCCGCGCGGACGCGGCGGGGGGCGACGCGGACGCGCAGGCGCGGCTTGGCGCGTCCGCCGCGCCCCGCACCGGCCTGACCGCCGGCGCCGGCGCCGCCGGCCAGCGGGCACGCGTTGACGACGTCGCCGCCCGCGGTCCGCGGCACGGTCTGGCTCGGCGGCGGCGCCTGGCCGCGCTCGATCCAGTCCTCGAAGGCGGCGAACGCGGTCCGGTAGCAGGGCAGGATCGGCCGCAGCGCGCCGGGGTAGAGGTCGTAGCGCCCATCGACATGGCTGCCGCCCTCGATCACGTAGTAGCGGTGCATCGCGCCGCGGCCGGCGGCGCGGATCATGCGCGTGTAGACGTCGGAGTCCGTGCGGATCGGCAGCAGCGAGTCGAGCGTGCCGTGGAGCGTCAGCATCGGCTTGCCGATGCGCCCCGTCAGCGAGACGCGGCCGACGGCGTCCTTGACCGCCTGCGGGCGCTTCGCGTAGTCGTAGTCGGCGTCGCAGCCCGGCGTCCCGGACCGGCAGAACGGCATGCCGGCCTCGAGCGGGCCGTCGTAGCCCGGGTCGAACTCCTCGCGGTAGGTCCGCTGCGTGAGGTCCCAGTACTCGGAGTAGTGGTCGTCCCACTGCTGCTCCGAGCCGGGGGCGAAGCCGACGTCGAAGAAGCGCCGGTGCGCGGCCTCGTCGCCGCGCTTCCAGGCGTCGTAGTTGCGCAGCGCGGTCGGCAGGTAGGTGAAGAGGTTGGGCCCGTCGGCGCGCATCAGCGTGCCCTCCCAGTCGACGCCGCCGTCGTAGAGCTCGGGGTGGTTCTCGAGCTGCCAGCGCGTCAGGTAGCCGCCGTTGGAGATGCCGGTCATGTAGGTGCGCACCGGCAGCCGCCCGTAGCGCGAGCGCACCGCCTGCTTGGCGGCGCGCGTGAGCTCGGTGACGCGCCGGTGCCACTCCGCCACCGCGTCGCCGGGCCGGGCGCCGTCCTGGTAGAAGCTCGTCCCGGAGTTGCCCTTGTCGGTCGACGCGTAGGCGTAGCCCCTGGCGAGCACGAAGTCGCCGATGACGAAGTCGGCGGCGAACTGGCGGCGGACGCCGGGCGCGCCGGTCACGACGAGCTTGCCGTTCCAGTCGTTGGGCAGCCGCAGCACGAACTGCGAGTCGTGCATCCAGCCGCGGTACGCGTTCGTCGTCGAGGTGTCGGGGAAGTAGCCGTCGACCTGCAGTCCGGGCACGACCTTCGCGGGGTTGCGGGTCGCGGACGCGTGCAGCGTCTGCCAGTCCGAGCGGTCGGTGTGCCCGTTCGTGGACGTGCCCTTCGTGGTGAGGTCGTCGAGGCAGTCGGCCACCTGCCGCTCCGCGCCCGGGACCTTGACCGCGCCCTGATTCGGGCACGTGGCGGCCCGCGCGGGCACGGCGACCGACGCGAGCAGCACGAGGGCGAGGCAGAGTGGGCGGCGCATGCTGCGGCTGATACCCATCTTCCTGCAGCGGCAGTTGACGTTCGCCCCGCTCAGGCCTTCGGGCGCTCCTCCGGCACGAGCCACAGCACGCCCATCGGGGGCAGCGTGATCTCGGCCGAGAACGCCTGCTGGTGCCACGGGATCGGCTCCGCCTCGATGCCCCCGAGGTTGCCGGTGTCCGTCCCGCCGTAGTAGCTCGAGTCGGTGTTGAGGCGCTCCACCCAGCGCCCCGGGCGCGGCAGCCCGAGCCGGTAGGGCCCGCGCGGCATGGGCGAGAGATTGGCGACGCAGAGCACGATGTCCCTGCCCTCCTTCGAGGCACGGCCGAAGGCGACGACGTTGCTCTCTGCGTCGTTGGGCTCGAGCCACCAGAAGCCCGTGCCGTCGAAGTCGAGCTCCCACAGCGCGGCGTGCTCGCGGTAGGTGTGGTTGAGGTCGCGCACGAGCGCCTGGATGCCCGAGTGCTCCGGGTTCTCGAGCAGGTGCCAGTCGAGCGACCGCTCGTGGCTCCACTCCGCCTCCTGGGCGAACTCCTGGCCCATGAACAGCAGCTTCTTGCCCGGGTGCGCCCACATGAACGCGTACAGCGCGCGCAGGTTCGCGCGCTTCTGCCACGCGTCGCCCGGCATCTTGTTGATCAGGGAGCCCTTGCCGTGCACGACCTCGTCGTGTGAGAGCGGCAGCACGAAGTTCTCGGTGAACGCGTAGACGAGCGAGAAGGTCAGCTCGTGGTGGTGATAGCGCCGGTAGATCGGATCCTGCTGGAAGTACTCGAGCGTGTCGTGCATCCAGCCCATGTTCCACTTGAAGCCGAAGCCGAGCCCGCCCAGGTAGGTCGGCCGCGAGACGCCCGGCCACGCCGTCGACTCCTCGGCCGCCGAGATGACCCCGGGCTCGCGCGCGAACAGCACCTCGTTGAGCTCCTTCAGGAAGGAGACCGCGTCGAGGTCCTCGCGGCCGCCGAACTCGTTCGGCACCCACTCCCCCTCCTTGCGCGAGTAGTCGAGATAGAGCATCGAGGCGACCGCGTCGACGCGGATGCCGTCGACGTGGTACTCGCGCATCCAGAACAGCGCGTTGGCGACGAGGAAGTTGCGCACCTCGTGGCGCCCGTAGTTGAAGACCAGCGTGCCCCAGTCCGGGTGCGCGCCGC
>JAXDGC010000288.1:0-9773 GCA_034665245.1 Solirubrobacteraceae bacterium | reverse complement strand
GGGCTCGCCGACCGGCCAGCCGATCTTCGAGGACGTCCGCATCCCGCACGCGAACCTCGTCGGCGAGGAGGGCAAGGGCCTCTCGGTCGCGCTCGGCACGCTCGACCACTCGCGGCTCGGCGTCGCCGCGCAGGCGGTCGGCATCGCGCAGGGCGCGACCGACTACGCCGCCGCCTACGCGCGCGAGCGCCGCCAGTTCGGCAAGCCGATCAACGAGTTCCAGGCGATCCAGTTCAAGCTCGCCGACATGGAGACGCGCACGGCCGCCGCCCGCGAGCTGCTCTACAAGGCGTGCGCGAAGATCGACCGCCACGAGCCCGACCGCGGCAAGTACTCCGCGATGGCCAAGCTGTTCGCCTCCGACACCGCGATGGCCGTCACGGTCGAGGCGGTGCAGGTGCTCGGCGGCTACGGCTACGTCACCGAGTATCCGGTGGAGCGCTACATGCGCGACGCCAAGATCACCCAGATCTACGAGGGCACGAACGAGATCCAGCGCCTCGTGATCGCGCGGACGCTCAAGTGATGCTCGCGGAATGGCCCGCCTGGAAGCGGATCGCGACCTCCGCGCTGTTCTGCCTGTGCGTCGCGGTGCTCGTCATCACGGTCTTCCGCGGCCTCGCCGCCGACTACCCGCTGCGGCTCTTCCAGGGCGTCGCGGCGGCCGCCGCCGGGCTCGGGCTGATCGGGATGGTGCTCGCGGCGATCACGACGCGCCTGGCCGACTACCAGGAGCCCGCCGACGAGGAGGAGTTCGAGATGCTCGTGCGCAACAGCGAGCGGCTCGCGCGCGAGAACCTGGCGGCGGAGCCCGACGAGGGCGACTTCCTCACGCTCGACCCGCGCCGGCCCGAGGACTTCGAGGAGCTCGTGCGCGAAGCGCTCGACGACCTGCCCGACCTGCTGCACAAGGCGCTCGACCACGTCGCGGTCGTGATCTCCGACAAGGGCAGTCGCCACGGCGCATACGGGCTCTACCAGGGTGACGGCGTCGCCCGCGACAACTATCCCGACCGGATCGTGATCTTCCGCGACACGCTGCTGCGCGACTTCGGCCACGACGCGGACGAGCTGCGCGCGCAGGTCACCCGCACGGTGCGCCACGAGCTGGCGCACCACCTCGGCGCCGACGAGCTCGGGGTGCAGGAGCTCGGCTTGTGATGATCGTGATGACGCCGCACGCGACCCCCGAGGAGGTCGCGGCGGTGGAGAAGCGGCTGGAGACGATGGGCGTGCACGTGCTCGTGATGCCGGGCGAGCTCACGACCGCGATCGGCGCCATCGGCGACCCCGAGGGCGTGCGCGAGGCCGGCTTCGAGGGGATGGATGGCGTCGACCGCGTGGTCCCGATCTCGCGGCCCTACAAGCTCGCCTCCTCCGAGCTCTTCCACGACGGCCCGAGCACGTTCGACATCGCCGGGCGCACCGTCGGCGGCGACGCGACCTTCTGCCTGATCGCCGGGCCCTGCACGGTCGAGTCGCGCGAGCAGACGCTGACCGTCGCGCGCACGGTCAAGGCCGCCGGCGCTTCCATGCTGCGCGGCGGCGCCTACAAGCCGCGGACGTCGCCGTTCGCGTTCAAGGGCCTCGGGCCCGCGGGCCTCGAGATCCTGGCCGAGGCGAAGGCGGAGACCGGGCTGCCGATCGTCACCGAGTTGCTCGACAGCCAGCACGCCGACGTCATCCACGAGCACGCCGACGTCGTGCAGATCGGCGCCCGCAACATGCAGAACTACGCGCTGCTCGAGGTCGCCGGCAAGCTCGGCCTGCCGGTGCTGCTCAAGCGCGGCCTGTCGTCCTCGCTCGAGGAGCTGCTGATGGCCGCCGACTACGTGCTCAAGGAGGGCAACGAGCGCGTGATGCTGTGCGAGCGCGGGATCCGGACCTTCGAGACCGCCACGCGCTTCACGCTCGACCTGTCCGCCGTGCCGTGGCTGAAGCTCCACACCCACCTGCCGGTGATCGTCGACCCGAGCCACGCGACCGGCGACCGCCGGCTCGTGGAGCCGCTGGCGCGCGCGGCCGCCGCGGTCGGCGCCGACGGCATCATCGTCGAGGTCCACAACGATCCCGAGGCCGCCCTCTGCGACGGCGCGCACTCGCTCTACGCGCACGACTTCCCGGACTTCGCCCGCCGCGTCGCCGCCCACGCCGCGCTCGACGGCAAGCGGATCGCCTAGCGCGGGCCCTTCGCGATCGCGGAGTTGGCGAGCCGCACGAGGATCTTGCGCTCGGTGCGCTTCGTGCCGAGCTTGGCCTCGATCGTGTAGAGCACGCCGTCCTGGACCCACTCGAGGCTCGGCGCCGCGCAGGAGGCGCCGCAGCTCAGCGGGCGGAAGTAGCCGCGGCGACCGCCTCTCAGCTTGACCTTGCTCGGATTGCTCGGCTTGGCCCCGGCGCGCGCGCGGAAGCTCGCGACGAAGCAGGCGGTCGCGCTGTGGCAGTTGCGGACCGCGCCGATCTCGAAGTCGTAGGAGCGCTCGCGGCCGCTGCCCGCGGAGTACAGCCGCTTGAGGTGGGTGGTCATCCGGCTCGGAAGCAGGACATCGAGCTTGGTCGCCTTGTTGACCGCGATCAGCGGCTTCGCGACGAGATCGGGGACGTCGTAGACGAACGATGCGGCGGAGGCCGTGGTGGGGGTGAGCAGCGCGAAGAGCGCGAAGAGGAGAAAGGGTCGGGTCATTGGTGGCCGCGATTAAAGCGTTGGAGCCACGCCACGGGAACCCCAATACTCAGAATCCGCCTCGCCGAGCTCGGTCGAGGCCGGAGCGTCCGCGAAGAACTCGCTCGCCAGCGCGTACCAGTCGGCGCCCGCGCGCAGCTCGCCGAGCGTGGTGAAGATCAGGCCCTCCATCCGGCGCACAAGCAGCGCCTGAGGCGGCATGGTGAGCCGCCGCATCTGCTCGAACCAGGGCGCGCGGGGGGAGGAGGTGGAGTCGATCAGCTCCGCCACGTACTGCGGGTCGAGCCGGCGCACGCCCGGTCGCATGTACCACTCGCCGGCGGCCAGCAGCCACTCGAGCAGCCCCTCGCCCTCGAACTCAGAAGGGTCAGGGAGATAACCAAGGCCCGCGAGGATCGCGTGCACCCGGTCGGGCTCCTCGGCCACCACCGCCCGCGCCAGCGCCTTCTCGCCCTCGAGGTGCTCGGCGTCGAGCGTGCGCATCAGCCCGAAGTCGAGGAAGCCGACGCGACCGTCGTCGAGCAGCAGGTAGTTGCCGGGATGCGGGTCGCCGCAGACCCGCCGCAGACGGGCGAGCAGCGCGAAGTAGAAGCGAAAGACGATCTCCCCGAAGCGGTCGCGCTCGGCGTCGTCGAGCTGCTTGACGTCGCCGAAGCGGCGGCCGGAGAGCAGGTCGGTGACGAGCACGCGGCGGCTCGAGAGCCCGGTGTGCACGCGCGGGACGTGGGCGAACGGGTGGCCGCGGAAGGCGCGCTCGACGGCGCGGTGGTTCTGCGCCTCGAACTCGTAGTCCAGCTCCTCGGCGATGCGCTCGCGCAGCTCGCCGTAGAGCGCCTTCACGTCCAGCCCCGGGGCGAGGCGCTTGACGAGCGGCAGCAGCAGCGAGAGGTTGCGCAGGTCCGACTCGACCGCCTCGGCGACGCCCGGATACTGGACCTTGACGGCCACGTCGGCGCCCTCGAGCGTGACCGCGCGGTGCACCTGGCCGATCGAGGCGGCCGCGAAGGCCTCCTCCTCGAAGGACTCGAAGTGGTCGCCGACGCGCCCGCCGAGCTCCTCCTCGAGCAGCTTGCGGACCTTCTTGAACGGCAGCGGCGGGACGTCGTCGCGCAGCGAGGCGAGCGTCTCCTTGAAGTCCTCACGCTCGGACTCGGGGATGGCGGTGAAGTCGATGGTGGAGAGGACCTGGCCGACCTTCATCGCCGCGCCGCGCAGCTGGCCGAGCTGCTTGACGAGCTCGCGCGCGAGCGCGGCGGCGCGCTCGCCGGTCGCCGCGTCGGCCTGCTCGGGGGAGCGCACGAGGTTGGCCGCGCGGGTCCCCGCCCAGCGCGCCGACTGGCCCGCGACGAGCCCGCCGAGGCGGGCGGAGCGGCCGATCCGGGTGGAGGGAGGAGTTTCCGCCATCACCTTGAGGGTACGGAGCCGACCCCCTCGGGGTACCATTGACTGAGCAGTCAATCAACGGGAGAACCCATGCCTGAAGCCGTTATCGTCGATGCCGTGCGCACCCCGATCGGGCGCGCGGTCAAGGGATCGCTGAAGGACGTCCGTGCGGACGATCTGGCCGCGGTGCCGCTCACCGCACTCGTCGATCGCAACCCCGGCGTCGATTTCGCGCAGACCGACGACATCATGATGGGCTGCGGCTTCCAGGCCGGAGAGCAGGGCTATAACGTCGGCCGCTCCGCCCAGCTGCTGTCCGGGATCGACCATCACGTCCCGGCCACCACGGTCAACCGCTTCTGCGCCTCCTCGCTGCAGACCCTGCGCATGGCCTTCCACGCGATCAAGGCCGGCGAGGGCGACCAGTACATCGCCGCCGGCGTCGAGGCGGTCTCGCGCTTCGGCGACTCGCCGATCCCGTTCCACCCGAAGCTCGACGGCTCCGACGGGTCGATCTTCAACGTCTACATCCCGATGGGGCTGACGGCCGAGAACGTCGCGGACCGCTGCAAGGTCTCCCGCGAGGCGCAGGACGAGTGGGCTGCGACGTCCCAGCAGCGCGCAGTCGCCGCCCGGGACTCCGGCCATTTCGACCGCGAGATCGTCGCGGTCACGCTCGAGGACGGCACCGAGGTCACCCAGGACGACGGCCCCCGCCCCGGCACGACCGTCGAGAAGCTCGCCGAGCTCAAGCCCGCCTTCCGGCCCGACGGCACCGTCACCGCCGGCAACGCCTGCCCGCTCAACGACGGCGCGGCCGCCGTCCTGGTGATGTCCGAGGAGAAGGCCAAGGAGCTCGGCCTCAAGCCCCGCGCCCGCATCATCGCCTCCTCCGTGGCGGCGATCCGCCCCGAGATCATGGGCCTCGGCCCGATCCCGGCGGTGAAGAAGGTGCTCGAGCAGGCCGGCATGACGATCGAGGACATCGACGTCCTCGAGCTCAACGAGGCGTTCGCCGCCCAGGTCGTGCCGTGCCGCGACGAGTGGGGCATCGACCCCGAGAAGCTCAACCCCAACGGCGGCGCGATCGCGCTCGGCCACCCGTTCGGCATGACCGGCGCGCGCATCATGACGACGCTGCTCAACAACCTCGACGCGCTCGACGGCACGATCGGCCTCGAGACCATGTGCGTGGCCGGCGGCCAGGGCCAGGCGATGATCGTGGAGCGCCTGAGCTAGGAACGGTTGCGGCGGCTCCCGGGGAGCCGGTCGGCGAGCGTGCCGATCGGCTCCACGGCCGCCTGGATCGCCTCCAGGCGGGGGTGGAGCGCACGGATCGCCTCGTCCATCTCGCTGATCATCGGCTCCAGCTCGTCGACGGCCTCGCGGACGGAGACGATCGCCCCCTCCAGCGGCGCCACGTTCTCGCGCACGGCGCCGAGGTGCTCCATCGGCTTGAGCCCGTCGTAGACGTCGTCGAGCTTGCCCGGCATCGGCTTGAGCTCGCGCCGCAGCCCGGCGATCTCATCGACGACCCCGCCCATCTGCCCCGGCAGGCCGGCGAGGTCGCCGCGCAGGCCGCGGATCTCCTCGTGGAGCCCGTCGAGCTTGCCCGGCAGCGTGCCCAGCCCGCGCGCGAGCCCGGCGAGGTCGTGGAGGTCGTCGAGCGCGCGCTTGAGCAGCAGCGGCGGGAGCAGCAGCGGGCTCGTCATTCGCCCAGCACCTTGATCACGAGCCGCTTGTCGCGGCCGCCGTCGAACTCGGCGTAGAAGATCGCCTGCCACGGCCCGAGGTCGAGCTCTCCGCCGGTGACCGGCACGATCGCCTGATGGTGGACGAGCAGGTTCTTCCAGTGCGCGTCGCCGTTGTCCTCGCCGTTGCCGCGGTGGTGGCGGAAGTCGCCCGGGTCGGGCGCGAGCGCGGCGGCGACGTCGTTGGCCGGCTTCTTCCAGCTCGGCGGCGCGAGCTTGTCGAGCCACTCGAGCGTGTCCTCGAGGATGCCCGGCTCGTCGTCGTTGATCCAGACGCCGGCGGTGATGTGCATCGCACAGACGAGCGCCATCCCCTCGCGGATGCCGGACTCGGCGACGGCCTCGGCGACGTCGTCGGTGATCCGCACGAACTCGCGGCGGCGATCGGTGTTGAAGGTCCGGTAGACGGTATGCGCGGTCATCCGGGCATCATGCCCGCATGGACCTCGGGATAACGGGCCGCACGGCGGTCGTCACCGGCGCGAGCCGCGGCATCGGCGCCGCGACCGCGAGCATGCTCGAGCAGGAGGGCGCGCGCGTGCTTGCGGTGTCGCGCTCCTCGGGGATCGACGTCACCGATCCCGGCGCGCCCGATCGGGTCCTCGAGGCGCTCGGCGGCAGCGCGCCGGACATCCTCGTCAACAACGCGGGCACGAGCTACGCCCGCTCGCTCGACGAGCTCACCGACGACGACTGGTCGGGGCAGTGGGAGCTGCACGTGATGGCCTCGATGCGGCTGATGCGCGCCTTCGCCCCGGCGATGGCCGAGCGCGGCTGGGGCCGGATCGTCAACGTCGCCTCCTCCGCGGGCAAGCGGCCGTCGCTGACCAACGCCGCCTACTCGGTGACCAAGGCCGCGCAGCTCTCGCTCTCGCGCGTGTTCGCCGACACCTGGGCCGACCGTGGCGTGCTCGTCAACGCGATCGCCCCGGGCGCGGTGGCGTCGGGCCTGTGGGTCGGCGAGGGCGGCCTCGGCGACCAGACCGCCGCGGCCAAGGGGATCACCCGCGAGGAGGCACTGGCGGCGCAGGCGGCCAAGATCCCGCTCGGGCGGCTCGCCACGGAGGAGGAGATCGCGAACGTCGTCGTCTTCCTGTGCTCCGAGCGCGCCTCGATGGTGACCGGGGCCGCGTGGGCGGTCGACGGCGGCACGGTTGCAACCATCGTCTGAAGCGGAGACAATCGCCCCATGCCACCCGCCGCCCGCGTCGGAGACATGCACGTCTGTCCCATGGTCACGCCCGGCACCCCGCCGATCCCGCACGTCGGCGGCCCGATCCTGCCCCCCGGCGCCCCGACCGTGCTGATCAAGGGCATGCCCGCGGCGACGATGGGCGACATGTGCGTGTGCACGGGCCCGCCCGACAGCATCGTCATGGGTTCGACGAAGGTGATGATCGGCAAGAAGCCCGCCGCCCGCATGGGCGACCCCACGGCGCACGGCGGCTCGATCGTGGTCGGCGCGCCGACCGTGATGATCAACTAGCCCAACGTCCAGCAGACACGGTGCCGCAGGCCCCGTAACGTCGCATTCCAGGTGGGCACGCCGCCTTCGGACCGGTCCCGGCGAGATCGCGCGCGCGTTTCACCTCCCCGTCGTCGCCGCTCGCGTCACCCGCCGGCGCGAGTGGCGCGGCGGGGGCTATTACGCCGGTACCGGCGCCTCGTCGCGCGCGACCATCTCGGCGTAGCGGCCGCCGAGCGCGAGCAGCTCGGAGTGGGTGCCGCGCTCGACGATCTCACCGCGGTCGAGCACGACGATCTGGTCGGCGCCGCGGACGGTCGAGAGGCGGTGGGCGATCACGATCGTGGTGCGTCCCTCGGCCAGCCGCTCGAGCGCCACCTCGACGGCGCGCTCGGTCTGCACGTCGAGCGCGCTCGTCGCCTCGTCGAGCACGAGCACGGGCGGGTTGCGCAGGATCGTGCGGGCGATCGCGATGCGCTGCTTCTCGCCCCCGGAGAAGCGGAAGCCGCGCTCGCCGACGACGGTGTCGTAGCCCTCGTCGAGCTCGGCGATCGTGTTGTGGATCTGGGCGGCGCGCGCGGCCTCCTCGATCTCATCGTCGGTCGCCCCGGGGCGGGCGAAGCGGAGGTTGTCGCGCACGGAGGCGTGGAACAGGTAGGTCTCCTGCGAGACGACGCCGACCGCGTCGGCGAGCGCGCCGAAGGACAGCTCGCGGATGTCGACGCCGTCGATCAGCACGGCCCCGCGCGCGGGGTCGTACAGCCGCGCGGCCAGGTAGCCGAGCGTGGTCTTGCCCGAGCCGGTCTCGCCGACGATCGCGGTGCGCGTGCCGGGCGCGACCTCGAGCTCGATCTCGCGCAGGGTCCACTCCGCCTCGTCGTCCTCGCCGTAGCGGAACCAGACGTCCTCGAAGCGCACCTCGCCCGCCACGGCGCCGAGCTCGCGCGCGCCGGGGTGGATGTCCACCGGCAGGTCGAGGTACTCGAAGACGCGGTCGAACAGCGCGGTCGAGGTCTGGACGTCGACCGCGACGTTGAGCAGCGAGGAGATCGGGAAGAAGAGCCGCGTCTGCAGCGTCGTGAAGGCGACGACGGTGCCGATCGAGACCGCGGCGGGGCTGAGGCCGGCGAACAGGTAGACGAGCGCCGGCATGACCGCGAAGGAGGTCTGGATCGACGCCATCGTCCAGCGGCCGGCCATGCGCGAGCGGACCTCGAGCTCGGCCAGCCCGGCGGACTCGCCCTCGAAGCGATCGGCCAGCTCGGCCGAGCGGCCCATCGACTTGCCGAGCAGGATGCCCGACACGCTGAGCGACTCCTGGACGAGCGAGGAGATGTCGGCCATCGCGCCCTGCTTGGTGGCCGTGATGGCCTTGCGCTTGGCGCCGACGCGGCGCGACAGCGCGACGAAGAACGGGAGCACGGCGAGTGAGAAGCACGCGAGCCGCCAGTCGAGCAGGAACATCGCGACGATGCTCGCCAGCACCGTCGTCACGTTGGAGACGATCGAGGTGGCGGTCGTCGTCACGACGGTCTGCACGCCGCCGATGTCGTTGGCGATCCGCGACTGGATCTCGCCGGTGCGCGTACGGGTGAAGAAGGCGAGCGAGAGCCGCTGGAGGTGGCGGTAGACCTTGGCGCGCAGGTCGTGCATGACGCGCTGGCCGACGACGTTCGACAGCCAGGTCTGGGCGACGCCGAGCACGCCGGTCACGACCGAGATCGCGATCATGCCGCCGACGAGCGTCAGCAGCAGGTTGCGGTCCTTCTGCGGGATCGCCTGGTCGAGGATGTCCCGGAGCAGGAACGGCGACACCATCCCGAGCCCCGCCGAGATGGCGATCAGGCCGAGTACCGCGACCAGGCGGCCGCGGTACGGGCTGAAGAGGGCGGCGACCCTGCGGGTCACGCCACCAGCTTAGGCGCGGGCTCCAGGGCCCGCTCGAGCACCTCGTCGATGGTCATGACCGGGTGGAAGGTCATCTGCTCGCGGACGTCCTCGGGCACGTCGTCGAGGTCGCCGCGGTTGCGCTCGGGGAGGATCACCTCGTTGAGCCCCGCCGCGTGGGCGGCGAGCACCTTCTGCTTGAGGCCGCCGATCGGCAGCACCCGGCCCTGCAGCGTGACCTCGCCGGTCATGCCGACCGTGTGCTTGACGGGACGGCCGGTGAGCAGCGACGCCAGCGCGGTGGTCATCGTGACGCCCGCGCTCGGGCCGTCCTTGGGGATCGCGCCGGCGGGGACGTGGACGTGGAAGTCCCGGCCCTCGAATGCGTCCTCGTCGATGCCGAGCTGCTCGGCGTGGCCGCGCACGTAGGAGAGCGCGATCCGCGCCGACTCCTTCATGACGTCGCCCAGCTGGCCGGTGAGCACGAGGCCGTCCTTGCCCTTCATGGTCGTGGCCTCGACGAACAGCACGTCGCCGCCGGTGCCGGTGACCGCCAGGCCGGTGGCCACGCCGGGCACTGCCGTGCGCGCCGCCGCCTCCTGGA
>JAXDGC010000287.1:0-33592 GCA_034665245.1 Solirubrobacteraceae bacterium | reverse complement strand
CGGCGTCACGCGGCGTCCGGCTCAGCCGGCCGGGGGGGCCGGCGGCCAGTAGGCGTTGATGGTGCGCTGCGTCTTGACGGCCTGGAACTCGGCGTCCTGCAGCGTGCGGCGGATACCGACTCCGATGGTCGTGGAGAGACCGAGCGCGCCTTCGATCTGGTTGATCTCGTCGTCGACCTCTCCCGCGATCGGGGGCATGATGGCGGACCAGTTGCTGGTGGCCACCGGCGCGCCGCTCGCGCGGGCGAGACCTGCGGGCGGCGGGGGAGGGGTGTCGATCGAGTGGATGTACGCGACCGCGGCATCGCGCTGGTCGAGCGCGGTGAAGATCGTGCGGCTCAGGCTGTCGCGGAACTTGCCGTGGGCCATGTCGATCATCCCGAGCGCGGTCTGCGCGACGGTGTGCTGCATGTCGAGCACGCCGCCGGCCGTCGTGTACTGATCGGCGACGGTCGAGCCGCTCACCGGCGCGGCACCGCTCTTGTGGGCGCGTGCGCGCTTGCGCTGGGAACGAGCCTTGACCCGGACCGGGATGCGGGTCCGGGAGCGCGCGAGCCCGGCAGGCGGAGGCGGAGGCGGCGCGTGCTGGATCACGTACTTCCCGGCGCGCCATGCGAGCTTCACCTGGAGGCGGGCCGAGTAGAGCGACGAGATCGCCTTGGTGGTGTCGCCGTCATCGGCGTAGTTGACGGCGCGGTCGAGCGCCTTCTGGGTCCGCACGAGGCGGCTGTTCACCAGCCCGGGATAGGTCGGCGGGCCGGCGGGGGCTCCGCCCGAGGCGCGGGCGACCGGGGCGCGTCCGGCTTTTGCCGAGGCGGCCGCCGGCGAGACCGCGACCAGGCCGACCGCGAGCGCGAGCGGAACGGCGCGTCTGAGGGGGTGCATCGCGTAGGGCTCCTTTCCCCTGGGGAGGGGTCGTTTGCCACCCGGAGCGGGCGGTCACAGAGCGGACGCTACGGCGGGGCGGCGCCGCAGCAGGGCGCTTCGCGGAGCCCTGGACCACGCTGGTAGGGACGTTCGTACCTCGGGGCGCGGGTCAACCGGACGCGGTTGAGGGGCTGGCCGCATTCACCCGGCCCGCCGGCGATGACACCGTGATCACACCATGACTGATCACTTCCGAGAGCTCGACCATCGCTCCCACGACCGCATCGAAGTCCGGCTGCTCTGGCGCGAGCGCGACAATCGCGTCGTCGTCGCCGTCGCCGACGAGAAGACCGGGGAGCGATTCAACATCGAGGTGCGCGACCGCGAGCGCGCGCTCGATGTCTTCCATCACCCGTTCTTCTACGCGGCCTGGCTCGGCGCCGACACGCCCGAGCCGGCGTCGGAGGGCCCCGCCGTCCTCGACGGTATCGGCTGATCACGCATCCCGATGGACGGCCCCTGGGGCGTGTCCCAGGATGGCTGAGGTCACACCTTCAAGCGAAGGAGATCCGATGAGCATCGAATCCCACCCACCGTTGAACCACGCCCGCTCCGGGTCCCCGAGATGACCTCACAGCTTCCACGGACCACGCCCGCAACGACGCGTCCGGTCATCCGCGCGCGAACGCAGCGGGAGCTCGTGCGCCTGTCGCTCCTGCTGGTGCCCGAGCGTGCGGATCGCAACGACTCGTGGTGCTGACCGCCATGGCCCTGAAGCGGGCCGCAGCCTGAGCACGCTGCCGGTAGACCCCGGGCTCTCCCACTACGCCCCGGAGGTCGACTGGAGCGGATCGCCGCGCTTCGTGGTGGTCGACACGGCCCGAAACGGGGCCGGACAGGTGGAGGCCACGGAGGCCGCCGGTCGCCCGATGACCGCGGGCGCCCGCCTGGAGAGGGGGCTGCTCCGTGCCGCGCTGGGCGCTCCCCTCAAGACGACCGCGCTCGCGCAGGAGCGGATGCGCAAGCTGGTGGCGCTGCCCGTCCTGTCGGCGGACGCGCTCTCCTCGATGGCATACGGCCCGGAGGCGATGCTCGCCGTGCTGGTCCTCGGCGGCACTGCCGGTCTGGCGCTCGCACTGCCCGTGGCCGGGGTGATCGCCCTGCTCATGCTCGCGGTGGGAGTCTCCTACCGCCAGACGATCCGGGCGTACCCACAGGGAGGTGGCTCCTACGTCGTGGCCGGCGCGAACCTCGGTCGCCGCGCCGGGCTCGTGGCCGCGGCCGGGCTGATCACCGACTACGTGATCACCGTCGCGATCTCCGTCACGTCCGGACTCGCCGCCGTCACGTCCGCGATCCCTTCGATCAGCGGCGCGGTCGTGCCTGCCGGCGCGGCGGTGATCGCGCTCCTGGTGGCGGCGAACCTGCGCGGCGTCCGCGAAGCCGGGACGCTCTTCGCAGCGCCCACCTATGCCTTCATCCTCGCTATGGCGGCGCTGGTGGCCACCGGCCTGTGGCAGGCCCTCGCCGGCGGTCAGGCCCCCGCCCCGGCGCCACCCCCGCACGGCACGGAGGCGGTCGGCCTGCTGCTCGTGCTGCGGGCGTTCGCGTCCGGCTCGACGGCGATGACGGGGATCGAGACGATCTCCAACACCGTGCCCGGTTTCCAGCCGCCGCAGGCGAGGAACGCGCGCACGACGCTGACCGTCATGGTCGTCCTCCTGATCGCGCTCTTCATCGGGACGATGGCGCTCGTGGAGGTCGAGGGCGTCCTCCCGCGGAGCGGGGAGACGGTGCTCTCCCAGCTCGCCCATCAGAGCTTCGGGACCGGCCCGCTGTACCTCATGACCCAGGCCGCCACGGCGGCGGTGCTGCTGCTCGCCGCGAACAGCGCGTTCAACGGCTTCCCGCGCCTGCTGTCGCTGATGGCCCGTGATCGCCAGGCGCCGCGGCTGTTCACGCACGTCGGCGACCGGCTGGCGTTCAGCAACGGGATCATCGCACTCGGCGTCGCGGCGGGCGTCGTCTTCTGCGCGAGCGGAGGAAGCACCGCTCGCCTCATCCCGCTCTATGCGGTGGGCGTGTTCCTGGCCTTCACCCTGTGCCAGGCCGGGATGGTGGTGCACTGGCGGCGCGAGCGGGGCGCGCACTGGCGCAAGAGCCTGGCCTGCAATGCGATCGGCGGCATCCTCGCGGGCGTCGTCTTCGTCGTCGCGGCCGCGACGAAGTTCACCGGCGGCGCCTGGGTCGCGCTCGCGACGGTCGCGGCGATCGTGACGGTGGGCGCGGCCATCCGGCGCCACTACGAGGCGGTCGCCCGGGCGGTCGCCCCCGACGCGCCCGTGCGTGAAGGTCACGGCGCCGAGGCTCTGGAGGGGACGCGTCACCTCACGGTCGTGCCGGTGGCGTCGCTCAACCGCGTCAGCCTGCGCGCGCTCGCCTATGCGGCGTCGCTGCGGCGACCCCTCCTGGCCGTCCACGTGAGCCCTGACGACGAGGACGCCGAGCGCTTCCTCGCCGCCTGGCGCGAGTGGGGCGACCACGTCCAGCTCGAGGTGGTGCGATCGCCCTATCGCGCGATCGTGGTCCCGTTCGTCCGCTACGTCGACGCCCTTCGCAGCCAGCGGCGCGACCTCGTCGTCACCGTCGTGCTCGGAGAGCTCGTGGTCAAGGGCCCGTTGCGCCGGTTGCTGCACGCCGACCGGGAGCCGCGGATGAGGCGCGGGTTGCGGGCGCAGCCGAGGCTGGTCGTGACGACCGTGCCGTTCCACTTCCCCGAGCGCTGATCGACAGCTCCGTTCGACTGAGACCGGAGCGTTGTTGCCGCGCCCGGTGCCGTGGCGAACGATTGGGAGATGTATCGCACGCCCCGCCGCCGAGGCCGCCGGCACGCTTCGGATTGGATCGCGCCGGGCGCCCTCTTCGCCCTGCTCCTGTTCGGCGTTCTGCTGGTGATCGGGGCGGCGGCCGTGCTGACGGTCCCGGGGCACGCCGCGGGCGAGCGGGCCGCAGTCCGCCCGCCGGCACCTCCGCCGGCTCGGCCCACGGCTGTCACGGCGCCGGTCGCCGCGGCGACACGCCGCCCCGGCCGTGCACCGCGGCCGATCCGGATCGCGATCCCCGCGATCGGGGTCAGCGCTCCGGTCATCCCCCTCGGCCTCGATCGGAAGGGCGCGCTCCAGGTTCCCCAGGACTTCACCGAGACCGGCTGGTGGACCGGCGGTTCCCGCCCGGGAGAGCGTGGACCCGCGGTCATCGCCGGGCACGTGGACTCATTTACCGGGCCGGCCGTCTTCTTTCGCATCGGCAAGCTGCGCCGCGGCGACGCGATCGTCATCGAGCGAGCCGACGGAAGCCGCGTTCGGTTCCGGGTCCAGCGCTCCGCGCGCTACCCCAAGACGCACTTTCCGACCGCCGAGGTCTACGGCCCGACCCGTGGGCCGGCGCTGCGCCTCGTCACCTGCTCGGGCACGTTCGACCGGGCGAGCGGCCACTACCTCGACAACACCGTCGTGTACGCCGGACCTTGACCACCGATCGGAGAGCTTCCATGTCAGAGACAACGCACGATTTCAGTTCGGGCGCCGGCAACGGCGTGCCGCAGCCGATCGCCGGCGACGACGGCGCGACGATCATCGGCCCGCGCAACCTGCCGGTCGAGCGCGAGAACCCGGACTCCGTGGCGGCGCCTCGAACCGATTCCGGGACGGTCCCGAGCCTGAAGTACTCGTTCTCCGCGGCGCACAACCGGTTGCTGCCCGGTGGCTGGGCGCGCGAAGTGACCACGCGCGAGCTCCCGATCGCGACGGAGCTGGCCGGCGTGAACATGCGCCTCAAGCCCGGAGGGGTCCGCGAGATGCACTGGCACAAGGAGGCCGAGTGGTCCTACATGCTGGCCGGCAGCGCCCGCATCAGCGCCGTCGACGAGCAGGGCCGCACCTTCATGGATGACGTCGGCGTGGGCGACCTGTGGTACTTCCCCGCCGGCATCCCCCACTCGATCCAGGCGCTCGAGGAGGGGTGCGAGTTCCTGCTGGTGTTCGACAGCGGTGACTTCTCCGAGAACGAGACGTTCCTCATCACCGACTGGTTCAAGCACACCGAGCCCGCCGTCCTGGCCAAGAACTTCGGCGTGCCGGAGTCCGCCTTCGCGGACATCCCCGTCGACATCGAGCACGAGCGCTACATCTTTCCCGGCCCGACGCCGGGCCCGATCGGCGCCGACGCGCTGCAGGTGCTGTCGCCGACCGGCGTCGTGCCCAACGGACTCAGCCATCGCCTGCTGGAGCAGGAGCCGATCAAGGTCGCGGGAGGGCAGGTGCGGATCGTCGACTCGTCCAACTTCCCCGCTTCGACGACGATCGCCGCGGCGCTGGTGGAGGTCGAGCCGGGCGCCATCCGCGAGCTGCACTGGCACCCCAACACCGACGAGTGGCAGTACTACATCTCCGGACAGGGGCGCATGACCGTGTTCGCCTCCGGCGGCAAGGCGCGCACCTTCGACTACCAGGGCGGCGACGTCGGCTACGTCCCCTTTGCGATGGGCCACTACGTCGAGAACACCGGCGACCATCCGCTCCGCTTCCTCGAGCTGTTCCGCAGCGACCGGTTCGCCGACATCTCGCTCAGCCAGTGGATGGCGCTGACTCCGCATGCGCTGGTGCAGTCACACCTGAACCTCGATGAGAAGACGCTGGCCGGCTTGTCCAAGGACAAGCCGGTCATCGTGCGGTAGGCGGCCAGGTCATGGCCACGACCCGCCGGCGCGTCTCACCCGCCGCCGTCCGCGACCTGCTGCTCGTCGGCCTCACGGTCTCGTCCGGAGCGATCGATGCGATCAGCTTCCTCGCGCTGGGCAAGGTCTTCACCGCGTTCATGACCGGGAACTTCGTCTTCCTCGGCCTCGGCGTGGCCGGCGCCGGGGGCCCCGACGTCCTCCGCGTCCTGGTTGCGATCGGCGCGTTCGCGGCCGGGGTCCTCGCGGCGACGCGAATCGTCGAGGGATCGACCGAGTCCGGCGTGTGGCCGCGCCGGGTGTCGGTGGCGCTCGGCGTCGCCATGCTGCTGCAGGCAGCGTTCCTGGCGGTCTGGGCGGCCACGTCGGGCCACCCCGGGACCGGCTCCGGCGACCTGTTGACCGGTCTCATGGCGCTGGCGATGGGGACACAGAGCGGTGCCGTCATGGGCCTCGCGGTGAAAGGCGTGTTCACGACTGCCGCGACGGCAACCGCGATTTTCCTCATGAGAGACGTCGCGACCTGGTCGGCGTCAGCGTCGGAGCGCGCGCGCACCGACTCGCCGCGGCCGAACGCAGCACCTGCAGAGCACGCGCGCCTGGTCGGCGTGCTCGCCGGCCTCCTCGCCGGCGCCACCGCGGGAGGCCTGTTGCTGGTCCACGCGCGCACCTACGCTCCTGCCCTTCCCTTGGTGGTGACCGCTGTGGTCATCGCGACCGCGTCGATCGCTCTGCACGGCCGGATCGACACGGGCACCACCGACATCGAGTGACCGCGTCTCCTTCTTCAGGGAGGCCCGCTACTCGGTTGTGAGCAGGCGCTTGAGCGGCGCGTTCGGCAGATCGGCCTTCGGCACGAAGCCGTTGGCACCACATCGCCGCACGTCGTCCGGGCTTGCCGCATCCGGGTCCGTCGACGTCAGCAGCACCTGGAGGCGCCATGGGAGCGACGTCAGCTTGAGGGCAAGTGACATGCCGTCTCCGTCGGGGAGCCCGACGTCCACCAGCGCCGTATCGGGACGCAGGTCGAGCGCGGCGGAGATCGCCGCCGCGATCGTGCCGGCCTCGCCGACGACCCCCAGCCCGGCCGCACTCACGATTCGGCGGGCGAGCGCGCGGAAAGCCGGGTCGTCGTCGACCAGGAGCACGGAATACTGCATGCTCGGAATCATCGCAGGGGATCGCGGCCCTGGGGTAGGGAGAACCCGACGATTCGTCGCGGTAGGGCTAGCCCGACCCCACGGTCGGGTCCGTCGCGGCTGAGCCTCCAGTGGACGGGTATTCCGGCCCGCCCATGTGTCGGCGACAGTCCTGCGAATGCAATTCTCGCTCGTCAACGCAGCCGGCATCCCCCGCCACGAAGACCCGCGCCGCGGGTTGCGGCTCGTCGGTCGTCACGATTCCGTTCTCCCTGTCGGGAGCGGGGCCCCGCCCCGCGCGATCCGTGTGGCGATCGCCTCCGCTCCCACCATCATGCGCGCAGGGTTGCGCGCGCTGCTCGAGGCGGAAGACGATCTCGCCGTGGCCGGCGAGGCCGCGACGGGCGATGAGGCGGTCGAGCTGGCCCGCCGGGCTCACCCCGACGTGATCCTGATGGACCTCGAGCTGCCGGGGATCGGTGCGTTGGAGGCCACACGGCGGATCGCCGCCCATCACCGGCTGCCCAAGGTCGAGGTGATGGTCCTCACCACCTCCAGCGGCGACGACCGCGCCATTGCGGCGCTGCGCGCCGGCGCGAGCGGTTTCCTCGCGGAGGACACCGAGCGCGCCGAGCTCGTTCGCGCCCTGCGGGTGGTCGCCCGCGGGGACGCGCTCCTGTCGCCGCGCGTGACGCGGAGGCTGCTCGCCGAGCTGACCGCCCAGGCCGGATCCATCGTCCCCATCCCCGGCCAGTCGAAGGGCCTCGCATGACCACTGCATCCACGGTTTCCGAGCGGCTCGAGCAGCAGGGCGTCCTGGTTGTCGAATGTTCGATCCCCGAGGACATGACGATCGCCGAGTGGCGCCGGGTCCGCCCGCGCGCCGGACGCCGGCGCCCGCGATGGCGGGGAGCCCGGACCAGGACCGACGCACGCATGAGTCCCGGAGGCCTCCCGTGAGGGAGGCCGCGTGATGACCGAGCTGGTTGTCGTCGGGATCTCACACCGAACGGCCGGGATCGAGCTGCGCGAGCGGCTGGCCCTGTCTCCGGGCCACGCGACCTCGATGTTGGGCGAGCTCGTCGCCCAAGGTCCGATTCGCGAGGCCCTGGCGCTCTCGACCTGCGGCCGGACGGAGCTGTACGCCCTGGCCTCCGACGCCGGGGCGGCGGAAGCCGCGCTCCTCCGTGTGCTGGCGCGCCGCGCGGGGCGCGAACCCGAAGCGCTGGTGGCCGAGGCGAAGATCGCCCGCGGCTTCGACGCCTTGGAGCATCTGTTCCGCGTCGCCGCGGGGCTCGAGTCGATGGTCCTGGGTGAGGTGGAGATCCTCGGCCAGCTGCGGCGCGCTCGCGGGCTCGCGACGACCGTCGGCGCCGGCGCGCACAGCATGTGCCGCCTGGTGGACCGGGCGCTGGTCGCGGGGAGGCTCGCGAGGGAGCAGACGGGAATCGCCGCCGGCCGTGCCTCCGTCAGCTCGATCGCGGTCGGGCTCGCGTGCCGCTTCCTGGGGGATGGCGGCGGTCACGCGCTGGTGATCGGCAGCGGCGACACCGGGGCGAAGACCGCGAGGGCGCTGAGGATGGCGGGGATGGACGTCACCATCGTGGCGGCTCGCCGCTCCGTGCGCGCAGCCGCGCTGGCCGCAGAGGTCGGCGGCAGGGTCGTGCCGGTCGGCGGTCTGCGCGAGTCGCTCGAGGTGGCCGACGTGGTCGTCTCCTGCACCGCGTCGCCGCACCATCTCGTCCCGCTGGAGCTGCTGGTCGATGTCATGGCGCGCCGACCCGAGCGCGGGCTCCTGCTGCTCGACCTGGCGATGCCTCGCGACGTCGATCCCGCGGCGCGAGGGCTCGAGGGCGTGCAGCTCCACGACCTCGACGACCTGACGCGGACGGCAGAGGCCACCGCGAACGGGCGGGCCGCCGCGGCGCCCGATGCCGCTGCGCTCGTGACCGCCGAAGCGGAGCTCTGCGCGCGCTGGATGGCGGGCCTGGGCATGGTCACGACGATCAAGCGCCTGCGGCGGAAGACCCACGACGCGGTGCTCGAGGGTCTGCGGCGCAGCGAGCTCTCCGTCGGGGTCGACGAGAGGCAGCTACGGGCGGTGAGCGAGGCGATCGTCTCGCGGCTGCTCCACCATCCGACGCTGCAACTGAAAGCGGCGGCCGCGCTCGGCGAGGGCGAGGACCTGGCCGCGTCGGTGGGCCAGCTCTTCGAGCTCTAGCCCGGCGAGCCGGCCCGCGTTGGCACCACTGCCAGACGACCGCTCACCGATCGCTGGGGGGCATCGATCGCCCCGCGTATGGATAACCCCACCCCGGCATCGGGTCCCTCGGGACCGCGCCGGGGGAGCGGCGGTATGTCCGCGGGTGGGCGCGCGCGGGAAAGTGGCTCGACTGTCATCCGCTGAGCGTCTGGGGCCCTGACCATGGAACTGCGCCACCTGAGGTACTTCGTCGCCGTTGCCGAGGAACTGCACTTCCGTCGTGCGGCCGAGCGTCTCCACATCGCTCAGCCCGCCGTCAGTGAGCAGGTGCGCAAGCTCGAGGCCGAGCTTGGCGTCATGCTGTTCAACCGCACGCAGCGGAGCGTCTCGCTGACCGCGCCCGGCGCGGCGCTGCTCGTGGAGGCGCGGCGTGTGCTGCGTCAGGCGGAGGTCGCCGAGCAGGCGGCGCGCAACGCCCGGTCGCAGCAGCTCGGCCGCTTGCGGGTGGGTTATCTGCCCGATGCGATGCCGCGCTACATCCCGCAGTCGCTGGCGCGGATGACGGTGGCGGCGCCGGGCATCGAGATCGTGCTCGAGAGCGGGCCACCGCTGCGATTGGCCGACGACGTGCGCCAAGAGCGACTGGACGCGGCGGTCATCTGCCTGCCGGCGCCGCTGGGCGACCTGCGGTTCACGAGCCTCGGCCACGAGGAGGCTGTGTGTGCCGTGCCGGAAGGCCATCGCTTCGCCTCGCAGCCGGCCGTGCAGCCGGACGAGATCGCCGAGGCGCCGCTCGTGATGCTGCCGCGCTCGAACAACCCGGCGTTCTATGACGGCGTCATCTCCGCGTGGCGCGCCGCCGGCGTTGCCGCCGCGCCGGTGGAGGCAGGCGAGCCGCGCGTATCCCACATCCTGCTCGCCGTCGCGGCGGGCGCCGGGCTCGCCGTGCTGCCCGCATCCGCTGCCGAGCGCTACAGCACGCCGGGTGTGCGCTTCGTGCCCTTGGACCCATCCCCGGCATGCGAGATCGCCATCATCAGCCGCGCTGAGGCTTCGACGACGGTCACTGCATTCCTCAGGATCGCGTTCCAGCTCGCGCGCTCCGCGGGCCGCGCGCGCACCCGCGCGCTCATGGCCGCCTGAGCGGCGAGCGCGCTGGCCGCGTTCATGAGCCGAAGTCGGTCGTGTACGTCAGCCCGTCCGCTGAGCCGGCGGCCGGTGTCCCGCGCACGATCCCGATGCCGACGACCCGGAAGCCGGGTGAGAGCAGGATGCGGCGGTGGGCGGGGCTCTGCAGCCAGGCGGTGACGGTTGCCGCGGGTGCCGCGCGCGGTCCTGTGCCCCAGGCGAGGTTCTCGCCGACCGTCCAGTGGCGCCGTCCGCGCATCCAGCCCGCGCGGGCGATGCGGGCGCTGAACCGTGCGCCGGAGCGCGACTCGTGCGCGAAGTAGTGGTGCGCGACCATGTCGCACGAGTGGCGGCGTGCGCTGCGAGCGAGCCGCTTGTCGAGACGCAGCGGAGGTGCGCCGTGCTCGGCGCGGGCCGCGTTGAGCAGGCGTAGGAGGGGAGTCTGGGGCTTGGCTGCCGAGCACCGCGAGGCGGCGCGAGCCGTGCCTATGTGGAGCGAGGCCAGGACGGCGAGCGCGACGGCCGCTGCGACCGCGAGCAGACGGAGCCGGCTCGGCCGGCGGGAGAGTGCGTACATGGGGAGGGAGTGGGTTGGGGAGGAGGGAGCGGCGGGCTACTGCGCCGCGCCGGTCGCCGGGGCGTTGGGATCGGGTTGGTCTCGATTGGACATGACCTCAGCGTGCGGGCCGGCTGGGCGGCCCTCAAGCGCTTTCACCGATGGAGTACTCGCGTGCGCCGATCCGGAACCGTCGTTCCGTATCGCGTGATCGGATCGCGGCTGATCGCGGTCGCCTATCACCAGAACGGCCCCGCTTGTTGCCGATCCGTTGCGCGGCCGTACCGTCGGTGGCGACCCTTTGTCTTCCCTCCCCAGGAGTCTGATCGTCGTGAACTCTTCCTCTGATGTCCCGGCCCGCGACGCGGGCGTCGCTCCCTTCGGACGCCCCGCCGCCTACGTCGCCGAGCTGATCGGCACCTTCGGGCTCGTGCTCTTCATCGTGCTCGTGCTGACCATCTCCACGGCGCCCCCGCTCGGCATCGGCGGCCCGAACTTCGCGGTCGTCGGGCTCGTCCACGCCTTCGCACTGATGTTCCTCATCGCGTCGCTCGGCGGCGTGTGCGGGGGGCACTTCAATCCTGCGGTCACCGTCGGCATGCTGAGCACACGCCGCATCTCGCTCGCTGACGCATGCGCCTACATCGTCATGCAGCTCCTGGGCGCCGTCCTGGCCGTGCTGCTCGTGAAGGCGCTGATGAACAGCTCCGGCACCGCGGCGAACTTCGGGGCGCCGAAGGTCACGACCGGCAAGTTCCTGGACGGGTCGGCCGTCAAGGGCGCCGTGGCCGAGGGTGTCGGCGCGTTCTTCCTGATGTGGGCGATCATGGGCTCGGCCGTGAACCCGCGCGGTGACCGTTCGTGGGCCGCGTTCGTGATCGGCGCGACCCTCGGGCTCGCCGTCATGTGCATCGCCCCGCTCACGGGCGCCGGGCTGAATCCGGCCCGCGCGTTCGGCCCGGCCCTGTTCGGCAGCTTCGGGCCCGCCGGCGACTGGCTGCTCACCTTCGTCGTCGGGCCGTGCGCAGGCGCCGTGCTCGCCGCCCACCTCTACACGGCCGTCGCCCTCGGCCGCGTGCCGCGCGCCGCGCGCGTCGCGGCGGCCTCCGACGGCCGGCGTGCCACGCCCGCGCCCGCGCCGTCCGGCCAGGTCGGCATCGCTCGGCCCTAGCCGTCGGCGACTCCAATCACTCGAACGAAAAAGCCAGGAGGCTGTCAATGAGCAACGACCAACGCCCACCCACCACCACCGACGACTCCGGAATCCCGGCGGCCAGCGACGACCATTCGCTGACCGTCGGTCCGAACGGCCCGACGGTCCTGCAGGACGCCTACGTCGTGCAGAAGATGCAGCACTTCAACCGCGAGCGCGTGCCGGAGCGCGTCGTGCACGCCAAGGGCAGCGGAGCCCATGGCTTCTTCGAGGTGACGGCGGACGTCACGCAATGGACGAACGCGGCCTTCCTGTCGGAGGTCGGCAAGCGCACGCCGATGTTCGCGCGCTTCTCGACCGTGGCCGGCGAGCTGGGCAGCGCCGACACGGTGCGCGACCCGCGCGGCTTCTCGCTGAAGTTCTACACCGAGGAGGGGAACTACGACCTCGTCGGCAACAACACGCCGGTCTTCTTCATCCGCGACGCGACGAAGTTCTCGGACTTCATCCACTCGCAGAAGCGGATGCCGGACACGGGGATCCGCTCGAACGACATGCAGTGGGACTTCTGGACCCTCACGCCCGACTCGGCTCACCAGGTGGCGATCCTGATGTCCGACCGCGGCACCCCGCGCACGCTGCGCCATATGAACGGCTACAGCAGCCACACGTACCTGTGGATGAACGCCGCCGGCGAGCGGTTCTGGGTCAAGTACCACTGGAAGACCGTCCAGGGGATCGAGAACTTCGCCGCCGCAGAGGCTGACGCGATGGTCGTCGAAGACCCTGACTTCCACCGCCGCGACCTGTGGGACGCGATCGCCGGCGGCGACGCGCCCGAGTGGCGGCTGGACATGCAGATCATGCCGTTCGAGGACGCGGCCGGCTACCGCTTCAACCCGTTCGACGTGACGAAGGTCTGGCCGCAGGCGGATTACCCGCCGATCACCGTCGGCCGGATGGTGCTCGACCGCAATCCCGAGAACCACTTCGCCGAGGTCGAGCAGGCGGCGTTCTCGCCGTCGAGTCTGGTGCCCGGGATCGGCCTGAGCCCGGACAAGATGCTGATGGGCCGGGTGTTCTCCTACCACGACTCGCACCTGCACCGGATCGGCGCCAACTACCAGCAGCTGCCGATCAACGCGCCGAAGTCGCCCCTGCACTCCTACAGCAAGGACGGCCCGATGACGTACCGGCACGCCGGATCGCAGCCCGTCTACGCGCCGAACTCCTACGGCGGCCCGCAGGCAGATCCGGGCAAGGAGCTCCCGACGTGGTGGGTCGAGGCGGCCGAGCTCGGCCGCTACGCCTACGAGCTGCACGCCGAGGATGACGACTTCGGCCAGCCGGGCGCGCTGTACCGCGACGTCATGAACGACACCGACCGCGACCACCTGGTCACGAACATCGTCGGCCACGCGAGCGCCGGCGTCTCGGACGACGTGCAGCGTCGCGTGGTCGAGTACTGGACCAACGTCGACCCCCAGCTGGGCGCCCGCGTGGCCGCCGGGCTCGGCTACGGCGCGGCGGCCCAGGCCGCATGAGATCGCAGGGCTCGCTGCTGGTCCGAGCCCTGCGCGGGGAGCTCGTCGAGCGGACGCCGGTCTGGTTCATGCGCCAGGCCGGCCGCTCGCTCCCCGAATACCGCGAGCTGCGCCGCGGGCGCACGCTGATGGAGCTCGCCGGGACGCCGGAGCTGGCGGCCGAGGTGACGCTGCAGCCGGTTCGCCGGCACGGCGTCGACGCCGCGATCCTGTTCTCGGACATCGTCGTGCCACTGGCCGCGATCGGCGTGGACGTCGAGATCCAGCCCGGGGTCGGGCCGGTCGTGGCGCAGCCCGTCCGCAGCGCGAGGGACGTGCGGCGGCTCCGGCCGCTGCACCCCGACGAGGACATGCCCGAGCTCGCCGCGACGGTGCGGTTGCTGTGCGCGCAGCTCGACGTGCCGCTGATCGGGTTCGCGGGCGGGCCGTTCACGCTCGCCAGCTATCTGGTCGAGGGAGGTCCCTCGAAGACGCAGGCCCGCACGAAGGCGATGATGCTCTCGGAGCCGGCGCTCTTCGACGAGCTCCTGCGCCGCCTCGCGGGCATCGCCGCGGCTTCGCTGCGCGCGCAGGTCGAGGCCGGCGCCGCCGTGATCCAGGTGTTCGACTCCTGGATCGGCTCCCTCTCGCGTGAGCAGTACGAGCAATCCGTCGCTCCCGCGGCCACGGCGCTGCTCGCGGAGCTCGCGGACCTCGCGGTTCCCCGGGTCGCGTTCGGAGTCGGCACCGGGCACCTGCTCGAGGCGATCGCGGCGACCGGGCCGGACGCGATCGGGCTCGACTGGCGCACGCCGCTGGGCGAGGCGCGGCGGCGGCTCGGGCCAGGAATGCCGCTGCAGGGCAACCTGGACCCGTCGGCGCTGCTCGCGCCGTGGAGAGTCGCGCGAGCCGAGGCTGCGACCGTCCTCTGGCAGGCGCCCGCGCGCGGTTACGTCTTCAACCTCGGGCACGGCGTCCTTCCCGACACGCCGCCCGACGTGCCGGGCCGGATCGTCGAGCTGGTGCACGAGCACGCGATGTTGAGGGCGGCATGAGCGCCTCCACGGCGGTGCTGTTGATGGCCTACGGGACGCCTGCATCCGGCCCCGGCGCCCTCGAGGCCTATTACACGCACATCCGCCACGGCCGTCGACCGCCTCCGGATCTGCTCGACGAGCTGCGCGGGCGCTACGAGGCGATCGGCGGCCGGTCGCCGCTGCTCGAGATCACGCGCGCGCAGGCGGCGGCGCTCCGCGACGCGCTCGCTGCGGCCGGCCACGGTGACGTGGAGGTCGCGGTCGGGATGAAGCACTCGCGGCCGTTCGTCGAGGACGCGGCGCAGCTGCTCGCGGCGTCGGGCGCCGACCATGTCGTGGGCCTCGTGCTCGCGCCGCACTACTCGCGCATGAGCGTGCAGGAGTACGGCAGCCGCGCCGAGGCCGCCCTCGCCGCGGAGCCCGGGGGCGGGCCCGGGTTCACGCTCGTGCGCTCATGGGCGACGGAGGGCGGCTACGTGCGCTATCTGGAGACAGCGGTGCGCGACGCGCTGGCCCGGCTCGGCGGGGCGGCGGCCGGCGCCGAGGTGATCTTCACCGCCCACAGCCTGCCGGAGCGGATCCTCGGCGCGGGCGATCCCTATCCGGATGAGCTGCGCGCGACCGCCGAGGCGGTGGCGCGCGCGGCCGGCCTCGAGCGCTGGAGGATCGCGTGGCAGAGCGCCGGGCGAACCGCGGAGCGGTGGATCGGCCCGGACGTGCTCGAGGTGATCCCCAGGGTCGTCGAGGCGGGCGCGACAGGCGTCGTGGTCTGTCCCGCCGGGTTCGTCGCGGATCACCTCGAGGTGCTCTACGACCTCGACGTCGAGGCCGCGGCCGTGGCGCGCGCGCTCGGGCTGCCATTCACGCGGACCGCGTCGCCGAACGGCGATCCGCGCCTCGCCGCGGCGCTCGCGGACGTCGTCGCCGCTCACCTGCCGGCCGAGCTCTCGCCGCGATGAGCGCCGTCGTGGTGGTGGGCGGCGGCATCGCCGGTCTCGTCGCGGCGGCCCGCGTGGCGGCGGCCGGCGTCGAGGTCACGCTGCTCGAGCGCTCCGAGCGCCTTGGCGGGAACGTGCGCACGATCCCGTTCGCGGGCCGCTCGCTGGACGTGGGCGCCGAGATGATGATCACCGCACAGCCCGCCGCGGTCGAGCTCTGCGCGGAGCTCGGTCTCGCCGACGACCTGGTGACGCCCGTCGTGGCGCCGGCCCACGTCGCGGTGCGCGGCCGCCTGCGCCCGCTGCCGGACGGTCTGATGAGCGGTCTCCCCGGCGGGGTGGGGGACCTGCTGCGGTCGCGCATCCTCACGCCGATCGGTGCGCTCCGCGCCGGCGTCGACCTGGTGGTGCCGTCGCGCGCGCGTGAGGGCGACGTCGCGATCGGGGCGATCATCCGCGACCGCCTCGGGGCGCAGGTGCTCGAGCGCCTCGTCGACCCGCTGCTCGGCGGCATCCACGGCAGCCGCTGCGACGACCTCAGCGCCCAGGCGCTCACGCCGCAGGCGCTGACCGCGCTCGCCCGCGGCAGGGGGCTCGTCCGGGGCCTCCGCGCGGCCGCGCGCACCACCGAAGGCCCTACCTTCGCCACGCTCCGGCACGGTCTCGGCACGCTCACCGCCGCGCTCGCTGAGACCTTGGTCGCCGCCGGCGCCGATGTCCGGCTGTCAGTCTCCGCCACCACGGTGCGGCCGGGCGCTGGGGGCGCCGTCTCCGTCCTCACCGAGGACGGAGCGGAGCTGCACGCCGACGGCTGCGTCGTCGCCACGCCGGCGCCGGCAGCCGGCCGCATGCTGGCCGCCGCTTCGCCGGTCGCCGCCGCAGAGCTCGCGGGCGTCCACTACTCCTCCGCCGCGGTCGTCGCGCTGGCCTACCCGCTGCAGGCGCTCGACGGGCTGCCGGTGGGCAGCGGCTTCGTGACGGCCGGCGACGAGCGCGGCGTCGTCCGCGCATGCACCTGGAGCTCTGCGAAATGGCGTCACCTCGCGGGCGAGCCCGCGCTGCTGAAGGCGTTCGTCGGCCGGGCGGGGACGCAGGCGGCCGGTGACGGCGAGCTGGTGGAGATGATCCACGCCGACCTCGCACGGGTCCTGCGGCTGCGGGCTCGCCCGGTCGAGGCCCGGGTGGAGCGCTTCGCGCCGGCGATCCCGCAGTACGCGGTGGGCCACCTCGCGCGCGTTGCGCGCATCGAGGAGGCCCTGCCCGACTGCATCGAGCTCGCCGGCGCGGCCTACCGCGGCGTCGGCATTCCCGCCTGCGTACGCTCAGGCCAGGCGGCGGCCGACCGGGTGCTCCAGCGCCTCGGCCGGCCGGCGCGGGCGGCGATCCGAGGGTGATGGAGACCGTGTTCACGCTCTACGCCGCCTTCCGCGCCGACGGACGACTGCCCGACGCGGAGCGGCCCGCGGCCGCGGCCGAGGCGCAGGCCGCGCTCGAGTCGACCGGCGCGACGGTCCGCGGCACCTACACGGTCACGGGCTTTCGCGCGGAGGCAGATCTCCTCCTCTGGCTCGTCGGCCCGACCGCCGACGGGCTCCAGGACGCATTGTCGGCCTTCCGCCGCACGCGACTCGGCCGCACGCTGCACGTCTTCTGGTCCGCGATCGGCGTCCACCGCGACGCCGAGTTCGCCAAGGAGCACAAGCCCGCGTTCCTGCGGGGAGAGCCGCCGCGCGGATATGTCTGCGTCTATCCGTTCGTGCGCTCGTACGAGTGGTACCTGCTGCCGGCGTCCGAGCGGGCGCAGATGCTCGCCGAGCACGGGCGAATGGGACACGAGTTCCCGGAGGTCCTGGCCAACACCGTCAGCGCGTTCGCGCTCGGCGATTACGAATGGCTGCTCGCGTTCGAGGCCGACGACCTCGTGCCGATCGTCGACCTGATGCGCCACCTGCGCGCGGGCGAGGCGCGCCGCCACACGCGCGCGGAGCTGCCGTTCCTCACCGGCCGGCGGCGGCCGCTCGCCGACGCCGTGGCCGACCTGCCCTGAGCGACAGGCCAGGGGCCACGAGCAGCGCGATCGCCATCAGCGCCAGCACCGGTCCGACGTTCGGATCGGTCGCCTGACCGCTGTCGAGCCTGCCCAGATCCTGGCCCAGTACCCAGAACGCCAGCGTCAGCACCAGCCCGAGCGCGATCGCGGGCAGCCTGGTCCGGCGCGCGAGCGCACCGACGCCGATCAGGTACTCCGCGGCCACCAGGAGCGCGACCGGCACCACGCCGTCGTGTGCCGCGTTGAAGCTCTCCTGGCCGGGCATCGCCTGCAACACGGCCGCACCGACCCACACCACGGCCCAGGCGACCGGCAGCCACGGCGCCGGTCCCTCGCGCCCGCCGTCGCGCCGCGGCCAGGCCGCGCCGGCCAGCAGCGCAAGGACCAACGCCGAGCCGGGCGCGCCGGTGATCAGGCTCGCGCGGCCGCTCGCCAGTCCAGAGAGGCCCTCGCCGAGGTACCACACGCCGAGCGCCCATGCGATCGAGGCGGCAAGCGCGAGCCGGGCGGTGCGGGGCACGAGCAGCCCCACCCCGAGCAGGAGCTGGATCGCGACGAACACCGCGTTCCAGGCGAGCGGGTGCGCCGCGACGACGGTCGAGGCCCAGTGGAGCGGGTCCGAGACGAACCCTGGCTGCCCCTGTCCGGCCGCGGCGATCACCTGCCTCGCGAACCCGCGCGTGAACATGAACGGCTGCGCCTGGAGCAGGCCGTCGAGCAGCCACAACCACCCGAGCGCGACCTGAAGCCGGCGGCGCGTGACGTCCGCGCCAGTCGTGGACATGGGTCGCTCGCCTTTCGGCTACGGCTGGGAGTCGGTGTACCGGCCGCCGCTGGACTGGCTCCACACCCGCCGGTTCGTCATCTCGGAGACGTAGTCGACGTGGGCCTGCACGGGCCACGTGATCTGGTTCCAGCTCCCGATCACGTAGGTCATGTTGTAGGGCCCGTCGGCCGGTGAGGTGAGGTAGGTCGGCGCCACGGACTTGAAGTAGGCGTCGAGCTGCGGTGGGAGCCGGCCGGAGTCGTCGGTCATCAGCAGCGGCGCGTGGAAGCCCAGGTGCGACAGCGGGGCGGAAGCCACGGCGCTCTGCCAGTCGTTCTCGTGCACGAGCGTGAAGCCGTGGCCCGGACCGGTGATCTTCCAGCCCACCTCACCGCCCGAGTCCCACATCTTCGCGAACGCGATCGAGGTGTCGACCGGAGTGTTCGTCGGGGGCGCGTTGAACGCGACGATGTCGTCGTTCGTAACGCGCATCACGGCGCCGTACTTCGAGAGCTGCTTCGCGACCGCGCCGGAGATCTGCTGTGGGCCGCCGAACAGGTAGATGCGGGCCTGCCCGTTCCGGCGCTTGAGCGCCTCGATCGTCGCCTTGGGAACCGAGTTCGTGTTCACCCACAGCAAGCCGGAGGCCATGTGCGCCACCCAGTGGGTGGCCGGGAGCAGGTAACGATAGGACTGCAGCGACCCGACCATCACGTTCTGGGCGCCGTTGTCCATGTTGGGGACACCGGTGTCGGGATTCTCGATGCTGCCGTAGAGCCGGTCCACGGTATTCGCCAGCGCGGGCACGTTCGGGGCCGTGACGGCGGCGTACTTCAGGCCCATCGCCTTGAGGTCTCGCTCGACGCCCGCGTTGGCCGCGGCGCCGACCAGGAACGCGTCCACGTTGTGGTACCGCGACATGCCGGTATCGCCGAGGCGCTTGATCTCGTTGGCGGTCACGTCCGGGATCCCGTTCTTCGTGACGTAGAGGATCGGCGCGTCGTCGGGGAAGTGCAGCAGCGGCACCGCGGTGATGGCGGTGAGCGGGTCGTCGGGCGTCACGAGCGTGAGCCCCCACGGCCGGTCCGGATCGTCGTTGTTCTCGTTCGGCGCGTTCTCGGGGAGTGCCGCGGTCCACACATGCTGGGTCACCGAGACCGCCGCCTGGAACGGATCCGCTCCGTAGAGCCGCTGGGTCGACTTGGTCCCGATCGTCGGCACCAGCGACGGCTGGCCCGGCGGCGTCGGGACCGAGTAGTCGGGCGTCGAGCTCGAAGCGCCGAACGGGTAGGTCTCGGGGTTGGGGCTGGGCGTCGGCGTCGGCGTCGCGGCCGCTTTCGCCGTCGTGACGAGCCTCACCTGGCCGACCGTGCTTGGGTCGCCGCTGAAGACACCGGCGGCTGCGAGCACGATCAGCACCAGGCCGACCGCGGCGATGCCGACGCCGGCGAGCTTGATGCGCTTGAGCATGGGCGTGCTCACACCGACTCGGGGGTCGGCCCGCCGACCGTGACCGCACTGGCCATGATCGCGTTGATCTCGGCCAGGTCGATTGCGGCGAGCCGGAGCTCGGCGGCGCGCACGCTGTCCTCGAAGTGGGCGGCTTGGCGCGCGCCGACGATGGCGACGTCGACGGCGGGATGGGCGAGCGTCCAGGCGATGGCGAGGGCGCTCACGGTCGTGCCGAGCTCGTCCGCGAGCAGCTGCAGGATTCGCACCGCCTCGAGGTTGTTGCCAAGCGTCTCGCCCCGGAACAGAGGGCTCGCTGCGCGCCAGTCGCCGGCCGCGAACGTCGTCTTTTCGTCGATGGCTCCGGTCAGCAGGCCGTGCGCGAGCGGGCCGTAGACGAGCACGCCGATGTCGTGCTCGGCGCAGTACGGAAGTACATCTCCCTCGATGCCGCGGCGGAACAGGTGGTACGGCGGCTGCAGCGTCTCGACCGGCAGCGTGCGTGCGAAGGCCGCCATCTGCGGCACGTCGAAGTTCGACACGCCGACGTGACGGATCTTGCCCTCGCCGACAAGCTCCTGGAGTGCGCCGGCGGTCTCCGCGACCGGCACCCCGGGATCGGGCCAGTGCAGCTGGTAGAGGTCGATGTGGTCGACGGCGAGCGCCCGCAGACTCTGCTCCACGCCCCGTCGCAGCCAACCCGGCGACGCGTCGCGCACGACCCCGTCGTCTCCGTCGGGCCGCAGCCCGCCCTTGGTGGCGATCACGATCTCGTCGCGGCGCGATCGCAGCTCAGGTGCCAGCGCGCGGCCGAGCAGTCGCTCCGAGGCGCCGAAGCCGTAGGCCTGCGCCGTGTCGAAGAAGTTGACGCCGAGCTCGAGCGCGTGCTGGATCGCGCCGATCGCGTCGATCTCGTCGAAGCTGCCCCAGTCGCCTCCGAGCTGCCACGTCCCGAAGCAGATCGGAGACACCTGAAGTTCCGTCATTCCGAGGCGTACGCGGTTCATCGTCGATCGGTCCTTTCGCGGTAAGGCGCCGCCCGCGCCCGGATGAGAGGCGGGCGCGGGCGGCTGGGGAGGAAGCGCGCCGCGGGGAGGGGAGCCGGGCGGCACGTCATCCCTTGCCACTCAACCGCCCGGCGAGCGTTCGCTCAACAACAACGCCCGCTCGTGCAACAGCGGCGGCGTATCAGTCTCGACGTCGACGCTCCGGTCACGGGAGCGGAATCCTCTCGCGCGATCGGCAGGACATGTTGGTCACGCTCAGAGCCGCCCTCACCGTGGTCCCATGGCCGCCAATGCGCAGAGCCGGCGAGACGATGAGCGGCTGGCGCGGCGATATCGCGGCGGCGATCGGCGGGCCCGCCAGACCCTGATCGAGCGTTACCTTCCGCTTGCGCGGAGCCTCGCAAAGCGATACCACCGCGCGTCCGAGCCGCTGGACGACCTCAACCAGGTCGCCTCGATCGGCCTCATCAAGGCGGTGGACCGCTGGGATCCGGATCGGGGATTCACGTTCTCGACCTACGCCGTGCCCACCATCATCGGTGAGCTCCGCCGCCACTTCAGGGACGCCACCTGGGCTCTCCGCCCACCGCGCGACCTGCTGGAGCTGACCCTGGCCGTCGAGAAGGCGCGCCAGTCGCTCAGCGCGACCGGTCGCGAGCCGTCGGCCGCCGCCCTCGCGGCGCGCCTCGGCGAATCGACGGAGGCCGTGGTGGAGGCGCTGCAGGCCGCCAGGACTCGCTCGATCCATTCACTGGACCGACCGGCCCACATCGACGGGGAAGCTTCGGCCACCGTCGGCGAGCTGACCGGACAGGAGGACGGCGGGTACGAACAGGCCGAGGCCAGGACCACGATCGAGCAGATGACCTCGATGCTGGACAACCGCGCTCGCGAGATGTTGCGGCTGCGCTTCGATCACGACCTCCTCCAGACTGAGATCGCGGCTCGGGTCGGCTGCTCCCAGATGCATGTCTCTCGCGTCATCCGGGACTCGCTGGAGAAGCTCGCCGTCCTCGGCTCCGAGCAACGCTGCGCGTGATCAGCGCGCATCTACGCCGTGCGCGCCGCCCGTGCTCTGGGCGGCGGCAACCGGTGCGGGTGACGGAAGCATCCGCCGGCGACCGGAAGACCGAAGACGCTCTGCCACGACATCGCGAAGCCGCGGCGGATGCGGGGGCTGCACCGCTGCCGGCGCGGGCGCCGGCACAGGACGATGCAGTGCCGGAGCCGGCGACCTGGGCCGGGTGAGCGGGGCCGGCTCGCCGCCGTCCGCCGCCGCCAGCGCGGCGACGATCTCGATCCGCGACAGGTCCTCGCAGGCCAGCAACGCCGTCGCGAGCGAGTCGAGCTTCGCGCGATGAGCTTCCAGGTGATGGACAGCCTGGGCGTAGGCGTCGGCGAGCATCCGCTCCACCTCGGCGTCGATGACCTCACGGGTGTGATCGGACACCTGCCCGCGCGCCCCGGAGAGCGTGATCTGGCCGGTCGCCGCAGAGAATCCGAGTTCCTCCACCGCCTGACGGGCGACCCGGTTGACCTGTTCGAGGTCGTTGGCGGCACCGGTCGAGACCTTGCCGTAACGCACCCATTCCGCGGCACGCCCGCCGAGCGCGCAGAGCATGCGCTCGTGCAGGTACTGAGCGGAATGGATCGCCCTGTCGGTCTGGCCGTAAAGGGCCAGACCCCCGGCCTGTCCCCGCGGCTTGATCGTGGCGCGCTGCGCCTTCTCGTGCTCGGCGGACAGCTCCGCGCACAGCACATGTCCAGCTTCGTGGTAGGCGATCAGCTCGCGCTCTTCCTCGCTCATGGTCCGGTTCTTCTTCTCCGGGCCGGCGAGCGCGCGCAGCTGCCCTTCTTCGAGGTCTGCCTGCGTGACCGTCGTGCGTTTCGCACGCGCGGCCATGATCGCCGCCTCGTTGACAAGATCCGCGAGCGTCGCGCCGGACATCGATGCGGTGACTTCCGCCAGCCGGTCGAGGTCCACATCCGCGTCGAGCGGCGTGCCCTTCGTGTGAACCTCGAGAATCCGGCGGCGGCCGTCCTTGTCGGGCAGGCCGACCTGCACCTGACGGGAGAATCGGCCGGCGCGCAGCAGCGCCTCGTCGAGCGTGTCGAGCCGGTTGGTGGCGGCGGCCACCACCACCCGGTCCTTGGAGTTGAAGCCGTCCATTTCGACCAGCAGCTGGTTGAGCGTCTGCTCACGCTCCGAATCGGAGCCGGGTGCGCCGCCGCGCTTCTTACCGACCGCGTCGATCTCGTCGATGAAGATGATCGCCGGCGCCGCCGCGCGCGCCTTCCTGAACAGATCGCGGATCCGGGATGCGCCCATGCCGACGTACCGGTCGACGAAATCGGAGCCGGACACCGCGAAGAACGACGCGCCGGCCTCCCCGGCGAGCGCCTTGGCGACCAGGGTCTTGCCGGTGCCGGGCGGCCCGTGGAGGATCAAGCCTGACGGCATCCTGGCACCGAGCCTGCGAAACGGCGCCGGATCGACCAGGAACTCCTTGAACTCCGCCACCTCTTCGACGACCTCATCGCAGCCGGCGACGTCAGAGAACCGGGCCGTCGGCGCGGTGTCGAGCTTGGCGTCTGAGCGCAGATCGCCGGACACGCCGCCTTCGCCCTGCTGGGGCGTCTGGCGACGTTGCATCCGGATGAGCACGTACGCGAACACGGCGCCGAAGGACAGCCACAGAAGCAGCTTCACCACCCACGGCATCTGGGCGCGACGGTTCGTGACCGTCACGTCTGCGCCGGCGGCGGCCAGCCGGTCAGCCAGCTTGTCCGGCTCTCCGGCGAAGAACGACCGCAGCTCCCGGGTCTGGCCGCCCGGGTTGGCCTTGACGGTCAGCTCCGCCATGCCCCGGCTGGTGTCGATCCTCGCTCTGGTGATCCGACGAGCGGTGGTCAGCTGATTCAGCTTCGAGTAGGAGATCGTGAGCTGGTCGAGCTGGGAGCGCGCGGACCCGAGCATCGGTGTCGGCCCGGCGACGGCGGGGGTGGCGGTGCGTGACGACGCGCCCGCGCAGGACTTCAGCAGGGTCGAAAGCCCGAACGTCACGGCGAACGCCGCCGCGATCCAGATGAGGAGCTTCCGGTCAAGGCTCTTGCGACGATGCACGAACCAACCGTACGTGCGCCCGCGGGCATCCGCGAGCGCCCGCCGTGCTCGGGCGATACGCGATGCCGATGGGTGGCGGCGCTCCCCGACATCGATATCGCGTGATCGCGATGTCGGCTTGGACGAGCAGGCCTGTCGCCGTAGACACAGTGCATGACCACGAACCTCTCTCCCGTAGCCGTCCCCGACAGCAGGCTGGCGCGTGAGGCCACCGAGCTGATCCGCAGCGTCGAGTCCGACCTGCTCTACCAGCACTCGCTCCGCGTCTACGCCTTCGGCGCCCTGCAAGGCGCCCGCCAGGGCCTGAGCTACGACGCCGAGCTCCTGTACATCGGCGCGATGTTCCACGACATCGGGCTCGTCGAAGGACATCGCAGCGCCCACGACCGCTTCGAGGTCGACGGCGCCAACGCCGCGCGCGAGTTCCTCATCGGCCACGGCGTCACCGGTGCCGCCGTGCGCGTCGTCTGGGACGCGATCGCGTTGCACACCACGCCCGGCATCCCGCAGCACAAGGAGCCCGAGGTCGCCCTGGTCACCGCCGGGGTCGAGCTGGACGTTCTCGGCCTCGGCTACGACGACATCTCCGCCGAGGACCGCGAGGCCGTCTTGGACGCCTATCCGCGGGGCGACTTCAAGGAGTCGATCATCGACGCCTTCGCGGCTGGCATCGCGCACAAGCCCGAGACGGCGTTCGGCAACGTCAAGGCCGACGTGCTGGCCGAGAAGCTTCCCGGCTACCAGCGCGAGAACTTCTGCGGGCTCATCCGAGCCTCGCGGTTTGCGAGTTAGGCGCGCCGGCATGCGAACGAGCAATGGACGCAAGGTCGGCGTCGTCGGCGTGGGAGCGGTCGGCCAGGCCTGCGCGTTCGCTCTGGTGCTGCGCGGATCGTGCCGCGAGATCGTGCTCGTCGACCGGACGGCCGAGCGCGCGACCGCGGCGGCCACCGACATGCGCTACGGCGCGCCCCTGTCGCCGGTCGTGGAGATCACCGCGGGCGACTGGAGCGACCTCGCGGGCGCGGACGTCGTGCTGATCTGTGCCGGCGTCAACGAGAAGGATGGAGGCGCGACCGACCGCGACGACGCGCAAGGCCGGTTGAAGCTCCTCGAGACGAACGGGTTCGTGTACCGAGACGTCGTCCCGCGCATCGTCGCCGTGGCGCCCGATGCCGTGCTCGTCGCGGTCACCGACCCGCCCGATCCGCTGGCGGACCTGACCCGCGCGCTCGCGGGCCACGACCGCGTGCTCAGCACGGGGACGACGATCGACACGCTGCGCTTCCGCGTCCACCTTGCCGCGCAGCTCGGCGTCCACCCGTCGGCGATCGAGGGCCTGGTCGTCGGCGAGCACGGCACGAGCGAGGTCATGCTGTGGTCGTCGGTGCGCGTCGCGGGCACGCCGCTCGCCGAAGCGCTCAGCCTGAGCGACCCGCGCCGCTCGGTCGACGCGCTCCGCGAGCAGGTCGAGCGTGAGGTCCGCTTCGCGAACATCACGATCATCGAGGGCAACGACGCCAGCCAGTTCGGCATCGGCGTCGTGTGCGCGCGGATCACCGAGGCGGTCCTCGACGACGAGCGCGTCGTGATGCCGGTGGCCACCTACCGCGCGCGCTACGGCGTGGCGATCGGGCTGCCCACCGTCGTCGGGCGAGGGGGCGCAGCCGGTGAGCTCGAGCCGAGCATGTCCGAGCAGGAACGACGCGCCTTCGAGCGCAGCGCCGAGACGCTGCGCGAAGCCGCGGGCAGCCTCCGGGTGGCATCCGGCTAGCCGCGGAGGGGGATCGCAGCCGCGAGCAGGGTGCCGCCGTCGGCCAGGCTCTCGACCCGGAGCTCGCCGTCGATGGCGGCGAGCCTGTCCGCGAGCCCGACGAGGCCGGTGCCGTCGGGCCGGGCTCCTCCGACCCCGTCGTCGCGCACCTGCAGCCCGAGCGTGCCGTCCTCGATCCGCGCCGTCACCTCGGCGTGCTCGGCGCGAGCGTGCTTGGCGACGTTGGTGAGTGCCTCGGCGACGACGAAGTAGGCGGTCGCCTCGATCGCGGCGGGGAGCCGGCCCACCGACACGTCGATCTCGACGGGCACCGGCATCCGCGAAGCGAGCGCGTCGACTCCCACGCGCAGGCCTCCTCTGGTGAGCACCGCCGGGAGGATGCCGTGCGCGAGCTCGCGCAGCTCGACCGTCGCCTGCTCGGCGTGGTCGAGCGCATCGGCCAGCAGCACCGGGAGGTCCTCTGTGTCGTTCCGCAGGGCGCGCTCTGCCAGCTTCAGCGTGACGACCGTGTGGACGAGCCGCTGCTGCGCGCCGTCGTGCAGATCGCGAACCACGCGCCGGCGCTCGTCGTCGGTGGCCGCCACGATCCGCGCGCGCGATGCCGCCACCTCCGTTCGCGCCTCGGTGTTCGAGATCGCCGTCGCCAGCAGCTCCGTGAAGGCAGCGAGATGAGCCTCGGTGTCGGCCGCCAGCGGGTGCTCCGTCGAGGACAGGGTCAGCACACCCCACAGGCGACCCTCGACGACGATCGGCGCCCCGACCGCCGAGGCCAGGCCCCGCTCGCGCATCGCGACACCGAGCCGCCCGGAGGCGTCGCCGTAACTGTCGATCCGGGCCGAACGGCCGGTCTCGAAGACCACCGTGCTGACGTTCTTCCCCCCGAGCGGCCACCGACCGCCGACGGGGAAGTGGTCAGCCAGGCCCTCCGAGATCGCGACGGTCGTCATCGTGCGGTCGGACTCGTAGCGGGCCAGGCCCACGTTCTCGACGGGGAACACCCGCTCCACCTCATCGACGACCGCAGCGAACAGCGCCTCCGGCGACGCCCCGTGCGCGGCCAGCGTCGCGACGCGCCGCAAGGCCGCCTGCTCCTCGGCCAGCCGGGCGAGACCAGCCCGGCTCTCGGTGTTCGCGATCGCCGTAGCCAGCAGCTCCGTGAACGCGGCGATCCTGGACTCGGCGTCCGCCGGAAGCGACTCGTCGGCCTTCGAGGAGGCGACCATCACCCCCCAGAGGTGCTGGTCGACGACGATCGGGGCGCCGACCGACGAGCGCAGGCCCAGCTCCCGGCCCAGAGCGGCCCCGACGCCGGGCGCATTCTCGTAGCCGCGCATCCGCGCGGGCCGCTTGGTCCGCGACACCAACCCTGCCACGCTCTCACCCTCGAGCTCGACCCGTCTCCCGGCCGGTATGTGATCTCCCGCGGAGCTCCAGGCGGCCAGCCCCGTCACCGCCGCATCGGGCTCGTAGCGCCCCAGGTGGGTCGCGTCGGCATTGAGGAGCAGGCCGACCTCGCGCGCGACCGCCGCGAACACGTCGGGCGGCGGGTCCCCTCGGGCGACCAGCGTCGCCACGCGTCGCAGCGCGGCCTGCTCGTCGGCGAGTCGCGCCGATCGCCGCGCCTCGCGCTGTGAGCGCGCCGCCAGCTGGCTGACGACCACGAACGACACCAGGAACGCCACAACCACTTCCCACCGCTCCGACGAGCCCGGATTCAAGCTGTAACGGGGTGGTAGGAAGAGATAGGTGAACGCCGCGATGCTCGCCACCGACACCGCCGCCGAGACCGTCCCGCCATACGCGAGCGCGATCGGGACGACCGCCAACAGATAGAGCACGCCCAGGCCGAGGGCCGGCACGTCCGGCTCCAGCAGCGCGATCACCGCGGTCACCGCGGCGACGAGCGCGACACTCGTGAGCGCTGCGCGCAGCCAGCGAGGGATCACCGGTGTCACGCCATGAATCATCCTCGCGACGCGCGCGTGCTGCAGAGTTTTTCGGGCTGATACGTCGCGGCTCTCAAGTGAGTGCCACGCGTTGTTGCGCGGGGGAGTGCCCGCAGCCAGCCTTGGCGGGGCCCCTGGCTCCCGACGGATGAGGTTTCCCGTGCTCCGACGTCCCATGCTCCTCCTGCCCGCTGTGCTTGCCGCGCTCGCGCTCCCCGTGGCGCCCGCGCTCGCCGGCGAAGACCCCGGCACTCCGGCTCCACTTCCGGCTCCGACCCCGGCTCCGGTTCCCACCGCCGGCTCCGCGACGCTGCACGTGTCGCAGGGCTGCGTGTCCCACAAGCGCGCGAAGGCCGTCGTGACCGGCACCAACATCGACACCGTCTCGTTCTACGTCGACGGCAAGCGCATGAAGACGGTGACCAGTCCGACTTCCACTGGCCGCTATGGGTTCACGATGAGCTGCTCTCGCCTCAGCGTGGGCGCCCACCGCGCGCGCGCGGCCGTGACCTTCCAGACCGGAACGAGCCTGGCGCGGCAGACGCTGCGCTTCCAGCTCACCCGTTCGCGGCAGGTCTCGGCTCGCTTCACCGGGTGAGGTCGCAGATCCTGGCGCCGGCGTCGCTGGCCGCGATCGTCTCGATCGCGGCGAGCGCGCCCGCTCATGCCCAGACGCCGTCGAGTTCGCCCCAGCGGGCACGGCTGTCGAACGAGACCACCTTCACGCGCTGGGCGAACGCCGCCACGCTCGCCAAGGTGTACGCCCGGCCGTCGGCGGACGCGCGCACGGTCGGCCGCCTGCGCCTGCTGACCGAGGACGGTTTTCCCGAGGTGTACGTCCTGCTCGCCGGCCGAGAGGACGCCCAGGGCGTCCCTTGGGTCCAGCTCAGGCTCCCGCAACGGCCCAGCAACACGACCGCCTGGGTACGACGCGACAGGCTCGGCCCGTCCCATCTCGTCCACACCCGGCTGGTCGTGAGCCGTGCCGCCCTGAGTGTCACGTTGTACGACCGCGGCAAGCGGCGCTTCCGCGCCCGCGTAGGGATGGGGGCGCCGAGCACCCCGACGCCGGCGGGCTCGTTCTGGATCCGCGAGAAGTTCCATGTCAGCGGCAACCCGCTGTACGGCACGCGAGCGATGGGGACGGCCGGGTACTCCAACGCGCTGACGGATTGGCCCGGCGGCGGTGTGATCGGCCTGCACGGGACGAGCGAGCCGGGCCTCATCCCCGGCCGCCCCTCGCACGGCTGCATCCGGCTCAGGAACCCGGACATCGAGCGGCTCTACGCGCTCACTCCGATCGGCACGCCGGTCCTCATCGGCCGGGCTCGCAAGCGGCGGTCCAGCCAATGAGCCGGGGCCGCTCCGACGCGGTGGCGCTTCGGCTCGACGCGGATGGGCGTGGTGCGGGCATAGCGCCGTAACGTGGTTCGGTGGCGAGCGGGATTTCCGATCACGGACCCGTGGAATGCGCTCGCGCGCGCCCGTGTTGCGGGTGACCATCGCTGGTGTGAATGTCGTCAGCATCAGCGCGTTCGTCACCCTGGCGAGCATCCAAGGAGGGCTCGTGGCGCTTCCCCGTTCCCTCGCCTTCCACTCCCTGAGTCGGCTGCGATCGCCGCTCTGGGCGCTCGTGGGCCCCGGCTCCCTGCTCGTCGGGACCTTCGGCGTGCTGGCGGTGCCGTCGCTGGCGACGGGCCTCGCGGTCCTCGCCGTGGTCGCCACACCTGTGCTGGCCTCGATCGCGGTCGTGGCCGTCGTCCACGGCGGCCGGCCGCTACTGCTGCTGGTGCCGCTTGCACTGGGCGCGGTCGCGATCGCCGGCACCGGCCTCGCAGCGCAACTCACGGCGAGCCTGCTCACAGCGCTTGGATGCCTCACGCTCGGTGCAGCGTTCGCCCGGCTGACCCCGGGAAGCTGGCTCCAACTGGGGGTGCTGAGCATGGCTGCGGTCGACGTGCTCCTGCTCGCGCTCGGCGTCGGCCAGCCGGCGGCGGCGCTGCTGGCTCACGCTGTCGACGGCGTCGGGCCGGCGTTCCACCGGGCCCAGCTGGGATCGATGAGCCAGGACTACCCCGACCTGGTCCTCGCCGCGGTGGTGGGCGGCGTCGTCGCCGGCCGGCCGATCCAGCCGCGAGCGGCGTTGCTCGTGGCGGTCCTCTCGATCGTCAACGGCGGGTTGCTCGCGTTCGCCGACATCGTCCCCGCGACTGTTGCTCCCATGCTCGTGCTGGCCCTCGTCGAATGGATGCCTCGATTGCGGATGCGACCGGTCCGTGTACGGGTGCCGATCGCGCGCCCTCAAGAAGGATGAGAGCTCGTGGTGCCTAGCCGGGGAGGGGGATGGCGGCCGCGACGAGCGTGCCGCCGTCCGCCGGGCTCTCGATCCGAAGCCCGCCGTCGAGGGCGGCGACCCGGTCCCGGAGCCCCACGAGGCCGCTCCCGTCGGGACGAGCGCCTCCGATGCCATCGTCACGCACCTGGACGGTGAACGTGCGGTCCTCGATCCGCGCCATGACCTCGGCGCGTCCGGCGCGAGCGTGCTTGGCGACGTTGGTGAGTGCCTCGGCGACGACGAAGTAGGCGGTCGCCTCGACCGCGGTCGGGAGCCGGCCCACGGACACGTCGATCTCGACAGGCACCGGCGTCCGCGAGGCCAGCGCCTCCACCGCCGCGCGCAACCCGCCGCGAGTCAGGACCGTAGGAAGGATGCCGTGGGCGAGCTCGCGCAGCTCGAGGTTGGCGCCCTCGGCGTGCTCAAGCGCTTCGTGTACCAGCGCGGGGGCGCCCTCCTGGTCTTGCTCCAGCGCCTGGTGCGCCAGCTTGAGCGTGACGATGGTGTGGACCAGCCGCTGCTGCGCTCCGTCGTGCAGATCGCGAACGACACGCCGGCGCTCGTCCTCGGTCGCCGCCACCAGCCGCGCCCGCGACGCCGCCACCTCCGTCCGCGCTTCGGTGTTCGCGATCGCCGTCGCCACCAGCTCCGTGAACGACGCGAGGCGCGTCTCGGTATCCGGCGGCAGGGGCCGCTCCTGGCTGGAGCCGGCGGCCATCAAGCCCCACAGGCGCCCCTCGACGACGATCGGCGTCCCGACCGCCGAGCGGACGCCTATCTCGCGGATGTCCTCAGCGAGCTGGCCGCCTGCATCGGCATAGTTGTCGAGCCGGGCCGGACGGCCTGTCTCGAGCACGCGCGTGGCGAGGTTCGTCTCCTCGAGGGGCCACCGCCTGCTGACGGGAAAACGCCCCCCTGCGCTGGCGACGAACGTGACCGTGCCGTCTGACTCGTAGCGGCACACGTTCGCCACGTCGACCGAAAGCAGCCGTCCGACCTCGTTCGCGACCGACGCGAACACCTCCTCCGGCCGCGTCCCACGCGCCACCAGCGTCGCGACACGCCGCAACGCTGCCTGCTCCTCGGCGAGCCGGGCGAGCCCGGCGCGGCTCTCGGCATTCGCGACCGCGGTCGCCAGGAGCTCCGTGAACTGGGTCAGGCGCGTCTCGGTGCCCGACGGCATCGGTTCCTCCCGCCTCGAGCCGGCGGCCATCACGCCCCAGAGGCGGCCCTCGACGACGATCGGCGTCCCGACGGCCGAGCGAACGCCCGTCCCGCGGACGGCGATATCGATCGGGCCGGAGGCATCGGCATAGCTCTCGATCCGAGCTGGGCGACCGGTCTCAGCGACGAGCGAGCAGAGGTTCTTGCCCTCAGGGATCCACCGGCTGCCGGCTGGGAAGACGGCGGCAGTAGTGCCCCAGGCGGCGACGAAGGTCACCGCGCCGTCGGGCTCGAAGCGGCTCATGTCTGCGAAGTCGACCGGCAGCAGCTGCCCGACCTCCTCGACAACCGCGGCGAACACCTCCTCCGGCGGCACCCCGCGCGCGACCAGCGTCGCGACCCGCCGCAACGCCGTCTGCACCTCGGCGAGCCGGGCGAGCCCGGCGCGGCTCTCGGCATTCGCGATCGCCGTCTCCAACAGATCCGTGAACTGGGCCATGCGCGGCTCGGTGTCCGAAGGCATCGGTTCCTCGAGGCTCCATCCGGCCGCCATCACGCCCCAGAGGTGCCCCTCGACGGTGATCGGCGTCCCGACCGCCGAGCGAACGCCCGTTTCGCGGGTCGGGGTACCGATCGGCCCGGAGGCATCGGCATAACTCTCGATCCGGGCTGCGATCCCGGTCTCCGCGACCAGCGTCGTGGCGTTCTTCCCGCCGAGCCTCAACCGGGAACCGACGGGGAAGACGGCGTCGGTCTTGCCCCAGGCGGCGACGAAGGTGATCGTCCCGTCGGGCTCGCAACGGCCGAGGTCCGCAAAGTCCACCGGAAGCAGCCGCCCGACCTCCTGGACCACCGCAGCGAACACGTCCTCCGGCGGCACCCCGCGCGCGACCAGCGTCGCCACGCGCCGCAACGCCGCCTGATCCGCGGCGAGCCGGGTGACACCGGCGCGGCTCTCGGCGTTCGCGATCGTCGCGACAAGAAGCTCCGTGAAAGACGCGAGCCGCGCCTCGGCGTCCGCAGGAAGGGTCGGTTCCCCGCGCGAGCCGGCGATCATGGCCCCCCACAGGCGCCCCTCGACCGTGATCGGCGTCCCCACCGCGGAGCGGACGCCCGTCTCGCCGGCGGCGACACCGATCGGCTCGGAGCCATCGGCATGGCTGTCGATCCGGGCCGAGCGGCCGGTCTCGAGCACGATCGCGGCGAGCCTCTTCCCCCCAACCGTCGTCCGGGACGCCGCAGGACCTGCATTGCCCCAGGATGCGATGACGGCGAGCGTATCGTCGGGCTCGTAGCGCCCCATCTGCACGTACTCGACGGAAAGCAGCCGCCCGACCTCCTCGACAACCGCAGCGAACACCTCCTCCGGCGCCGCCCCGCGCGCCACCAGCGCCGCGAGCCGCCGCAACGCCGCCTGCTCCGCGGCCAGCGCACTCAGATCCTCGCCGCCCAACCGCGCTCTCATCCCCTCACGGCCGCGCCGCGCGAGCGGTCACGAAGATCCCCAACACAGCGGAGGAACGGCGGGCGCATCGGCAGCGACGGCACGGGCGCGCATCGACCCAAGGGTACGCCTGCCGCGCCGGTGCGGGAACCTCAGTCAGCCGTCACCGCGCTCAGGGCACTCAGGAAAGAGCTTCACCAGCGCGTAGTACAGAACACCACCCACCACCGCTGCACTGGTGAAACTCAGATCGATCCCGCTCACGTGAGTGGTGAGCGGCCCCGTGATGATGCTCGTCGAGGTGAACAGCGTGCCGACCGCTACGGCGGCACCCCAAGCGACGAAGGCTCTGAGGTTGAAGCCGCCGGTGAACCAGTAGGCGCCCGTCTTCGCGTGGTCCGCAAACGCCTGCAGATCCATGGGCTTGTACCACCCGTGTCGCATCAGGTGACCGATGGTCATGATCACCATCCACGGGGTGACCGTGACGAGCATCAGTGTGGCGAACGCCTCGATCGACTTTATCGCGTCGAAGGCGATCAGCCCGATGTACGCAACGGCGAGCCCGATCCCGCTCGTCGCGAACGTCACCTGCGCGCGCGTGAGACGCCAGAACACGGCCTGAAGGTCCAGCGCGGCGTTGTAGACACACATGGCGGCGCTCTCGATGTTCGCCAGCCCGCCGGGAGCAAGCATCAGGAGGACCGCGAACCAGAGCGGCGACGCGGCCGGGAAGCCGGTCGCGAAGTCGGTCGTCGGATCCTTGAACGTCGTGGTCGCGAAGGCGCCGACGATCTCAGCCAGCCAGCAGCCCGCGAAGATGCCGAGCCCAGCGGCGAGGGCGCACGTGCTCGCCTTCGACTTGGAGGGGAGGTAGCGGCCATAGTCGCCGATGAACGGCCCCCATGTGATCGGCAGCAAAGCAGCCAGCACCATCGTCAACACCCACGTCGACCAGTATTCGCCGAGCCGGTAGCCCCCGCCGTGCACGGCGTGGAACTTGCCGGCCAGGACGATCAGCGCCAGGAGCGAGACGCCCGCGCTCGCGATCGCGATGAAGCGGAAGCTCGCCACCAGCGTGGCGTGCCCGTAGATCGCGAGTGCGAACGAGAGCAGCGAGACGACCAGCATCGCGATCGACAGGGCGACGTTCCCGGTGCCGCTGCCGAAGATCCGGTGGAAGACGTTGATGGCCGTCTGGCCTGAGGTCCAGACGAGGATCGCGAAGAACGCCAGCCCGATGACGAGACTGATCAA
>JAXDGC010000286.1:0-4368 GCA_034665245.1 Solirubrobacteraceae bacterium | reverse complement strand
GCGTGGTCGACCGCTACGTGCGCGTCTCCGACCGCGACTCCTTCCTCACCACGCGCCGGCTCGCCGAGACCGAGGGGATGCTGCTCGGCGGCTCCTGCGGCCTCGCCGTCCACGCCGCGCTGCAGGTTGCCAAGGACATCGACGACCCCGAGGCCCTGATCGCGGTCGTGCTCCCCGACGGCGGGCGCGCGTACCTCTCGAAGATCTTCAACGACGCGTGGATGAGCCAATACGGCTTCCTCGACCGGCCCGACGACAAGACGGTCGGCGACGTCCTGCGCGCCAAGGACGCCGCGGGCGAGATCCCGCCGTTCGTGGTCGTGCAGACCGATCAGAAGGTGCGCGACGCGATCGCGCTGCTGCACGAGCACCGCGTCTCCCAGCTCCCGGTGACCTCGTCGCACGACGACGCCGCGATCGTCGGCTCGGTCGGCGAGCGCGGGCTGCTCAAGCGCGCGATCGGGGCGCCGTCGCTGATGGACCTCGACATCGCCGAGGTGATGGAGGATCCGTTCCCGGCGGTCTCGCTGACGGACTCGGTGCGCGAGGCGGTCGAGCTGCTCGCGGGCGAGCGCCAGGCGCTCACGGTGACCGAGCACGGCCGGCCGCTGGGCATCGTCACGCGCGCCGACCTGCTCGAATCGCTCGTCACATGACCGAATTCGCCACCCGCTGCGTGCACGCGGGACTCACGCCCGACCCCACCTACGGCTCGGTGATCCCGCCGATCCACCAGACCTCCACGTACGTGCAGCCCGCCCCCGGCCAGCACGTCGGGGACTTCGGCTACTCGCGCTCGGCCAACCCGACGCGCACGGCCCTCGAGGACGCGCTGGGGGAGCTCGAGGGCGGGCACGCGAGCGCGTTCTCGTCCGGCATGGCGGCCGAGCACGCGCTGATCACCGCGATCGCGAGCGCGGGCTCGCACGTCGTCCTCCCCGACGACCTCTACGGCGGCACCTACCGCCTCGTCGACAAGGTGCTCTCGCGCTTCGGCGTCGAGTACGACATGGTCGACCAGCGCGACCTCGATGCCGTCGCGCGCGCGGTCCGCCAGGACACGGCGCTGGTCTGGATCGAGACGCCGACGAACCCGTCGCTCAACGTCATCGACCTGCCGGGCGTGATCGAGCGCAGCCGCAACGCGCTCGTCGTGGTCGACAACACGTTCGCGACCCCGGTCCACCAGCGTCCGCTCGAGCTCGGCGCCGACGCCGTGGTCCACTCGACCACGAAGTACCTTGGCGGGCACTCCGACACCGTCGGCGGCGCGGCGATCGTGCGCGATCCGGAGCTGCACGAGAAGGTCAAGTTCATCCAGAACGCGGTCGGGGCGGTGCCGGGGCCGCTGGACTGCTTCCTCGTGCACCGCGTGCTGCGCACGCTGCACCTGCGCGTCGCCGCGCACGACGCCAACGGCCTCGCGGTCTCGAGCTGGCTGCGCGACGAGGCGGGCATCGCCGACGTGCGCTGGCCCGGCTTCAGCGGCATGGTCTCCTTCCGCCATCCCGACGCGATCCGCATCGCCTCCTCGACGAAGGTCTTCTCGCTCGCCGAGTCGCTGGGCGGCGTCGAGTCGCTGATCGAGGTGCCGCAGGCGATGACGCACCAGTCCGTCGAGGACTCGATCGCGGCGGTCCCCGCCGACCTCGTCCGCCTCTCGTGCGGGATCGAGGCCGGCGCGGACCTGATCGCGGATCTCGCTCAGGCGCTGCGGCTCACTTGACCCACTCGCGCAGCTGCAGCGCGGACCCGGCGCCGATGGCGACCGAGGAGACCATCAGCGCGCCGCCGTAGCTGTTGAAGTAGCCCTGCAGGACCCACAGCGGGAGCGAGATGTACGGCGGTCCGCCCGGCACGTGCAGGGTGTACCGCGGCAGCAGGCCGAGGCCGAACTCCTGCGCGGCGACGCCGGCGACGAACAGCACGACCCCGCCGATGACCAGGTGCCACGGCCACACGACCTCGTCGAACCAGCCATCCAGCGCGGCGTACACGAGCCCGGCCGTCGCGATCGTCAGCGGGAACGTGTAGCCGGCGACGAAGGCGAGGATGCTCTGCTGCTCGTCGCTCGGGCCGCCGTTCTCGAGCAGCGTCGTGATCGTGTCCCACGGCGTGGCGAGGCCGCCGATGACGATGACCACGAAGGCGACGATCGACCACACGATCGTCATGTTCACCTCCGTGGCGTCGTTCCCCTGAGCGGGGGTCTCGCCCGGGTGCGGGGCGGTGGGGGTGTTGACGGACATCTCCGACCTCCTTCGATGATGGAACTTCGACCTCCATCACCGTCCCGCGACGCGCGTGCCGTGGCCAGGCACCCTAGGTGTGAAGCGACGCCTCCTGTTGACATGCGTGCGCGTCCGGCGCGGCTCTTCGCTCAGCGCTTGATCCGCTTCGGCTCCTGGCCCTCGCGCCAGGAGTCGATGACGAGGTGGTCGGCGGGCTCGCCCAGGCGGACCGTCGACACCTCGCTCAGCTCGGCGCGGAACAGGTGCGCCGGGCCGCTCTGGGGGTGCCCCATGGCCTCGAAGATCTCCGTCATCCGGTCCGGGTCGGTGATCTCCACCGCGCGCCCGCTCACCTTCGCGTCGCCATGCCAGTCAGCGGCGTCGCCGGTGCCCGAGTGCAGCGCGAAGCGCGGGTCGCGCTGGAGGTCGCGCGCCTTCAGCGCGTCCGGCATCGAGCCGAACCACAGGTCGCCCTCGATGACCTGCGCCTCGATGCCGCTGATGCGCGGCGAGCCGTCCTTGCGCAGCGTCGCGATCGTCAGGTGCGTGTTGGCCTCGAAGAGCTTGCGGGCGGCCTGCGCGAGCTCCGGAGCGGCGGCCGTGACATCGTCCCAGGTGGCCATGGCCCGAGGATGCCACTCAAGCCCCGCGCACGCCCGCCGATGCATGACGGATGCGCCCGGGTACTGGAAAGCCCAGATGACGACTCTGATCCACCGTGCGCTGATCTGCGGCCTGGTCGCCCTCGTCCCCGTGCTCGCCGGCTGCGGCGCGGCGGCCGAGACGAGCCCGCGCGTCGAGGTCAAGGCGGCCCACAAGGCCGAGCTGCCGCCGCTGCCCAAGTCGCACCCGAAGCTCGTCGAGCCCGTCGCGGGGCAGGCCGAGAGCCCCGCGGACGAGATCGCCACGTCGGGTGCCGCCGCCCCGGAGACCGCCGCGCCGAAGCCGACCGGGCCCGCCTCGGGCACGCTCGAGCGCCACGACGCACCCAGCGCCATCAACGGCGGGACGAAGAACGCAACCGCGCTCGACAATGGCGTCGCGCTGCCGCCGCTCGAGGCCCCGACCGAGGTGCTCAAGATCATCGAGGCCGGCAACGCGATCGCGCGCACGCCGTACAAGTGGGGCGGGGGCCACGGCCGCTTCCTCGACACGGGCTATGACTGCTCGGGCTCGGTCTCCTTCGCGCTCTACGCCGCCGGGCTGATCGAGGGGCCGCGCGACTCCGGCGGCCTCATGAGCTGGGGCAAGGCGGGCCCGGGCAAGTGGGTCACGATCTTCTCCAGTCCCGGGCACGTCTACATGGAGGTGGCGGGAATCCGCTTCGACACCTCGGGCGCGCAGGCGACGGGCTCGCGCTGGCAGAACGACCTGCGCGGCCGCAGGCCCGGGTTCGTCGCGCGCCATCCGCCGGGGCTCTAGGCCTAGGGGCGGACCTCGTTCAGGCGCGACTCCTCGAGGTCGAGGTCGCGCTCGAGGTTGCGCCTGACCTCGTCGGTGATCTCGCCGGAGCGGCGCATGGCCTCGAGGGCGTCGCGCTGGGCCTCGATGACCGCGAACATCATCTGTCCCCAGGCCGAGCTGCGCTCCTCGATCGCGCCGTCGTCGACCTCGTCGTCGAAGCGGGCGGCGAAGCGGTGGCGGCGATAGCGGTAGATCCCGCGCAGACGATCGACGGACTCGCCGAGCGTCCACTCCTCCTGCTCGAGCTCCTCGATGCGCTCGAGCGCCGCCTCGGCCGCCTTCAGACGGGCGCGCGCCTCCTGCTCGAGCACGTCCTCGTCGTCAGGCTCGACGTCGAGCAGCCGGATCAGCCGGGGCAGCGAGAGCCCCTGCAGCACGAGCGTCCCGAGGATCACGCAGAAGACGACGAACAGGATCACGGGACGCTGGGCGAACCGATCGCCGGCGTCGTTCTCGACCGGGAGCGCGAGCGCCGCGGCGAGCGAGACCGCGCCGCGCATCCCCATCCACGCGATGATCGCGACGTTGCGCGGCTTCGGGACCGGGTTGCGCTCGCGCAGGCTGTGGAAGAGCAGGTGCGGGAGGTAGGCGAACACGAAGGTCCACACCAGCCGCACGGCGATCACCGTCGCCGTGGCGACGCTCCCCCAGACGATCAGGTGGGTCGTGTCGA
>JAXDGC010000285.1:0-10333 GCA_034665245.1 Solirubrobacteraceae bacterium | reverse complement strand
GAGCGCGACCATCCACGCCACCTACCCGTTCAGCGCCAGGATTGCTCTGAGCCGGCGTGCCTCCGTCCCGGCGTGGTGTTTGAGGCGCCTGTCGGTGATGCGGAGCGTCGAGAAGCCCGCATTGAGGAGGTCGGCGTCGCGGTCGCGGTCTTGCTCGAAGGCTCGGGGAGTGGTGTGGAACTGGCGGCTGTCGAGCTCGATGACGAGGTGGTGGGCTCGGTAGATGGCGTCGACTTCGTGGCCGGCGATGTGTTGGTTGCGCTCGGGGAGCGGGAGGTGGTGGCGCTTGAGGAAGCGTGTGAAGTCGTCTTCGAGGTGTGAGCGGGTGGGTGTGGCGCCCCGTTCGGGCGTGAGTTGTGCGGTGCGCCGTCCTGGATATCGGGTGAGGAGGGTGGTGAGCTCGGCGGGGGTGACGAGCCGGAGGACCTGGGCTTCGTTGACGGCTCGGGTGAGCGCTCTGTCGTTCAGGACGTCGGCGAGGTCGACGAGGGTGCGAGCTGGCGTAGTGACGCGGATGCCGTGGTGGGTGGTCGCGTCGGCGTGACGGGAGCGGTGGACGTGGATGCCGGGGCGGTCGCGCTCGCTCGGTGCCGTGACGTGCGTTGGCGCGGGCCAGCGCGGCACGATACGCCACAACGCCGCGGCCGACCCGTGACTCAGCACGGCGTTCGAACCGCAGGCGAGAACCGCCGCCATCGCTGTGGCGAGCGGTGACGGTGGGCGGTGGCCCACGGCGTAAACCCCGCGGTGAAGGAGGTGGAGGCGCCCGACGCGGCGGCGATACGCGATGGCGTGACGGTCGAGACCCGCGGCGAGCAACTGCGCGGCCGTGACGACTCCGTGCTGCTGAGAGGCCAATCGGGCGATCTCAACGTCGGGTGCGCGGACTTTGTCGGAACTATTGCTACGAACATCGCACACCCGGTGTACGTTGGCGCCTCAGGACGGGAGAGCGGGGCGCCGCAACCGTTTCGTCACTCCTCGATGCGCCTTTCGTCACACCGCGCGCATCAACGCAACACCCGAGCCTCATACCCCGCCGCGAGCAGGGTGTCGACCACGGCCTGAGCGTGCTCCAACCCACGCGTCTCCAACACCAGCTCCACGGCCGTCTCCCGAACATGCAGGTCAAGGCCCTCGCGGTGATGCGACACGTGGACGAGGTTCGCGCCGGTCTCCGCGACGCAGGCCAGCAGCCCGGCCAAGGCGCCTGGCCGGTCCGCGACGCGCGTGAGCAGGACGAGCCGGCGGCCGACCTCGGTCTCGTGGCGGCGCGCGATCGACGCGAGCAGGCCGGGGTCGACGTTGCCGCCCGAGAGCACGGCCACGGTCGTGCCGCTCGCGGCGGGCTGCACCTGGCCGCCGAGCAGGGCCGCGACGCCGACCGCCCCGGCGCCCTCGACGACGAGCTTGGCGCGCTCCATCAGCAGCACCATCGCCTCCGCGGTCTCGTCCTCCCCCGCCACGGCCATCTCGTCCACCCACTGCTCGAGCAGCGGCGTCGTCAGCTCGCCGGGGGTTTTGACGGCGATCCCGTCGGCGATCGTCAACGAGGCGTCGGCGATCTGGACGCCGACGACCTCGACCTCGGGCCGCGCCGACTTGATCGCGATCGCGACGCCGCTGCAGAGGCCGCCGCCGCCGACGGGCACGACCACCTTGGCGAGATCGGGCACATCCTCGAGCAGCTCGAGGCCGAGTGTGCCCTGCCCGGCGACGATGTCGGGATCGTCGAACGGGTGGACGAAGGCGAGGCCGCCCTCCTGCGCGCGCGCCTTCGCACTCACCAGGCAGTCCTCGACCCCGGCGCCCCCGAGGTGCACGATCGCGCCCTGCCCGCGCGCGGCCTCGGCCTTGGCGATCGGCGCGTCGGCGGGGACGAAGACCTCGCACCGGACGCCCATCGCGCGCGCCGCGGCGGCCAGCGCCTGCGCGTGGTTGCCCGCCGAGGCCGCGACGACGCCCCTGGCACAGCCCTTCTCGCCCAGCGCGGCGAGCTTGGCCGCGGTGCCACGGACCTTGAAGGAGCCGGTGCGCTGGAGGTTCTCGGCCTTGAGCACGACGGTCCCGCCCACGCGCTCGGAGATCGTCCGCGTCGACAGCGTCGGCGTCCGGCGCGCGGCGGTCGCCACCGCGGGGCGCGCCGCTTCGACGTCGCGCGCGGAGACCGAGGACTCGACCGTGGCCACACCCTGAGGCTACAGCGGAGCCCCGCTCGCGGTATACCGCTGGACATCAACGATCTGGGAACCGCCGAACTGCTCCTGCGCGCCGACGCCGCCCTCGCCGAGGGCCCACGCTGGGCTGCGCGCACGCAGCGGCTGCTGTGGGTCGACATCGACGGCCGCGCGCTGCACGAGTACGACCCCGCCGGCGGCGAGGACCGCGCCGTCGGCCTGCCCGCGAAGGTCGGCGCCGCGGCGCCGACGGCGGATCCCGCGCGCGTGCTCGTCGCGCTCGCCGACCGCCTCGCGATCGTCGACCTCACCAACGGCGACCTCGAGCCGCTCGCGGAGCTCCCCCACCGCCGCAACGGGATGCGCGCGAACGACGGTGCGGTCGATCCCGGCGGGCGCTTCTGGATCGGGACGATGTGCGACGACGAGGCACCGGACCTGGCCGCCCTCTACCGCTACGACGGGGACGGCAGCCTCACCACCGTGCTGGAGGACATCTCGCTTTCCAACGGCCTCGCCTGGAGCGGCGACGAGCGGCGCATGTACTACGTCGACTCGCCCACGCTGCGGATCGACGTGCTCGACTACGACACCGCCACCGGCGCCGTCGAGAACCGCCGGCCGTTCGCGACGATCGAGGCAGGCGTCGGCGTGCCCGACGGCGTCGTCCTCGACGACGACGGCGGCGTCTGGGTCGCGCTCTACGGCGGCGCGCAGGTCCGCCGCTACGACCCCGACGGCGCGCTCGACGCCGTGCTCGCGGTGCCCGCCGACAACGTGACCGCGTGCTGGTTCGGCGGCGAAGACGGGCGGCGGCTGTTCATCACGACGGCGCGCTCGCCGCAGCCGCTCGGCGGGTGCCTGTTCGTCGCCGAGCCCGGCTTCACCGGCCGCCCCGCGCAGGAGTTCGCGGGCTAGGCGTGGAGGTCCTGATCGTCACACCGATGCGCCGCGAGCAGGCGGAGCGCATCGCGGCGCAGGACGGCGTGGAGCTGACATTCCTGCCTGAGCTGTTGCCCGTCGCGCGTTGGAGCGGAGACACCGTCGGCGAGGGCGGAGTACCGCTCGCCGACCCGCGCTGGACGGAGGCGCTCGAGCGCGCCGAGGTCGCCTTCGGCATCCCGGGCAACTCCGGCGACGGCCTCCTCGATCTGGTCCGGCGCGCGCCGCGGATCGAGTGGGTGCAGGCGCGCAACGCCGGCGCGGGCGAGCAGCTCGGCGGCGCGCTGCGCACCGCGCCCGACGAGCTGTGCGACCTTGCGGTGACGACGTCGAGCGGCGTCCACGCCGGGCCGCTCGCGGAGTTCGCGCTGTTCGGCCTGCTCGCCTTCGCCAAACAGCTCCCGACGCTGCTCGCGGACCAGCGCGAGCGCCGTTGGCCGCCGGGGCAGCAGCCGGTCGGCGAGCTGCGCGACCGCACGCTGCTGATCGTCGGCCTCGGCGCGATCGGCACCGAGACCGCGCGACTGGCCCAGGCGTTCGGGATGCACGTGCTCGCGGTCAAGCGCGACGCCTCGGGCACCGCCCCGCACGTCGACGAGCTGCACCCTGCGGACGACCTGCGCGAGCTGGTCGGGCGCGCCGACGGCATCGTGGTCACGCTGCCGCTGACCGACGCCACGCGCGGGCTGCTCGACGCGGACACGCTCGCCGCCGTCAAGCCGGGCGCGGTGCTCGTCAACGTCGGCCGCGGCGCCGTCGTCGACGAGGCCGCGCTCGCCGAGCGCCTGCAGGACGGGACGCTCGCCGGCGCCGCGCTCGACGTGTTCGCGGAGGAGCCGCTGCCGCCCGACAGCCCGCTGTGGGAGCTCGAGAACGTGATCGTCAGCCCGCACAACGCCGCGCTCGTCGAGGCCGAGGAGGCGCGCGTCGTCGACCTGTTCTGCGACAACCTGCGCCGCCGCCTCGAGGGCGAGCCGCTGCGCAACGAGCTCGACCCGGAGGTCCTCTACTGATGCCAGGCGACCGCATCGCTCCGGAGGCGCTCGAGGGCTGGACCCAGGCCCTGCTCGTGGCCTCGGGGCTCGAGCCCGCCGCCGCGGAGACGGTCGCGGTCTCGCTGGTCGACGCGAACCGCCGCGCCGTCGACTCGCACGGCGTCGCGCGCGTGCCGATCTACTCCGAGCGCCTGCGCGCGGGCCTCGTCAACGGCCGGCCGCGGCCGCGCGTCGAGCGCGAGGAGGGCGCCGTCGCGCTGATCGACGCCGACCGCGGCCCGGGCCAGGTGGCCGGCGTGCTGGCCACCGACCACGCGATCCAGCTCGCGCGGCGCCACGGCGTCGGCGTCGTCTCCGTGCACCGTTCGAGCCACTACGGCGCCGCCGGGTACTACGCGATCCGCGCCGCGCAGGCGGGCATGGTCGGCATCTCGACGACGAACTCCGAGCCGTTCGTGATCCCCTTCGGGGGCGTCGGCCGCGCCCTGGGGACGAACCCGATCGCGCTCGCCGCGCCGACGCCGGACGGGATCTTCGACGTCGACATGGCCACGAGCCAGGTGGCGGTCAACCGCATCTTCAACGCGCGCGACGAGGGGCGGACGATCCCCGAGGGCTGGGGCGTCGACGAGCAGGGCCAGCCCACGACCGACCCCGCGCAGGTGCACTCCGCGGTCCCGCTCGGCGGCTACAAGGGCTACGTGCTCGCGGTGCTCGTGGAAGTCCTCTCGGGTGCGCTGTCCGGCGCCGGGGTCGGCCACAAGGTCGGGAATCTCTACGAGGGCGGCGAGACCCAGGACGTCGGGCACTTCCACCTCGTCATCGACCCCGATCGCCTCGCCGGGCGCGTCAGCTTCGCCGAGGCGCTCGGCGGCCTGCTCGCGGCGCTCAAGGCGATGCCGGCCGCGCCCGGCTACGACGAGGTGCTCGTGCCCGGCGAGCCCGAGGCGCGCGCGAAGGCCGAGCGAGAGCGCGACGGCATCCCGCTCCCCCCGACGCTGTGGACGACGCTCGAGGCGCTCGGCGGCGAGCTCGGCGTCAGCCCGCCCCGTCGCTGAGCGCGTCGCGGCGGCCCTCCAGGAACGCGCGCTCGACCGGGTTGGCGGCCAACTCGAGCGCGCGCTCGTAGGCGGCGCGCGCATCTTCCGCGCGCCCCAGCCGCCGCAGCAGGTCGGCGCGCGCGGAGTGCAGCAGGTGGTAGCCGTCGAGGCCGCCGATCGCGTCGATCAGCGCGAGCCCGCGCTCCGGGCCCTCGTCCATCGCCACCGCGACGGCGCGGTTGAGCTCGATCACCGGGCTCGGGTCGAGCGCGGCGAGCCGCGCGTAGAGGGCCGCCACATGGGCCCAGTCGGTCGCGTCCGCGACGTTCTCCGCCGCGATCGCCGCCTGCAGGCCGTAGCGGTCGGGCGCGGCCGCCGCGGCGAGCGCGCGGCCCTCCTCGATCTCGCCGGCGTGCCACAGCGCTCGGTCCTGGTCGGAGAGCAGCACGAGCCGCCCCTCCGGGTCGACGCGGGCGTCGCGCCGAGCGTGGTGCAGCAGCATCAGCGCGAGCAGGCCCCGCGGCTCGGGCCGCCCCGGCATCAGCTCGACGAGCAGGCGGCCGAGCCGGATCGCCTCCGCGCACAGCGCGCGTCGCACGAGCGCCTCGCCGGCCGTCGCGGCGTAGCCCTCGTTGAAGATCAGGTAGACGGAGGCGAGCACCGACGGCATGCGGTGCGGCAGCTCGCGCTCCTCGGGCACGCGATAGGCGATCCCGGCCACGGCGATCTTTCGCTTGGCGCGCACGAGCCGCTTCGCCATCGCCGGCTCGGCGACGAGGAACGCGCGCGCGACCTCCGGCACCGAGAGCCCGCCCAGTGTGCGCAGCGTGAGCGCGACCCGCGCCTCGGCCGCGATCGCCGGATGGCAGCAGGTGAACATCAGCCGCAGGCGGTCGTCGGGGAAGCCGTCGGGCTCGTCCGCGTCGCCGCCGAGCGCCTCCAGCGCGGCGAGCTGCGCGCGCTTCTCCTCGAGCACGCGCGCGCGCCGCAGGCGGTCGATCGCGCGGTTGCGCGCCGTCGTCGTGATCCACGCGCCCGGATTGCGCGGGACGCCGTCCTTGGGCCAGCGCTCGAGTGCCACGATCCACGCCTCCTGGACCGCCTCCTCGGCGAGGTCGAAGTCGCCGAGCACGCGGATCAGCGACGCGACCGCCCGCCCCGACTCCTGCCGGAACAGGCGGTCGATCGCCGCGCCCGGCGCGACTACGCGAAGACCCTGACGGGCCGGACCTCGATGCATCCGCTCTGCGCTCCCGGGATCTTGGCCGCGTAGGCGATCGCCTCGTCGAGGTCCTTGCAGTCGAGCAGGTAGAAGCCGCCCAACTGCTCCTTGGTCTCCGCGAACGGGCCGTCCGTGACGAGGCGCTCGCCGCCCTTGACCCGGACCGTCGTCGCGGTGGACACCGGCTCGAGGGCCTCGCCGGCGACGTACGCGCCGTTGCCGTGGACCTCCTCGCCGAACTTGCGGTAGCCGTCCATCATCGCGTTGATCTCGCCGGGCTGCACGTCGCCCGACATGTTCTCGTCGTTATAGATCGTCAGCAGGTACTTCATCCGAGCCTCCTCAGGCCGTGATGGTGGGTTTCATCTCTACGACGAACGGGATGCGCCCGAAAGGACACCTCAGTCCGGCAGCGCCAGGATCGCGTCGATCTCGACCTGCGCGCCCTTGGGAAGCGCGGCGACGCCGAACGCAACGCGGGCCGGCGGATCGCCCTCGAAGAAGCTCCCGTAGACCTCGTTGACGTCGGTGAACGCGGCCATGTCGGTCAGGTACACCGTCAGCTTCACGGCGTCGTCGGAGAGAGAGGCGCCCGCCGCGGCGGCCACGATCGAGAGGTTCTCCAGGCAGCGGCGCGCCTGCTCGGCGGGAGAGTCGCCGACGAGCTCGCCGGAGTCGGGGTCGAGCGGGATCTGGCCGGAGCAGAACAGCAGGCCGCCGGCCCGCACGGCGTGGGTGTAGGGACCGACCGCTTCGGGAGCGCCGAGGGCGGTGACCGTTTCGCGATGATGGGACATACCGGGCACCGTAGAGAAAGTCCCCGTGCGGCACGTCCGCGGGATAGGGTCGGCCGATGCTCCGGCGCCGAGCGGCAAGGATGGCCGCGATCCTCGCCGCGATGGGCGCGGTCGTCGCGGTCCCCGCGCGCTCGGAGCCGGTCGGCAGCGTGGCGCAGGTCTCGGAGATCCCGGGGGACGTGACGTTCGACGCAGACGACCCGCGCGTGGCGTTCGGCGCGGACGGCCGCGGCCTCGCGGTCTACATCGGTGAAGGGACGGGCGGCGAGACCGAGGTGTACGGACGGCCCGTCGGCGCTTCCGGCGGACCGACGGGATCGCAGCGGCGGCTCACCCACGTGGGCACGGACGGCGACGTGACCGCCCAGGCCCGCGTCCCGGACGTCGTCTACAACTCCCGCGCCGGCGAGTTCCTGGTGGTCAGCGAGAACGCTCTGGCCAACGACCAGCAGGTCGGCGTCCAGCGCGTGGCGCTCGACGGCGCGCCGATCGGATCCTCCGTGACGATCTCCGAGACCGGCGGTGCCGGGCCGGGCACCGACGGCGACAATGCGCGGCCGCAGGTCGCCTACGACCCCGTCCGGGACGAGTACCTCGTGGCCTGGATCGACGGACGCGACGTGCTCGGCAACGAGGTCCGCGCGCAGCGGCTGACCGCCTCGCTGGCGCAGGTCGGCCCGCCCGACTTCTTCGTCTCCGAGGTCGGGGGCGCGAACACGAACGCCGGCCGCATCGACGCCGGCTACGGCGGCGGCACCTTCCTCGTCACGTGGTCGGACTTTGTCGGCGGCAACGACGAGGAGATCATCGGGCGCCGCGTGAACTCCGGCGGCGGCGTGCTCGGCGGCGAGGTCCAGCTCTCCCGGCAGGGGCCGATCGACGACGACGAACTCGAATCCAACCGGCCGGCCGTCGCCTACAACGCCGTGTCGAACCAGTTCCTCGTGGTCTGGGAGGGCGACCTCCCAAATGGCGTCGGCTCCGGCGAGCACGAAATCTTCGGACAGCGGGTGAGCGCCGCCGGCGCGCAGGTCGGCTCCGACCTGCGGATCACGCATCAGGGCACCGACGGCGACCTCGAGAGCGACGCCGAGGAGCCGGCGATCGCCGCGGGCCCGGGCAACGGCGAGTACCTCGTCGCCTGGCAGGGCAAGGGGCCGTCGCAGGAGGTCGAGGCCTACGGTCAGCGGCTGAGCAGCGCGGGTGCCGCCGTAGGCGCCGTCGCCCCCCGCTTCTCCGACCAGGGGCCGGCGGGCGACCCCGCCTTCTATGCCGACACAGCGGCGACGGCGTTCAACCCCGCCTCGCACGAGTTCCTCGTCGTCTGGCGTGGCACGCGCAGCCTCGACGTCGCCACGACCGACTCCGAGGACGAGATCTTCGCGCGCCGCGCGACCAGCCCGTTCACCCCGCCCGCGACGACACCGATCCCGAAGCCGACCGCGGTCCCCATCGCGCCGAGCGCTCCCCGCCCGGCGGCTCCGCTGCGCGCCACCGACGTCATCCGCTTCCCGGCCACGCGCCGCTGCGGCCCGCGCCGCACCCTGAAAATCCGGCTGCGCCGCCCCGGCGGCCTGAAGCTCGTCTCCGCCCGCGTGGTGATCAATGGCAAGCGCCGCCCGCTCGTGCGCGGCCGCGGGCTCGCCAAGCCGATCGTGTTGAAGCGGCTCCCGCAGGGCCGCCTGAAGGTCAAGGTCACCGTCACGACGTCGAAGGGCAAGAAGCTCACCGTGACCCGCCGTTACCGCAGCTGCAAGCGGTAGCAGCGCCTACTCTGGAGGGATGGCCAACCGCCTCGCGCGCGAGACCTCTCCCTACCTCCTCCAGCACGCCGGGAACCCCGTCGACTGGTACGCGTGGGGCGATGAGGCGTTCGCCCGGGCGCGGGAGGAGGACCGCGCGGTGCTCGTCTCGATCGGCTACTCCGCCTGCCACTGGTGCCACGTGATGGAGCGCGAGTCCTTCGAGGACGAGCGGATCGCGCAGCTCATGAACGAGCGCTTCGTCTGCATCAAGGTCGACCGCGAGGAGCACCCCGACGTCGACGCGATCTACATGGACGCGGTCCAGGCGATGACCGGGCACGGCGGCTGGCCGCTGAACGCCTTCCTCACCCCCGACGGCGTGCCGTTCTGGTGCGGGACCTACTTCCCGCCCGAGGCGCGAGGAGGCATGCCCGCCTGGTCGCAGGTGCTCACCGCGATCGGCGCCGCCTGGGACGAGCAACGAGAGGAGATCCGGTCGCAGGCCGGCGGCATCGTCGAGCGGCTGCGCGGCGCCGCCGCCCTCCAGCCGCCCGAGGACGAGATCGACCCGGCGTCGCTCGACGCCGCCGTCGCCGCCCTGCGCGGGCTCTACGACGCCGAGCACGGCGGGTTCGGCGGCGCCCCGAAGTTCCCGCCCGCCTCCGCGATCGAGTTCCTGCTCGGGCGCGGTGAGCGCGAGATGGCGCTGCACACGCTGCGCCGGATGGCGAGCGGCGGCATGTACGACCAGGTCGGCGGCGGCTTCGCGCGCTACTCCGTCGACCGCTTCTGGGTCGTCCCGCACTTCGAGAAGATGCTCTACGACAACGCCCTGCTCGCCCGCGCGTACCTGCACGCCTGGCAGGTAACCGGCGAGCCGCTGTTCGAGCGCGTGTGCCGGGAGACGCTCGACTGGGCGCTGGCCGAGCTGCGCCAGGAGGAGGGCGCCTTCGCCTCCGCGCTCGACGCGGACGCCGAGGGCGTCGAGGGCAAGTTCTCCGTGTGGACGCTCGAGGAGGTCCGCGAGCTGCTCGGCGACGAGCTGGGCGAGGAGGCGATCACGCACTTCGGGATGACCGAGCGCGGCAACTTCGAGGGCCGCAACATCCCCGTGCGGGCGACGCCCGACCCGCCGCACCGCGAGGAGCTGCGCAAGCGGCTCTACGAGGCGCGCGCCCGGCGCGTGTGGCCCGGCCTCGACGACAAGCGCCTGACGGGCTGGAACGCGCTCATGATCTCCGCGCTCGCCGACGCCGGCGCGGTGCTCGACGAGCCGCTGTACCGCGAGGCCGCGATCGGGTGCGCGGACTTCCTGGTGACGCGTATGCGCGACGAGGAGGGGCGGCTGCTGCGCACCTACAACCGCGGGCAGGCGCGGCTGCGCGCCGTGCTCGAGGACCACGCCTTCCTGCTCG
>JAXDGC010000284.1:0-2805 GCA_034665245.1 Solirubrobacteraceae bacterium | reverse complement strand
TCAGCCGGCCGGTCGAGGGATCGATGCGCTTCTCGACGGCGGCGTCCGGCACCTCTTTGACGAGGACGCAGATCTTCACGGTTCTTGGGCCTCCTAGTACGGAACGAGCGTTCGCATCCTACTGCGACAGGTGCCCGATTGACTTGTCAGTCAATCAGGAGGCTACGGCGTGACGGCGCCCTGGATGTAGTCGATGATCGCCTGCGTCGGCGCGCCCGGCGTGAAGACCTCGGCGACGCCGAGCTCCTTGAGCTCCGGGATGTCCTGCGCGGGGATCGTGCCGCCGACGGTGACGATGACGTCGCCCGCGTCCTGCTCGCGCAGCAGCTCGATCACCTTCGGCACGAGCGTCATGTGGGCGCCGGAGAGGATCGACAGGCCGACCGCGTCGGCGTCCTCCTGCAGCACGGTCTCCACGATCTGCTCCGGCGTCTGGTGCAGGCCGGTGTAGATGACCTCCATGCCGGCGTCGCGCAGCGCGCGGGCGATGATCTTCGCCCCGCGGTCGTGGCCGTCGAGGCCGGGCTTGGCCACGACGACGCGGATCTTCCGATTGCTCGCCGCCATCGCGGCGCCAGCCTACTTGACGACGAGCTTCATCCTCTGCTCGGAGCCGTGGATCACGCAGTAGATCGTGTACGTGCCGCGCTTGCGCATCGTCCTGCTGTAGCTGCCCCCCGTGCGAACGCCCGAGTTGAACTTCGTCGGGCCGCGCTTGACCGTGACGGAGTGCCCGGTGTCGGTGACGAAGCGCCATTTCACCTTCGTGCCCTTGGAGACCGTCACCGTCGGCACGCCGCGCGAGCGCACGTAGTAGTTGTCGCCGACCTTGACCGACTTGGTGGCCGCGAAGGCGGTGCTCGCGGCCACGGCGAGGGCGGCGACGGCGAGCACGACGAGGAACAGCTTGCGCATGGACAACTCCGGGTTCGGCTAGAAGACTGGGGTCTCGGTGTAAACACCGAAGACCTGCTGAAGGCTCGCAACGATCTCGCCTTCGGTGGCGTGTACGCGGGCGCAGTCGAGAAGGTTCGGCATCAGGTTGGCGTCGCCTGCCGCGGCCTCGCGCAGCGTGGCGAGCGCCGACTCGACCGCGTCCGAGTCGCGGCGGGCCCGCACGGCCTGCACCCGGTCGGTCTGCTTGCGCTCGAGCGCGGGGTCGACGCGGTGCAGCTCGAGCTCGCCCCCCTCGCCCTCGGTGAAGTCGTTGACGCCCACGAGGATGCGGGTGCGGCTGTCGTACTCCTGCTGCAGCGTGTAGGCGGCGTCGGCGATCTCGCGCTGCGGGAAGCCGCGCTTGACCGCCTCGGTCATGCCGCCGAGCTCGTCGATCTTGGTGAAGTAGTCGTAGGCCTGCGCCTCGAGCGCGTCGGTCAGCGCTTCGATGAAGTAGGAGCCGCCGAGCGGGTCGATCGTGTTCGTCACGCCGGTCTCGTGGGCGATGATCTGCTGGGTGCGGAGCGCGATCCGGACCGCGTTCTCGGTCGGCAGGGCGAGCGCCTCGTCCCAGGAGTTCGTGTGCAGCGACTGCGTGCCGCCGAGCACGCCGGCGAGCGCCTCGATCGCGGTGCGGGTGATGTTGTTGAGCGGCTGCTGGGCGGTCAGCGAGACGCCCGCGGTCTGCACGTGGGTGCGCATCAGCCACGACTTCGGGTTCTGCGCGCCGAACGTCTCGCGCAGCTCGCGGGCCCAGATGCGCCGCGCCGCGCGGTACTTCGCGATCTCCTCGAAGAAGTCGATGTGGGCGTTGAAGAAGAAGCTCAGCCGCGGCGCGAAGTCGTCGACCGGGATGCCGCGGTCGACGGCCTGCTGCACGTAGGTGAGGCCGTCCTTGAGCGTGAACGCGAGCTCCTGCGCGGCCGTCGAGCCCGCCTCGCGGATGTGGTAGCCGGAGATCGAGACCGGATGCCAGCGCGGCATCTCCTTCGCGCACCACTCGATCATGTCCCCGAGCAGCCGCATCGCCGGATCGACCGGGAAGCACCACTCCTTCTGGGCGATGTACTCCTTGAGGATGTCGGCCTGGATCGTGCCGCCGAGGCGGTCGCGCGGCACGCCGTTCTCCTCCGCCGCGACGACGTAGTAGGCCATCATGATCGCCGCCGGCGCGTTGATCGTCATCGACACGCTGACCTGCCCCAGGTCGATCCCCGCGAACAGCGTCTCCATGTCGTCGAGCGTGTCGATCGCGACGCCCTCGCGGCCGACCTCGCCGAGCGAGCGCACGTGGTCGGAGTCGTAGCCCATGAGGCTCGGCATGTCGAACGCGGTCGACAGACCGGTCTGCCCGTGGTCGAGCAGGTAGCGGAAGCGCTCGTTCGTCTCCTCCGCCGTCCCGAAGCCCGCGAACTGGCGCATCGTCCACAGGCGCCCGCGGTACATCGACGGATACACCCCGCGCGTGAACGGATAGTCGCCCGGGAGCCCGATCGACGCATCCGGGTCGGACGGCAGGTCCTGCTCCGTGTAGAGCGGCTGGATCGGCTCGCCCGACAGCGTCGTGAACGTCGTCGGGCGCTCGGGCGTCGCCGCATAGCGCTCGGCCCAGGCCTCGAGCCCGGCCCGCTCCCGGTCTCTCGGCTCCGTCGCCATGGTGACGATCGTACCGCCAGCGAACGTCAACGGCGGCTGGTGAGGAGGTGGGTGCGAAGCGCCCCGGCTGGTCGCGGCCCGGCGGCTCGCTCCCGACTCCTACCCAGCCGCAGTTGACGTTCGCACCGTGCCGAGCCGGCCGGAGACCGCGAAGCGGCCCTTCCCGCGCAGCTGCACGTGGACCTGGTAGGCGTCCAGCGCCCACGTCATCAG
>JAXDGC010000283.1:0-7036 GCA_034665245.1 Solirubrobacteraceae bacterium | reverse complement strand
ACGACGCAGCTCTTCTACTTCGTCAACAAGTTCCACGACCACCTGCTCGCCCCGCCGATCGGCTTCGACGAGGCGTCGGGCAACTTCGAGCAGGTGAACCAGAGCGGCCAGGGCCAGGGCGGCGACCCCGTTTGGGCGCAGTCCGACGACGGCGCCGACACGGACGCCGGGCTCCCTGATGGCGCCCACCAGGACAACGCGAACTTCGACGCCCGGCCGGACGGGATCCCGGGCCGCATGCAGATGTACCTGTTCGAGCCGATCCCGATCGCGCCGGGCTTCGCGCTCCCGTTCGCGACGGTCAACGGGTCCGACGACCCGTCGGTCGTCTACCACGAGTTCACGCACGGCCTCTCGAACCGGCTGATCGTCGACGCGCAGGGCTTCGGCGCCGTGGGCGGCACGCAGTCGGGCGCGATGGGCGAGGCCTGGAGCGACTGGTACGCGCTCGACCTCCTGGCCCGTGAGGGGCTGATCACCGACGGAGCCGAGGCCGGGGACGTGAAGGAGGGGGCCTACGTCGACAACGGCGCCAACCTCATCCGCACCGAGCCGACCGACTGCCCGCCCGACCAGGGCTCCGACGCCTGCCCCGGCTTCCCGGAGACCGGGCCCGGTGGCTACACCTACGAGGACTTCGGGCTGATCCTCGCCGGCGCCCCCGGCGGTGCGAAGGTCACCGAGGTCCACGCCGACGGCGAGATCTGGGGACAGACGCTGTGGCAGCTGCGCCAGCGGCTTGTCGCCCGCTACGGGCAGGCCGGCGGGTCGGACCGCGCCGAGCGCTACATCACCGGCGGCATGAGGCTCGGACCGCCGTCGCCGTCCTTCCTCGACCAGCGCAACGCGATCCTGCAGGCGTCCACCGTCGCGGGCGGAGCCGACACCGACCTGATCTGGGACGTCTTCGCGTCGCGCGGCATGGGCTACTTCGCCTCGACCCGCGGCGACTACGACGGCAACCCGGACGCCGACTTCTCGCGGCCGCCGACCGGCAGCTCGACGGGGATCGTGCGCGGCGTGGTCCGCGACGACGGCGGCGCGCCGATCGCCGGGGCGCTGGTCGGCCTCGGCGGCCACGACGGCCCGCCCGGCGCGGGCCCGGCCCTGCAGGCGACCTCGGGCGCCGGCGGCGCGTACGAGATCAGCGGGATCCCGCAGGCGAGCTACCCGCAGCTGACCGTCACGGCGCCCGCGGGATACGCGGACGCGCTCGGAGGTGCGGTCACGGTGGGCAGCACACCGCTGAACAAGGACCTCACGGTCCGGCGCAACTACGCGGACGCGCGCACGGGCGCGTTCGTCACCTCCGACGCCCGCAACGACGCGCCGTGGGGCTGTGGCTTCCGGAACATGATCGACGGCAACGAGTCGACGGTGATGGAGACCGCGTCGCCCGCGTACGCCGACGATCCCGACACCCCCGAGGTCGAGTCGACGTCGCGGACGTTCACCGTGACGCTGCCGCGGCCGGTCAACGGCGCCGAGGTGTTCATCGATCCCACCGCCGGCTGCGGTGTCCTGGCCGACTCGTCGCTCGCCGGCTACACCGTGCAGGTCTCGACGGACGGCTCGTCGTTCACCACCGTGGGCGACGGGACGTTCGAGCGCAACAGCCTGTACCGGCTCAACCGCGTCCCGACCAAGGGGATGCCCGACGGCGTGCGCGCCGTGCGCCTGATCGCGCACTCGACGCAGGGGATGATCGGTGGGCCGATAGGCGACCTCGGGGTCCTCGACGTCGCCGAGCTGCAGGTCTACGCGCGGCCGAACGGGCCATCGGCGCCCGGCACACCCGGGGCCCCCGGGACGCCGGGCACGCCCGGGGCGCCGGGGACGGCGCAGCTGCGGCCCGACCTGTCGCGGAACAAGCGCAAGGTCCGCGTCTCCAAGAAGCGCCTGACGTTCAAGGTGAGGTGCTTGCGGGCGACCCCCGGCGTGGCGCCGAAGACGTGCCGCGTCCGGCTCTCGATCGCGGGCGAGTTCAGCGGCCGGCCGATCGCCGCCCGCACGGTCTCGATCAAGTCGGGTGTCTTCCGGACGGTCCGGCTGCCGATCAGCGCGCGCAACCGGCGGCGGCTGCACCGGCACTCGGTCAAGACCCGGCTGCGGGCCCAGGTCGCGAACGTCGGCGGCCGGACGCGCAAGGCGAGCCGGCCGTTGCGCATCCTGCGGACGAGGTGAGACAGCCTGGCTGGGAACTACAGCTAGCCGGGCACCAGGATGGGCGCCGCGGCTTCCTCGCCTTCGGCCGCGTCCGGGTCGTCGACCGGCTCGGGCTTGTGCTTCGGCAGCAGCGGCGTGGAGACGACGAAGGCGACGACGACGAGCGCGAGCGCCCACCAGAACGTCGAGGCGAACGCCTCCGCCATCGGCCCGGCGATCCTGGCGCGGACGTCGGGCGGCACCGCGGCGGCGGCGCCGATGCCGCCTCCGCCACTGCCGAGGCGGGCGGCGAGCGCGTTGGCGAGCAGCACGCTCAGCACCGCCGTGCCGATCGAGGCCGAGACCTGCTGGTTGATGTTGAGGGTCGTGCTCGCGCGTGCGATCGCCGCTCGGCGCAGCGTCTGCATCGCGCCTGAGAACGTCGGCATCATCGTCCCGCCCATCCCGAGGCCCATGACGAACAGCAGCGCGCCGAAGGTCCAGTAGGAGGTGTCGCCCTTGAGCTGCGTGAGCCCGAGGAACGAGATCGCGACGAGGATCAGGCCGACCGGCACGATCCGCCCCACGCCGGTGCGGTCGGTGAGCCGCCCTGCGATCGGCATCGCGATCATCGCGCCGAAGCCCTGCGGCGCGAGCAGCAGGCCGGTGCTCATGGCCGACTCACCGCGGACGGCCTGGAGGTAGAGCGGCAGCAGCAGCATGCCGCCGAAGACGGAGATGATCACGAGCGTCAGCGTCAGCGACGACACCGCGAACGTGCGGTTGGTGAACAGCCGCAGGTCGATCAGCGCATCGGGCGTCCGCAGCGCGTGGCGGACGAAGAAGGCGAGCGCGATCGCGCCGGCGAGCATCGGCAGCAGCACCTGGGCCGAACCGAAGCCGCCCTTCGAGCCCGACTCAGCGAGGCCGTAGATGAGCGCCGCGAGGCCGGGCGAGAGCAGCGCGAGCCCGAGCCAGTCGAGCTGGTGCGCCGGCTGGGGGACGTCGCGCGGGAGGACCCGTAGCGCCAGCACCAGCGCGCCCGCGGCGATCGGGACGTTGATGAAGAAGATCCAGCGCCAGGAGGCGGCGTCGACGAGCCAGCCGCCGAGGATCGGTCCGAAGATCGGGCCGAGCAGCATCGGCACGCCGATCACGGCCATCACGCGGCCGACGCGCTGTGGCCCGGCGGCGCGGGTGAGGATCGTCATGCCGAGCGGCATGATCATGCCGCCGCCGAATCCCTGCAGCACGCGGAAGGCGATCAGCGACCCGGCCGACCAGGCGAGGCCGGACAGCATCGAGCCGCCGACGAACAGCGTGATCGAGGTCATATAGAGGCGTTTGGTGCCGAAGCGGTCGGCCGCCCAGCCGGTGAGGGGGATCACCGTCGCGAGCGCGAGCGTGTAGCCGGTCGACACCCACTGGATCGTCGGCAGCGTGGTGTGGAACTCACGCGCGAGCGTGTTGATCGCCACGTTCACGACGGTCACGTCGAGGATCGACATGATCGCCCCGAGCACGACGACCCAGGCGACCATCATCAGCGCACGGTCGAGCCCGTTGTCGCCGGCGGTAGGGGTGGAGGAAGCCATCGGCCTCTGAGGGTAGGACGCTCCCCGTTCCGGCGCCGTACGGTTTTCCTCAGTTGGCGACCACGCGCGCGAGCCAGCCGCGCACGGACTCGGCGAGCGCGCCGAGGTCGCCCGTGAGGGAATGGCTGCCGGGCTGGGCGACGACCTCGCGGCCGGGCGCCGGCGGCGGCATGCCGAACGGGTCGCTCTCTCCCTGGATCACGAGCACGGGGACCGTGACGGCGTCGAGCTCGTCGAGCCGGCTCTTCTCCGGCTTCCCGGGCGGGTGGACCGGGAAGGCGAGGCAGAGGACGCCCGCGGCGCCGGTCTCGGCGGCCGTGCGGCAGGCGACGCGGGCGCCCGAGGAGCGACCGCCGCACAGGAGCGGCAGTCCACGCAGCGGGTGCGCGCGCAGGTGCTCGACGACGGCCTCCCACGCCGCGTCGAGCTGGCGCGCCGGGGCCGCCGAGCGGCGCCCTGCCACACGGTAGGGCTGCTCGACCAGGACCACGCTCACCCGTGCCTCGAGCGCCGCCTGCGTCGCCGCCACGAGGTCGCGCGCCGCCACGCCGCCGCCCGCGCCGTGGCCGAGCACCAGCGCGGCGCGCGGGTCCGCGGCGGCGTGCAGGTGCGCGCGGGCCGGTCCGTGCGGGGTCTCGATCTCGGCGGAGGTCACGCCGCCCGCCTCAGCACGCGCGCCTCCCACGGGCGCAGCACCAGCTCCTCGCCTGCGTCGGCGTAGTTGCCGAGCACCAGCTCGCCGCCCGCCTCCGGCAGCTCGACCGCCGCCGTCGCGCCGGAGAAGTTCCCGAGGACGAGCAGCTCGACGTCGCCGAGCCGGCGCGTGAACGCATAGACGCGCTCGTCGTCGGGCAGCAGCATCGTGAAGTCGCCGTGGGCGACGACCGGCTCGGAGTGGCGCAGCTCGATCAGTCGCCGGTAGTGATGGAAGACGGAGTCGGGGTCGGCGAGTGCGGCCTCCGCGTTGATCTCCGTGTGGTTCGGGTTGACCGGGATCCACGGCTCTCCGGTCGTGAAGCCGGCGTGCTCGCTCGCGTCCCACTGCATCGGCGTGCGCGCGTTGTCGCGGCCCATCGTCCGCAGCCCGGCGAGCACGACGTCCGGGTCGTCGCCGTCGGCGACCGCCTCCGCGTAGTGGTTGAGCGACTCGATGTCGCGGAACGCCTCGATGCGGTCGAAAGGCGCGTTCGTCATCCCGAGCTCCTCGCCCTCGTAGACGTACGGCGTCCCGCGGTGCAGGTGGAGGACGGTGGCGAGCATCTTGGCCGAGCGCACGCGGTGCTCGGGGCCGTCGTCGCCGAAGCGCGAGACGATCCGCGGCTGGTCGTGGTTGTTCCAGTACAGCGAGTTCCAGCCGGTCTCGGCGAGGCCCGCCTGCCAGCGCCCGAACGACGCCTTGAGGTCGGTCAGCTTCAGCGGGTGCACGTCCCACTTCGTGGCGCCCTGGTCGAGGTTGACGTGCTCGAACTGGAACACCATGTCGACCTCGCCGCGGGCCGGGTCGGTGTAGAGCCGCGCCTCCTCCAGCGTGACGCCGGGCGTTTCGCCGACGGTCAGGGTCTCAGGCCGACCCGCGAAGACCGACCGGCGCATCTCCTGCAGGAACTCGTGGACTCGCGGGCCGTCGATGAAGTGCTCGGAGCCGTCGGGCATCATGCCCACGCCCGGCTCGCGCGCGTCGGGCAGAGCCGGGTCCTTGGAGATCATGTTGATGACGTCCATGCGGAAGCCGTCGACGCCGCGGTCCAGCCACCAGCGCATCATCGAATAGACCGCCTCGCGGACCTCGGGGTTCTCCCAGTTGAGGTCGGGCATCGAGCGCGCGAACAGGTGCAGGTAGTGCTCGCCCGTGCGCTCGTCGAGCTCCCAGGCCGGGCCGGAGAAGAACGAGCGCCAGTTGTTGGGGCGCTCGCGCCACCAGTACCAGTCGCGCTTGGGGCTCTCGCTGCTCGAGCGCGACTCGGCGAACCAGGCGTGCCGGGCGGAGGTGTGATTGACGACGAGGTCCATCACCAGCTTCATCCCGCGCGCGTGGAGGGCCTCGAGCAGCGCGTCGAAGTCGGCGAGCGTGCCGAACATCGGCTCGATGCCCTGGTAGTCGGAGATGTCGTAGCCGTTGTCCTCCTGCGGCGACGGATAGACGGGCGACAGCCAGATCACGTCGACGCCGAGCCGGCCCAGGTAGTCCAGGCGGCTCGTGATGCCGGGCAGGTCGCCGATCCCGTCGCCGTTCGAGTCCGCGAACGAGCGCGGGTAGATCTGGTAGACGACCGCCGTCTTCCACCACGGCTCGCCGGCGACCGGCGCGACCACCTCGGCCAGTCGCTGGTGCAGGCGCTGGCGGATCGCGTCGGGCTCGAGCTCGGGGCGCGCGTGGCGCCGGCGCGCTACGACGACGCCCGTAGCGGCCACGCCGGCGACCCCCGCGACGCCGAGCAGCTTCCAATAGGTCGGTCGCATGGCTCGCGTAGGTTAGGGAGCGTGGCGGGCCTGGCCTTCGATGACGCCGTTGCCGTGGCGTCGACCGGCGACCTGTGGCTGTTCCGCGGGCGCTCGCTCGCCGACCGTGCGATCCAGACCTTCACGAACGCGCCGGTCAACCACGTCGGCATGGTCGTCGCCCTCGACGACCTGCCCCCGTTGCTGTGGCACGCCGAGCTCGGCCGCTCGCTCCCCGACGTGTGGACCGGCGAGCGCCAGCGCGGCGTCCAGCTGCACGTGCTCGCCGATGCGGTGCGAACGTGGGGCGAGCGCTATGGCCAGCGCGCCTACGTGCGCCAGCTCGAAGGCACCATCGAGCGCGAGCACGAGGACAGGCTGATGCAGGTCATCGAGCGCTTCGACGGCCGCTCGTTCCCGACCTCGGCCGGGCTCGCGCGCCAGTGGCTCACGGGCCGCTACCGCCGCCGGGAGGCGTCGCTCGAGACGGTCTACTGCGCCGAGCTCGTCGCGACGACCTACCAGCACATGGGGCTTCTGCCCAAGCGCCGGCCGGCGAGCTGGTACGACCCGGGCCGCTTCTGGAGCGGGGACCGCATCGAGCTCATGCCGCCGTTCGCGCTCTCGGACGAGATTCCGGTCAGCTGAGCGACGGCCCGCTCACGCAGGTCGACCATGTGCCGATAGGTACATATGCCGGCCCTCAGGACCGCCCCCGCGGCGATTCGCATGATCCTCGCGACGCTCGCCGTACTGCTCGTCGCCTACGCGGCCGAGCTCGCGTTCCACTACCTCCCCGCAGCCGCGGACGAGCAGTTCCAGAAGTTCGCGACCAACATCGTCTTCCTGGGGTCCGC
>JAXDGC010000282.1:0-3551 GCA_034665245.1 Solirubrobacteraceae bacterium | reverse complement strand
TGATCGGGCTCGCAGTCGGGCGTTCCGGCCTCGCGGTCGCCGTCTCGACGCTCGCGGTCGCCGCGCTCTTCGGCCCGGCGCGGTCGCGCATCCAGGCCGCGGTCGACCGCCGCTTCTACCGGCGGCGCTACGACGCCGCGCGCACGCTGGAGTCCTTCGGGGCGCGGCTGCGCGACGAGCTCGACCTCGAGGCGCTCGGCGCCGACCTGCGCGGCGTGGTGCGCGAGACGGTCCAGCCCGCGCACGTGTCGCTGTGGCTGAGGAGGGAGCGGTGAAGCGGCTGCCGTGGGCGATCTGGGTCGGCATCGTCGCGGTCGGCGTCGCGACGAGCCCCTCGGCGCTCGGTGACGGGGTCGGGCCCTACCTCGCCTACACCGTCTTCGTGCTCGCGTTCTCGACGGTCGGCGCGCTGGTCGCCGCACGCCGGCCCCGCAACCCGATCGGGTGGCTGCTGCTGGGCGCCGGCCTCTCCTACGTCGTGGGTGGCGTCACGGTCAGCTACGCGGAGGGGGACAACCTCGGCGGCTGGGCGACCGTCGCCGCGTGGGTGGGCACATGGGTGTGGATCGCCGGAATCGGCCCGATCGGCACGTTCGGGCTCCTGCTGTTCCCCGACGGCCGGCTCCCGTCGCGCCGCTGGCGGCCGGTCGCCTGGCTCGCGGGGGCCGGGTTGGCGAGCCTCATCCTCGGCCTGGCGCTCGCGCCGGGCCGCTTCGAGGACCTCCCGATCGAGAACCCGGTCGGGCTCGAGTCGCTCGCGTGGCTCCCGGGCGTGCTCAGCGGCGCCGGCGGTATCACGCTGATCGCCGGCCTCGCCGGCGCGATCGCGTCGCTGGCCGCTCGCTTCCGAGTCGCCCGCGCCGAGCAGCGCCAGCAGCTCAAATGGCTCGTGTACGCCGCCGGGCTGGTCGGGCTGAGCGTCCTCGTCACGCTTCCGATGGAGACCTTTCTCGGCGCGGACGTCGTGAACCTCACGAACGCGATCTCGACCGTGGCCGCCTCCACCGTCCCGATCGCGATGGGCATCGCGATCCTGCGCCACCGCCTCTACGACATCGACGTCGTCATCAACCGCACGCTCGTCTACGGCGCGCTGACGGCGACGCTGGCCGCCACGTACCTGGCGCTCGTGCTGCTGCTGGGGCTGGCCGTCGGCGACTCCGGCCTCGCGACCGCGGCCTCGACGCTCGCGGTGGCAGCGTTGTTCCGCCCTGCGCGGACGCGCATCCAGGCGGTGGTCGACCGGCGCTTCTACCGGCGCCGCTACGACGCGGCGCGCACGCTCGAGGCGTTCTCGGCGCGGCTGCGCGACGAGCTCGACCTCGACGCGCTGCGCGAGGAGATCCGCGGCGTGGTGGGGGAGACGGTGCAGCCGGCCCATGTCTCGGTGTGGCTGCGGGAGGGCGGCCGATGAAGGCGTGGCTCATCTGGGGCTGCTCGCTGGCGGTGGTGCTCGCCGCGCTGGTCCTGCTCGCGCTGGGAGCGGGGCACTCCACTCCCGCCGACTCGTTCGGGCTCAACGGCTACGGCGGTCTGGCGTTCGCCGTGGCCTCGCTCGCGTTCGCGACCGTCGGCGCGCTGGTCGTCGCGCGCGTGCCCGGCAACCCGATCGGGCCGATCTTCTGTCTCATCGGCGGGATCCTGGGTGTCGGCGACTTCGTGTTCCAGTACGCCGACCGCGCGCTGTTCATCTCGCCCGGTGACCTGCCGGGCGGCGCGGCCGCCGCCTGGCTGCAGAACTTCGGCCTCCCGCCGAGCTTCGGCCTGCTCGCCCTGGCGCTGTTCCTCTTCCCCGACGGGCGCCTCGTGTCGCGCCGCTGGCGGCCCGCGCTCTGGCTCGCGATCGCCGGGATCGCCCTCAACGCGACCGGCTACGCGCTGCGCCCGGGTCCGCTCGACGCTCCGTTCGCGTCCGTCTCGAACCCGTTCGGCATCGCCGGGACCTTCGGGCTGATGAACACGCTGTCGGTGCTCGGCTGGATGCTCATGGGCGCGTCCGTCGGCCTGGCCGCCGTCGCCAGCTCGATCCGGCTGCGCCGCTCCCATGGCCTTGAGCGCGCCCAGCTCAAGTGGCTGGCGTTCGCCGCCTCGATCACGGGCGCCGCGGTGGTGTCGGACGTCGTCAGCTACCTCGTCGCGGCCGAGGGGATCAACGAGCTGCGCAACGCCGTGCTGGGCCTGGGGTTCGCCCTCTTCCCGGTGGCGGCCGGCGCGGCGATCCTGCGCTACCGGCTCTACGACATCGATCTCGTGATCCGGCGCACGCTGGTCTACGGCGCGCTCACCGCGACGCTCGCGACGACGTATCTGGGCAGCGTGCTGCTCGTCGGGCTGGCGGTCGGGCGCTCGGGCCTGGCGGTCGCGGTCTCGACACTCGCCGTGGCCGCGCTCTTCCGCCCGGCGCTCGCGCGCATCCAGGCCGTGGTCGACCGGCGCTTCTACCGCCATCGCTACGACGCCGCGCGGACGCTCGAGGCGTTCTCGACGCGGCTGCGCGACGAGGTCGACCTCGAGGCGGTCGGCGCCGAGCTGCGCGCCGCGGTCCTCGACACGGTGCAGCCCGCCCATCTTTCCCTGTGGCTTCCATCCGAGAGGAGGACGACGTGACGAAGATCGAGCACACGCTCACCATCGACCGACCCGTCGAGGAGGTGTGGGACTTCCTGATGGATGCGCGCAACGACCCCGTGTGGATGGCGCACGTCGTCGAGGTGGGCCGCGGCGCCGACCAGCCCATGGCGCCGGGCCTCGAGTTCGACGAGACGGTCAAGTTCCTCGGCAAGCGGCTGCCGGTGACCATGAAGGTGACCGAGCACGAGCCGACGCGGCGGTCCGCGATCGAGTTGACCGGCGGCCCGGTCCCGGGCCGCGGCAGCTACGAGCTCGAGCCGGCGGACGGCGGCACGCGCCTGACGGCGACGCTCGAGACCGACGCGCACGGGTTCTTCAAGCTCGCCGAGCCCGTCTTCGCCCGGATGGCGCGGCGGGATTTCGCCGGCAACTTCGAGACGCTCAAGGACCTGCTCGAGGCCCGTAACGATTTCCGGACGGATGCCGCGTAGAAAGGACTCTGACATGACCGGCCTGACCCGCACCTTCCGCCGCCGCCTCCGTCGCGCTCCCCACGAGGAGCCGGCGGCCGCGACCGCGCCGGCCGCGGCGGGGGAGGAGGCCGCGCCGATCGACATCGCGCCGAATGACCCGCTGCTCGCCTACCTGCAGAGCGCGAGCGGAGCGGTCGACGTCGAGGCGCTCGAGCTCGACTCGCCCGCGCTCGCCGAGCTCAAGGCGGCCGGCATCAAGCTCGCGGTCCCGCTCGTCAGCCAGGGCGAGCTGATCGGCGTCCTCAACCTCGGCCCGCGACTGTCGGAGCAGCAGTACTCATCCGACGACCGCAAGCTGCTCGACAACCTCGCCGCCCAGGCGGCGCCGGCGCTGCGGGTCGGCCAGCTCGTGCGCCAGCAGCAGGCCGAGGCGGCCACGCGCCAGCGCTTCGAGCAGGAGCTCGAGGTCGCCAAGCTGATCCAGCAGAACTTCCTCCCCAAGCAGCT
>JAXDGC010000281.1:0-4022 GCA_034665245.1 Solirubrobacteraceae bacterium | reverse complement strand
TGCGTGCAAGCCCACCTTCGTGAGGAGATCCGACATGGCCACCACACCGCTTGAGCAACTCGCCGAAAACGGCCAGAGCGTGTGGATCGACTTCCTGTCCCGCGAGTTCGTCGAGGACGGCGACCTGCAGGGGCTGATCGACCAGGGCGTCAACGGCGTCACGTCCAACCCGACGATCTTCCAGAGCGCGATCGCCGACGGCGACGCCTACGACGAGCAGCTGCGCGAGATCCTCAAGGAAGAGACCGAGCCCAAGGAGGTCTTCCTTCAGCTCGCCACGCGCGACATCCGCGGCGCCTGCGACCTCCTCAAGCAGGTCCACGACGACGGCTCCGGCCGCGACGGCTGGGTCTCGCTCGAGGTCGACCCGAACCTCGCCCACGACACGCAGGGCACGATCGAAGAGGCCAAGCGCCTGCACGAGCTCGTCGACCGCAAGAACCTGCTGGTGAAGATCCCCGCCACCAAGGAGGGCCTGCCGGCGATCGAGGAGTCGATCGCGAGCGGGATCCCGATCAACGTCACGCTGATCTTCTCGCTCGAGCGCCACCGCGAGGTCGCCGAGGCCTACGTCCGCGGCCTCGAGCGCCTGATCGAGAGCGGCGGGGACCCCGGCAGCGTCGCGTCCGTCGCGTCGTTCTTCGTCTCGCGCGTCGACACCGAGGCGGACAAGCGCCTCGACGACATCGGCGGGCACGACGAGCTCAAGGGCAAGCTCGCGATCGCCAACGCGAAGCTCGCGTATCAGACCTACAAGGAGATCTTCTCGGGCGACCGCTGGCAGGCGCTCGCGGACAAGGGCGCGTCGGTGCAGCGCTGCCTGTGGGCCTCCACCTCCACGAAGAACGACGACTACAAGGACACGATCTACGTCGAGGAGCTCGTCGGCCCCGAGACCGTCAACACGATGCCGCGCGAGCTGGTGGAGGCGGTGCTCGATCACGGCGACATCCGCGGCAACACGATCGAGGAGGACGTGGACGGCGCGCGGAAGGTGTTCGACGACCTGAAGGCGGCCGGAGTCGACTACGACGACGTCTCGGAGACCCTCGAGCGCGAGGGCGTGGAGAAGTTCGCCAAGTCCTTCAAGGACCTGTTCTCGGACGTCGAGTCCAAGCGCGACGAGCTGGTGGCGGCATGAGCGAGCTCGGCCAGCAGCTGCGCGTCGACTCGATCCGCGCCTCCTCGGAGGCCAACTCGGGCCACCCCACCTCCTCGATGTCGGCGGCCGACCTGATGGCCGTCCTGCTCGAGAAGCACCTCCAGCTCGACTTCCAGAACCCCGAGAACCCGCGCAACGACCACCTGATCTTCTCCAAGGGGCACGCGTCGCCGCTCTACTACTCGGTCCTCAAGGCCGCGGGGGCGATCAGCGACGAGGACCTGCTGAGCTTCCGCCGCTTCGGCTCGAAGTTCGAGGGCCACCCCGTGCCGGTGATCCCGTGGGTCGACGTGGCCACCGGCTCGCTCGGCCAGGGGCTGCCGATCTCGGTCGGCGTCGCACTCGCCGGCAAGCGGCTGGACCGCCTGCCGTTCCGGACCTGGTGCCTGTGCGGCGACTCGGAGATGGCCGAGGGCTCGATGTGGGAGGCCTTCGAGCACGCCGCGCACGAGGAGCTCGACAACCTGACGGCGATCATCGACGTCAACCGGCTCGGCCAGACCGGCGAGACGATGGTCGGCTGGGACCTCGACACCTACGTGCGCCGCGCGGAGGCGTTCGGCTGGCACGCGATCGCGATCGACGGCCACGACGACGACGCCATCGACGCCGCCTACACCGAGGCCCGCGAGACGAAGGGCAAGCCGACGGTCATCATCGCCAAGACCAAGAAGGGCAAGGGCGTCAAGGCGGTCGAGGACCAGCCCGGCAAGCACGGCAAGCCGGTCGAGGACGCCGACGCGGCGATCGAGGAGCTCGGCGGCTACCGCGAGATCTCCGTCGACGTCAGCCCGCCGGAGGGCGACGGCGAGCCGCACGTGTTCGAGACGGAGGGCGGCGAGCTGCCGACCTGGGACGTCGGCGAGGAGGTCGCGACCCGCGAGGCCTACGGCAAGGCGATCACCGCGCTCGGCGCGATGCGACCCGACGTCGTGGCGCTCGACGGCGAGGTGTCGAACTCCACGCACGCCGAGATGTTCCGCGAGGCGCATCCCGACCGCTACTTCGAGCAGTACATCGCCGAGCAGCAGATGATCGCCACCGCCGTCGGCCTCCAGGTCCGCAACTGGGTGCCGTTCGCGTCCACCTTCGCCGCGTTCCTGAGCCGCGCGTACGACTTCGTCCGCATGGCGGCGATCTCGCGCGCGAGCCTGCGCCTCTCCGGCTCCCACGCCGGCGTGTCGATCGGCGAGGACGGCCCGTCGCAGATGGCGCTCGAGGACTTCGCGTCCTTCCGCGCCGTCCACGGCAGCTGCGTGCTGCATCCCTCCGACGCCAACCAGGCGGCGAAGCTGATCGCGGAGATGGCCGACCGCAAGGGCATCTCCTACATCCGCACGCTGCGCGGCAAGACGCAGGTCCGCACGCCGGCCGACGAAGCGGTCACGATCGGCGGCAGCCGCGTCGCCCACGAGGGTGACGATGTCGCCATCCTCGCCTGCGGCATCACCGTCGACCAGGCGGTCGCCGCCGCCGAGCAGCTCGAGGGCGACGGCGTCAGCGCGCGGGTGATCGACTGCTACTCGATCAAGCCGGTCGACGCCGAGGCCGTCCGGGCGGCCGCGCGCGAGTGCGGCGCCCTGATCACCGTCGAGGACCACTGGCCCGAGGGCGGCCTGGGCGACGCCGTGCTCGACGCGCTGGCGGAGGCCGACGAGCGCCCGCCCGTCCACAAGCTCGCGGTCCGCGACATGCCGACCTCGGGCAAGCCCGACGAGCTGCTGCACGCCGCGGGGATCGACACCGAGGCGATCGCCGAGGCCGCGCGGCAGTTGGCTCGGGCCGGTAGCCCCGCCTAGCGACGAACGTCAGCACCTGCATCGAGGAGGAAGGGTCCGGGCCGCCACGGCGGTCCGGACCCGCTCTCCTTTCCGGTGTGCTCATTTGACCCCAACTATTGGGCTCAATCCAGCACACCCAGAATCCGGAGCGGCTTTCGCCCCTGCCACGGCACTTCGCACCCCTTCCTCAATGCGCAGTTCGCCCCTTTCCTACTAATCCGATAGGCTTTACCGCCATGGACACGTCGCAGCTCACCGAGTTCGTACGCCGCCTCGCCACCACCCCCGAGAGCTGGCGCCACCTCGTCGAGCACGACCGCGCCGCGCGGACCTACTCCGAGCTGCTGCGCGACGACGACGTGGCCGCGTGGCTGATCTGCTGGATGGACGACCACGACACGGGCTTCCATGACCACGACGTCTCCGCCGGCGCCGTCGCCGTCGTCTCGGGCAGCGTGCGCGAGGACCGGCTCGTCCTCGGCGCGCCGCCGACGAGTCGCGTCCTCGGCGCGGGCAGCGCGTTCTCGTTCGAGGCCTCCGACATCCACCGCGTGCGCCACGCCGGCGCGGAGCCCGCCGTCACGATCCATGCCTACTCCCCGCCGCTGTGGCGGATGGGCGCGTACGAGATCCAGCCCGAGGGGCGCCTGCTGCGCCACTCGGTCTCCTACGCCGAGGAGCTCAGGCCGATCGGCGCGGTGGCGTGACGACGTCGCGGATCGCGGGATACAGCGCGCGGAACACCTCGCGCTGCTCCCGGTAGGGCTCGATCCACTCGGCGACGGGCTCGACGGTCGAGCTCGGGCGCACCACCGCCTCGGCGGCCTCCGCGGCTGAGCCCCAGAGCCCGCCGGCGACGCCCCCGAGCAGCGCCGCGCCGAACGCCGCGCCCTCGTCGGCCGCGGTGCGCTCAAGCGGCAGCTCGAGCACCGACGCGACGATCCGCAGCCATTCCTCGGAGCGCGCCCCGCCGCCCGAAACCCGCCCGCGATCGGGCAGCGGCCCGAGCTCGGCGATCAGGTCGAGCGAGTCGCGCAATCCGCAGGCGACGCCCTCGAGCACCGCGCGCACGAGCGCCC
>JAXDGC010000280.1:0-4743 GCA_034665245.1 Solirubrobacteraceae bacterium | reverse complement strand
AGCGGATGAAGGAGCTCGAGGCGCGCGGCATCGTGGAGCGCCAGGTGCGCGAGGGCTCACCCGCCCGCGTCGAGTACGGACTGACGGACATGGGGCGCGAGCTCGCCCCTGCCCTGCGCGAGCTGCGCGCGTGGGCGCTGCGCTGGCTGTAGCCCAGCCGCCGCGCGCACACGCGCAAGTCTGAGGTCGGGCACCGGCGGAAATAGGACGCTGCGCCCGGTCGATCTCGGGTGTATGCCCGATGTGGCGGGCTTCGCGCGACCCTAGCGTCGCTCACGTCTCCGATCCCCTCCGAAAGAGGCGTGGGTGTCCAGCTCCGTGGTACCGGGTCGTTCGTGGAGCGTCTTCGCTCTCGAGGGCCGAAACGGTCGCGCGGCACCCGCGGCGGTCGCCACGGAGCAGTCGGCAGCGGATCGTCGGACGCGGGTGCGCCCGGAGATCCAGGCTCTCCGCGCCGCCGCGGTCCTCCTCGTGGTGATCTGCCATCTCTGGCCCGCGGAGCTTCCCGGCGGCTACGTCGGCGTCGACGTCTTCTTCACGATCTCGGGATTCCTCATCACGTCGCTGCTCCTGCGCGAGATCGATCGCACGGGCCGCCTTTCGCTGTCGGCGTTCTGGGCGCGACGCGCCCGTCGCATCCTTCCCGCGGCCCTCGCCACCGTGTTCATCTGCGCGGTGGCGACGGCGATCTTCGTCCCGATCAACCTCTGGCTCCAGTTCTTCGCCGAGCTGCGGGCGAGCACGGCGTATGTCCAGAACTGGCAGCTCGCCTCGACCGCCGTGGACTACTTCGCCGCGTCGAATGGGCCGTCCCCGGTGCAGCACTTCTGGTCGCTGTCGGTCGAGGAGCAGTTCTATCTCGTCTGGCCGGTGGTGCTCGTCATCGCCGTCGGCGTGAGCCGGAACCGCCCCGCCCGCCACAGGCGCAGGATGCTGACGATCGCCATCGCGGTCCCCACGCTCCTGAGCTTCGCGTTCTCCCTCTACCAGACACGGGCGAACCCGCTCGCGGCCTACTTCGTGACCCCGACTCGCGTGTGGGAGTTCGGCGCCGGCGCGCTGCTCGCGCTCCTGCCGCCGGTCGACCGCTCTCGAGCGGTGATCCATTCGGTCCTGTCGTGGGTCGGTCTCGCCGCGATCGCCGTCGCGGCGATCGCGTACAGCAGCGCGACGGCATTCCCGGGCCACGCCGCGCTGCTCCCCGTCCTCGGGGCGCTCGCGGTCATGCGGGCCGGTATCCCCGCCCGCCGCTGGGCGCCGACCGCGGCCATGCAGCTGCGTCCCGTCCAGTACCTCGGGGACATCTCCTACTCGGTCTACCTGTGGCACTGGCCGCTGATCGTCCTCGCCCCGTTCGTGATCGACCGCAAGCTCCACAATGGGGAGCTGATGTCGGTGTTCCTCCTCACCCTCATCGCGGCGGCGCTGTCCAAGCGGCTGCTGGAGGACCCCGTTCGCTCGGCGGTATTCCTCGCACGCCGTGGGGCCCGGTGGACGCTCGCCCTCGCGGCAGTCGGCACCGCGGTCGTGCTCGGCGTCACGTTCGGGGGGAGCGCCTACGTGCAGGCGGAGCTCCAGAAGGCGGAGGCGAACAGCAAGCGTGTGATGGCGGGCAACCGGGGCTGTTTCGGCGCCGCCGCGCGTGTCGCGGGCACGCGATGCGGCGATGCCCGCTCGAGCGGGACGGTCGTCCCGACACCGCTGGAGGCGAAGCGCAAGGGGCAGGGCTGCTCGATGGTGTTCAGGCTCGCCGGCAAGCAGGTCTGTGCCTTCGGAGCGCCGCGTGCCCGCGCGATCGCCACCGTGGCGCTGATCGGCGACAGCCACGCCGGACACTGGGTACCGGCCCTCGACGTGGTCGCGCGAGCGAACCGGTGGTACGGAATCCAGATCGGCCACCACGGCTGTCCACTCTCGCTGGCGACCAGAGACCTCGTCGAGCCGGACCGCTCGAGCTGTGCCCGCTGGAAGCGCGCGGTCATCGCGTGGCTGGCGAGGCACCCCGAGGTCGCCACCGTCATCGTCTCCCAGCTCAGCGGCGGGACCGGAGTGGTGCCGGAGGGGGGCCGAGACGAGTTCGAGACGTCGGTGGCGGGCTACTTGGCCGCCTGGAAGGCCCTGCCGCGCTCCGTCGCGCACATCATCGTGATCCGCGACACGCCCAAGGTCCACGGCAACACGGACACGTGCGTGCAGCAGGGGATCGACCGGGGCGACCCCAGCGGTCGCGCCTGCGCGGTGCCGCGCCGCGCCGCGCTCGATCGCGACCCGGCGGCGGAGGCGGCGCTCCGGCTGCGCTCGTCCCGCGTGAGGACCGTCGATCTGACCCGCTTCTTCTGCGGTCGGCGACTCTGCTACCCCGTGATCGGAGGAGCGCTGGTGTTCAAGGACCCGACGCACCTCACCCCGGTGTACGCCAGGAGCCTCGCGCCGTTCCTGCGCCGGCGCCTCGACGCCGCCATGCGCGCGCCGCGCCGCGCGGCGGTGGCGCGCGCTCCGAGGTGCTTCGGCGCCGCCGCGCGCGATCCGCGGCATCCGTGCCGGAATCCCCGGCTGCGGCTCGAGGTGCGGCCGACCCCGCGCGGAGCGAAGCGGCCGTTCGGACATTGCAAGATCCTCTTCCGGCTCGCCGAGAAGCAGGTCTGCGGGTTCGGCGTCGCGCCGGCGCGGGCGACGAAGGTGGTCGCCTTGATCGGGGACAGCCACGCCGGCCAGTGGAAGCCCGCGCTCGACGCGGTCGCCCGCAGGCACCGCTGGCAGGGCATCCAGATCGGCCATGCGAGCTGCCCGCTGTCGAAGGCGGTCCGGAACCTGGTCGAGCCCAACCGCTCGCACTGCCTGCGCTGGAGGCGCGCGGTCTTCGCATGGTTCGCCCGCCACCCTGAGGTCAGCACCGTCTTCGTCGCGCAGCTCACCGGTGGGAGCGGGGTCGTGCCGACGCGAGGACGCAGCGAGTTCGCCACGGCGCTGGCGGGCTACGCCGCCGCGTGGAGGAGCCTGCCGAGCTCGGTCGAGCACATCGTCGTCATCCGCGACACGCCGAAGGTCCACGGCAACACCGACACCTGCGTGGAGCGGGCCATGGCCCGGCACGCGGTCGCCGGCCTGGCCTGCGCGGTGCCCCGGAAGACCGCGCTGGACGCCGACCCTGCTTTCAGCGCGGCGCGGCGGATGCGATCGGGCCGCGTGCGAGCCGTCGATCTCACGCGCTTCTTCTGTGATCGGCGCCGCTGCTACCCGGTCATCGGCGGGGCGCTTGTCTTCAAGGACCCGACGCACCTCACCGGGGTCTTTGCCACGACGCTGGCGCCCTATCTGCTGCGCGCGATCGACGGCGCCCTGAGCTCGTAGCCTGTACGCATGCGAGCGTCGCCGACCCTCGTGCTGGCTGCGTCGGTCGCCGTCCTCGCGGGAGGACAGTCCGCGCACGCGCACGGGCCGTCCGTGGCCCCGCGCGCGAAGCCGGTGCCCGTCCTGATGTACCACCGGGTGAGCGCCGCGCCGAGGAAGCCGGGTCGGAGCCCGGCGCTGTGGGTCGGCGCGGCGCGGTTTCGGCGGCAGCTCGGCCTGCTCGCGCGCGCCGGCTACCACGGCGTGACGCTCGACCAGGTGTGGCGTGCCTGGCACGGGCAGGCGACGCTTCCCGACAAGCCGATCGTGCTGACCTTCGACGACGGCTACGCCAGTCAGTACCGCAACGCTGCGCCCGCGTTGCGGCGATACGGCTGGCCGGGGGTGCTGAACCTCGAATGGCGCCGCCTCGGCCTCCGCGGCGGGCTGAGCCGGGCACAGGTTCGCCGCCTGATCGGCGCCGGCTGGGAGGTCGCCGCCCACTCGCTGACGCATCCGGACCTCACGCGGCTGGACGCCGCGAGCCTGCGCGCCGAGGTCGCCGGGTCGCGCGCCGCGATCGAGCACGCGTTCGGGCTCGCCGTGGAGTCCTTCTGCTACCCGTACGGCCGCGTCGACGCCAGGGTGCGCGCCGCGGTCCGCGCCGCGGGCTTTCGCACGGCGACGACCACCCGGCAGGGCCTCGCGTCCCCGCTGGGCGATCCGCTCCTGCTGCGCCGCATCCGTGTCGACGGCCGGAAGCCGGCGGCCGATCTGCTGCGCGCGTTGCGCCGCGCCGCGGTTTCGACCGGCGGTCCAATGACGGCCAGACACCCGGTCCTCTAGGCTGCGCGCGCATGTCGCGCGAGCAACAGCCCACCACGACCGAGGACGTCCTCGCCCTCGTCCGCGAGAGCGGCGTGCGCTTCATCCGCCTGTGGTTCACCGACATCCTCGGCCAGCTGAAGTCGTTCTCGATCAACTCCCAGGACCTCGAGGGCGCCTTCGAGGCCGGTATGGGCTTCGACGGCTCGTCGATCACCGGCTTCAACGCGATCGAGGAATCGGACATGGTCGCGCTGCCCGACCCCTCCACGTTCCGCCTGCTGCCGTGGCGCCCCGAGGACCAGGGCGGCGGAGTGGCGCGGATGTTCGCCGACATCCTGACCCCGGAGCGCGAGCCCTACGAGGGCGATCCGCGCCACGTCCTGCGCCGCGCCGAGGAGCGCGCCAAGGCGATGGGCTTCGAGCACTTCTACGTCGGGCCGGAGCTCGAGTACTTCCTGTTCCGCGACAACAAGGGCACCGAGGTGCTCGACGAGGGCGGCTACTTCGACCTCACGACGCTCGACGCCGGCTCGGACGTGCGGCGGGAGACCGTGCTCGCGCTCGAGAAGCTAGGCATCGGGGTGG
>JAXDGC010000279.1:0-5709 GCA_034665245.1 Solirubrobacteraceae bacterium | reverse complement strand
TCGGCGCGCGGCCCTCCTTCTCGATCGTGTTGATGAGCGTGTCGGCCTGCAGGAAGCCGGCGGCGGAGACGGTGCCGGCGGCGAGCAGGACGATCAGGAGGCCGCAGATGGCGCCGCGCTTGAGCAGCCCGGCGCCGACGTGGGGCGGCGGCTCGGGCGTCACGAGAGGCCGCCCTCCACCGCGCGCAGCCCTCCCCCGGGCTCCGCGGGGCGCTCGAGGCCGGCGGGCAGGTGGCGGATGAAGTCGCCCAGCGCCTGGCGGTAGCGCGACAGCGAGATCACCGAGACCCACTCGTCGGGGCCGTGGTGGCCGGCGCCGTCGGGGCCGAACTCGACCGCCGGCACCCCGGCCTCGAGGAACGAGCCGGCGTCGGAGGCGCCGTCGCGGCCCACGCTCAGCGACTCACCGCTCGTCAGCCGCGAGGCGACGTCGCAGAGCGCCATCACGTACGGGTTCGAGCGCGAGACGTAGGCGGGCTTGCGGATGAACGTGCGCGGGATATCGATGTCGGGGATCCCGCGGATCTGCTCGAGGATCTCCCCCGGGTCCTGGTTGGGGAGATAGCGGATGTCGACGACCATGGTGCACTCGTCCGGGACCTTGTTGAGCGCGTCGCCGCCCTGGATGCGCCCGAGGTTGATCGACGGGCGGTCGAACAGCTCGGATGACTCGCGCGAGAACGGCAGGGTCTCGATTCGGCGGAACACGTCGATCGCCTTCAGCACGGCGTTGTCGCCCAGCCATGGCGTCGAGCCGTGCGCGGCGCGGCCGCTGACGACGATCCGGCAGGCCAGCACGCCCTTGGCCTGAATGCCGACATGGAGTCCCGTCGGCTCGCCCGTGATGGCGAAGTCGCCCACGAACCCGTCGCGCACCATCTGGTCGGTCGAGCGCGTGTCGATGTCCTCGGACTCCTCGTCCGGCGCGCACAGGAAGCGCACGCGCATCTGCGACGTCGCGGCGACGTCGTGCAGCGAGCACATCATCGCCGCGAGCGCGCCCTTCATGTCATAGGCGCCGCGGCCGATCAGGCGGTCGCCCTCGACGCGCGGCTGGAACTGCTCGACGCGGCCGGGGACGACGTCGAGGTGGCCGTGGAGGATGACGGCGCGCGCGTCAGGGGGCCCGATCTCGGCGGTCAGCACCGGCAGGCCGTTGAAGTCGTGGTCGACGACGTCGATCTCGCGCGCCTCCAGCCAGCCCTTGACGAACCCGGCAGCCGCCCGCAGACCGTCGATGCTCGACGTGTCGTAGGTGATCAGGCGCTCGGCCAGGGCGCGTTCGTCCACCCGCCCCAGAGTATCGACGGAGGCGGTTAGGCCTTGGGGTCGGGCAGGCAGGGCGTGCCGCCGGAGAGCATCGCCTCGCCGCGGCCGGGGAAGAGCTGGAGCGAGAACGTCCAGCCCGGCTCGGCGGTCGCGAACACCGCCGGGAAGGCGCCCTTGGGGCCGACCACGCGCACCTCCCGCCCGCGCTCGCGCCAGAACGCCTCGGCGCGGCGCAGCAGCGCCTCGGTGTCGTCCGCGCCCAGCTTCAGACGCAGCCGGTAGCCGCTCGTGACGGTGCCGGCCGCGCGGTCGTCGCAGCGCGTCGGGGCGACGCGCTCTCCCGGCTGCGCCGCCAGATCGAGCCGGCCCGCCGCGGCCTCGAGCTCAGCCTGGAGCGAGCGCTCCGCGTGCGCGAGCCGCGAGGCGCTGCCGGAGCCGGGCTCGGCCGCGCCGCCACCGCCGCATCCGGCGGCCAGCACGACCCAGGCCAGTCCGAGTGCCATGTGCCTAGAAGATGCCATCGTTCACGTTCACGTCGTCGAGGTACCCGGCGGTGATCAGGCCGATGTTGCGCAGCGACTCCGAGCCCTCGTTGAAGTAGCTCGAGTGGCCGGAGATGTCGCCGGTGTGGAAGCGCGTGGCGCCGAAGCCGCGGTCGTGCGGGTTGGGGCCGAACCACTCGGAGTAGCCGACGGGGTCGAAGCGCGCGAGGCCGACCCAGACATTGCCGTCGCCCAGTTGGTCGGCCGAGTCCACCCCGACGCCCGGGGAGCCGACGAGGACGGTCTCGTCGACCTCGAGGCCCTGCTGCGATTCCGCCATGCCGGTGACGAGCGAGCCGTAGGAGTGCCCGATGACCGTCCAGTGCAGGCGCTCCTGGCGTTGCGCGCGCACGCCCGCGATGAACCGCGGCAGCGCCTCGGCGCCCGGCCCCGCCGCTCCGTCGGTGAGCACGGTCGCTCCCTCGGGCGTGTCGTAGCCGAGCCACTGGATCGTCGCGACCTGGCCCGGATCGAACTGCGAGGCCTGGTGCTGGACGCGCTCGGCGTCGCCGCCCGTGAAGTTGTCGAGGTCGTTGTTCATGCCCGGCACGACGACGGCGACGTGGCGAGCGGTGCCGAGGTCGCCGAAGACCTCGGCCGCGCGGCCGTCGCCGGCCGGGTCGAAGAGCAGGAAGTGGCGGCCGGGGTCGTCGAGCTCGAGCAGCTGCTTCAGCCGCGAGTCGGAGTCGGGCGCGCCGGCGGCGCGCAGCCGCGCGATCTCGCGCCGTATCGCCTCGGCGTTGGCGCTGTACCGCAGCGCGATCGGGGCGCCGTCGACGTTGCCGACGAGCTCGGGATGCTCGTGGGCCAGCGCGTCGGCGACCTCCGGGTCGAGGCGTCTGAAGAACGCGGCGACCTCGGTCGGGTCCGGGTCGGACGCGAGCAGGCCCTGAAGGTCGCCGGCGGCGCGCTCGACCGCCTGGTGGTCGGTCGTCGGGCCCGGCGCCGCGCCACATTCGCCGCCGGCGATCTGGCAGACCGCGCGCACGGCGCCGTCGGCGATCCGCTGCGCCGGCCCGGCGGCCACGAGCGCGGCGACGATCACCGCGACGAGCAGCAGCATCCCGACGTACTCGGCGGCGACCTGCCCACGCTCCCTTCGCAGCATGTCCCCGAGGCTGCCGGGCCGGGGCGGGCTGCGCCAGAGGCGCGGGGCTCAACCTGGAGCCGCCGGAGGTCCCGCGCGGCGGCAGGGACCCCTGCCGAACGGCTCAAGGGGTTCGTGGCTCGCGCCGATCCAGTCAGGTGATGCACCGAAGCGATGACCGTCGGGTCATAGCCCTCAGCGCCGCGGCGATCTACTCGGGCGCCGCATTCCTGGGCCTGTTCGAGAGCCTCCTGCCCGGTGGCGAGGCGTTCTCGATCGTGCCCGCCGCCAGCGCGCTCGTCCTGTCGACGGCCACCGTGGTCCTGGGCCCGCGGCTCCCGCGCACGTCGCTCGCGGCGCTGGGCCCCCTTGGCGCGGCGCTGATCGCCGTGGCGATCTCGTCCACGACCGGCTATGCGGACGCCGCCGTGCTCTACATGTGGCCCGCCGTCTGGATGGCGTTCTTCTTCGGCACCTGGGGCACCGCGTTCATCATCGGCTGGATCGGCGTGGCGCACGGCGCCGCCCTGCTCGCTCTGCCGCCCGCGCAGGCCAACATCGACCGCTGGATCGACGTCGTGGTCGCCGTCCTCGTCGTCGCGGTGGTGGTGCGGACGCTCGCGGGCCGGAACGAACGGCTGGTCGCGAACCTCGAGGCCGAAGCGCGCGTCGACCCGCTCACCGGGCTGCTCAACCGCCGTGGGCTCGAGGAGCGACTCGCCGCCGAGCTCTCACGCGCCGAGCGCGACGACAGCGCGCTCGGGGCGGTCGCCTTCGACCTCGACCACTTCAAGCAGGTCAATGACGAGCATGGCCACGAGATCGGCGACCGGGTGCTCGCCTGGCTGGGCGCGCTGCTCAGGGAGCAGGCGCGCGGTGTCGACGTGGCCGCGCGGGTGGGCGGCGAGGAGTTCGTCGTGCTGCTGCCGCGCGCGGACGCGAATGCCGCGGCGGCGTACGCCGAGCGCGTGCGGCGCGCCGTGGAGACGCTCGGGCCGGCGACGGGGCGGGCGCGCATGGGCCTCTCCGAATCCCTGCCCCTGAGTCTCAGCGCCGGCGTCATGGCCGCCACCGCGCCGATCGACGCGGGCGCGCTGCTGGCCGGCGCCGACCAGGCGCTCTACGCGGCCAAGCGCGCCGGGCGCAACCGCACGGTCGTCGGCCCCCGCCGCTCTTCCGCGGGGGCCGTGGAAGCAGCCGTCTAGGCCGCGCGCAGCGGGCGCAGCGGCAGCGCCGCGAGGCGGGTGCGGCGGCGCGGCGCCGGGCGGGCGGCGGTGCGCAGCAGCTCGACCAGGTGCGCCGTGGGGACGAACGGGTCGGCGATCACGGCGCCTGTGTCGAGCGACATCGCGGCGGCGAGCTCGCCACCGGACGCGGCGAGCAGGATCTCGCCGGTGAGCGGCGCGGCGGAGTCGAGGGCGGCGAGGTCGGCGAGGTCGGCGGCGTCGACGGCACGGGCGGGACGGACGAGCACGGGGGTCATGGCGAGGCTCCTATGGGGGCGGTGGCGGGCGATGGAGATAGGTTCCCGTCTGGGCCTCATAAGTTCAAATGATCGTGCTTGATTGTCGTGATAAGTTTCCGTTATGCACGATCTCCGTCTGTTGAGCGTCCTGCGCGAGGTCGCGCTGCGAGGCTCCTTCTCCGCCGCCGCCGAGGCGCTCGACTACACCCAGCCCGCCGTCTCCCAGCAGATCGCCCGGCTCGAGAAGCAGGTCGGCGTGAAGCTGATCGAGCGCGAGCCGCGCGGCATCCGCCTCACCGCCGGCGGCGAGGTCCTCGTCCGCCACACCGAGACCATCCTGGCCCAGATCGCGGCCGCCGAGGCGGAGCTCGGGGAGGTCGCCGAGCAGGCTCGGGGGCGCCTGCGCATGGGCGCCTTCGCCACCGCGTCCGGAACGCTCGTCCCGCGCGCGGTCGCCGCGTTCCGGAAGCTGCGCCCCGCCATCGAGGTCGAGCTGACGTTGCTGGATCCGCCCGATTCGATCGCCGCCGTGCGCCGCGGCGACCTCGAGGTCGCGATCACGGAGGAGGGTGGCTTCGACGGCGACACCGACACCGGCGGGCTCGACGTCGAGCACCTGATGGACGACCACATGTGGGTCTCGCTGCCCAGCGACCACCCGCTCGCCACGCGCCACGCGATCGATCTCGCCGATCTGCGCGACGAGGACTGGATGCTCGCCTGCCTGAGCGGCACCTGCGCCGACTCCAACGTCGTCCTGCGGGCCTGCCGCGAGGCCGGCTTCCAGCCCCGGATCGCCTACACCTCGGACGACTACTTCGCGATCCAGGGCCTCGTGGCCAGCGGGATGGGCGTCGCGCTGATCCCGGGGCTCGGCCTCGCGAGCATGCGCGACGACGTGGCGGTGCGACCCGTCAAGGGCCGCCCGCCGTACCGCCGGGTCGCCGCCGTCACCTCCAAGGAGACCCCCGGCGGCGCGGTCGCCACGATGCTCGAGTGCCTGCGCGACGCGGGCGCGGTCTACGCCGAGTCCGGGCTCGCCGCCGCGGCCTGAGGCACGTAGGTCCCGAAGGACCAGCGGTTGCCCTCGAGGTCGAGGGCGGAGTAGTCCCGTGAGCCGTAGTCGGTCTCCGTGAGCTCGGTGACCTCGGCGCCCGCGGCCTGCGCGCGCTCGCGGTGGCCATCGACGTCCTCGACGGCGACGTAGAGCGTCACGCGCGCCGCGCGGAAGTCGCTGGGCGCGTCCTGGAGGTCGGCGCTGCCCGTGCCGAGCATGACCATGCTCTCGCCGAGCACGAGCTCGGCGTGGGCGATCGTGCCGTCGGGCCCGTCGTGGCGCGCGCTCG
>JAXDGC010000278.1:0-5733 GCA_034665245.1 Solirubrobacteraceae bacterium | reverse complement strand
GACCGTCACCGCGCCGACCGGTGGCGCGGGCTTAGGCACCGCCGCGCCCGCCCTCACCGCCTCGCGCTTCGTGGTCACGCCGCGCACACTCGCGCCCGGCGCCGCGGAGAGCTTCCGCTACAGCATCGACGGCGTGGCTCGCAGCGCGCGCGTGCGCATCGAGCTGCTGCCCGCCGGCGCACGCCGCCCGGCCGCGCGCATCCGCATGGGCTGGAAGCACACGGGCCACACCTTCAAGCGGACGTGGACGCCGCCGCCGGGAGTGCTGACGGCCGGCGACTACGTCGCCCGCCTGCACGCCGTCGACCGCAGCGGCCGCACGCTGCGGCGCACCGCGACCGCCTCCGGCCGCTCGAGCTTGACGGTCGTCGCGCCGCTCGCGCCGCCGGCTCCCACCCCCGCCGCGGCCACGCCCCCGGTCGCGATCGGCAGCGGCGTCTTCCCCGTCCGCGGCGCCTACACCTGGGGCGATCCCTTCGGCGCCATCCGCGGCACGGCCACGCATCGCGGGCAGGACCTGCTCACCGCCGAGGGCACACCGATCGCCACGCCGCGCGGCGGCGTCGTCTCGTGGCGCGCGTACCAGGCGTCCGGCGCCGGCAACTACGTCGTGGTCCACGCCGACGACGGGCGCGACTTCGTCTTCATGCACCTGCAGACCGGCTCGATCACCGTCACGAAGGGCGCTGCCCTGACCGCAGGGCAGGTCTTCGCGAGGGCCGGCTCGACCGGCCACGCCACCGGCCCGCACCTGCACTTCGAGATCTGGCCCGACGGCTGGTACGCCTCCGACGTCTCGCAGCCGATCGACCCCGCGCCGGACCTGCGCGCGTGGGCCGCCGCCGGCTAGGCCGTCACTCGTACGCGAGCGCGCGCAGCACGTCGAGCCGCGACGCCCGGCGCGCGGGGAAGATCGCCGCGACGACTCCGACCACGATCGCGAAGATCATCAGCGAGACGATCTGACCGATCGGCAATGAGAACGTGAGGCCCTCGCTGCCGATCGCCTGGATCACGACGAACGCGAAGAAGAGGCCGAGCACGAGCCCGAGCAGCGCGCCGAAGACCGCGGTGATCACGCTCTCGTAGCGGACCATCCGCCGCACGTCGCGGCGCGTCATGCCGACCGCGCGCAGCAGGCCGAGCTCGCGCGTGCGCTCGAAGATCGACAGCGTGAGCGTGTTGACGATCCCGAACGCCGAGATGATCACGCTCATCGCCAGCAATGCGTAGAACAGCGCGAGGATCTGGTTGACCTGGTCGCCGTTCTCCTTCTTGAGCTGGTCCTGGGAGCGGGCGCGCGCCTCGGGGAAGCCGGCGATCGCCTTCGTGACGCGCTTCTGCACCGCCGGGACGCTCGCGCCCTTGTCGGTCTTGACGAGCACGCTCGACACGCGCTTCTGATCGACGATGCGGTCGAACGGCGCCCCGGTCATCGTGAAGCCGCCGAGCAGGGCGTTGTCCTTGTAGATGCCGCGGACGATCAGCGTGACGTTGCCGCTCGGGCCGGTGACGGCGATGCGGTCGCCGACCTTGAAGTCGCCCTTGGCCGCGGTGTCCTTCTCGAGCAGGACGCCGTCGTCGCCGAGCGTGCCCAGCGTCGCGTCGGAGCCCTTCTGCCAGTCGAAGTTGTAGACGGCGCCGACCGTCGTGGGCTCGATCGCGTGCGTGAGGATCGTCCCTCCGACGCCTTTGATCTTGGCCTGCGTGTCCCTGAAGGAGGAGACGGCGGCGACGCCCGGGACCTTGGCCACGGCGGGCCCGATCGCCGCCGGGATCGGCGAGAAGCCGTCGTCATGGAGCACCGCGATGTTGCCCGCGAGCGTGCGGTCGATCAGGTCCTCGATCGAGGCGCGCAGCCCGTTGGCGAAGACCGTCACGAAGACGACGAGCGCGAGCCCGATCATAAGCGCGGCGGAGGTGACCGCGGTGCGCCCCGGGTGGCGGGTCGCGTTCTCGCGCGCGAGCCGCCCGACGAGCTTGGAGGAGCGCTCGATCGGCGCGGCCACGATGCGCGCCGCGGGGCCGACGAAGCGCGGCGAGATGAGCGCGATGCCGAGGATCAGGATGACCGCGCCGCCGGCCGCGCCGAGCAGCTTGGTCGAGGTGTCGCCGCCCTTGGCGAGCAGCCCGGCGACGACGAGCCCGGCGCCGGCGAGGATCAGCAGGCCGGCGAGCCACGGCGACAGCCGCGCCCAGCGGCCGCGCGTCGGCGCGGAGGCCTCGCGCAGCGCCTCGACCGGGGCGACCCGCGTCGCCCGCAGCGCCGGCGCGAGCGCACCGGCGAGCGTGACGAGCGTGCCGACGAGCAGGCAGACGATGATCGTGCGGCTCTCGAGCACGAGGCTCGTGGTCGGGAGGTCGATGCCGAGCGCCTTGAAGAGCGCGTTGATCGCCTTCGCGAAGCCGAGGCCGGCCAGGATGCCGACGACCGAGCCGATCACGCCGATCGTGAGCGCCTCGAGCATCACCGAGTTGAGCACCTGGCGCCGCGTGGCGCCGAGGGTGCGCAGCAGCGCGAGCTCGCGCGAGCGCTGCGCGACGGTGATCGAGAACGTGTTGAAGATCAGGAACGCGCCGACCAGCACGGCGATGAAGGCGAAGGCGAGCAGCCCGGTGGTGAGGAAGGAGAGGCCCTGGCGGATGTCCTCGCCGAGCTTGTCGGCCTCCTGCTGGGCGGTGCGCACCTGGGCGGTCGGCGGCAGCAGCGCGGCGATCCGGCGCTTGAGGTCCGCCTGCGAGGTGCCCGGGCGCCCCGCCACGAACGCGAAGTCGACCTTCCCGGGCTTGTTGAACAGCGTCTGCGCGGCCGCGAGGTCGAAGACGACGAACGTCGCACCGCCGAGCCCGGCCGACTGCCCGATCGTGGCGAGGCCCACGAGCTTGAAGGGGCGCTTGGGCTGGGTCGTGGCGACGGTGACGTCGTCCCCGAGCTTGAAGTCCTCCTTGTCGGCGGTCGCGGCGTCGAGCGCGATCTCGTCGGGGCCCTGCGGCGGCCGCCCCTTGGAGATGCCGACCGCGGCGAACGGCTTGGGCATGTAGGTCGCGGCGATCGTCGGCGCGCCGCCCGTCTTGACGATCTTGCCGTCCTTGCCCACGACCGCGGCCACGTCGTTGATCTGCCCGGCCGCCTGCGCCACCTCGGGCAGGCCCTTGATCTGCTCGAGCAGCGCTTCGTCGAGCGGCCGCGGCATCGAGAAGTCCGACTTGACCTTCGTGCGGCCGGAGACGACGACGTCGGCGCCCTTGGTCTGCGCGCTGAAGATGTCGTCGAAGGCCCGCTGGATCGTGTCGGTGAGGACGAACGTGCCGGCGATCATCGTCACGCCCAGCAGGACGGCGACGATCGTCAGCGAGGTGCGCAGCTTGCGCGCCGCGAGCCCGCGCAGCGCGAGGCGGGTCACGCCAGGGCCTTCATCCGGTCGAGGATCTGCTCGGCGTCGAGGCCCGAGTCGTCGGCCACCACGGCGCCGTCGTCGAGGAAGATCACGCGGTCGGCGATCGCCGCGGCGGTCGGCTCATGCGTGACCATGACGACGGCCTGGCCGAACTCGTCGACCGCGCGACGCAGCAGCCCGAGGATCTCCGCCGAGGTCGTCGAGTCGAGGTTGCCCGTCGGCTCGTCGGCGAAGATCACCGCGGGCTCGGAGGCGAGCGCGCGCGCCACGGCGACGCGCTGCTGCTGACCGCCCGAGAGCTCGGCGGGGCGGTGGGTCTTGCGGTCGGTGAGCGCGACGGCCTCGAGCAACCGCGCGACCCGGCCGCCGGCGTCATCGCGGCCGGCGAGCGTGAGCGGGAGGCGGATGTTCTCCTCGGCGGTGAGCACCGGCACGAGGTTGAAGGCCTGGAAGACGAAGCCGATCTTGTCGCGCCGCAGCCGCGTGAGGTCCCCGTCGTCGAGCTTGCCGATCTCGGTCCCGTCGATGTCGACCGTGCCCTCGGTGGGCGTGTCGAGGCCGGCGAGCACGTGCATCAGCGTCGACTTGCCCGACCCCGACGGGCCCATGATCGCGGTGAACGTGCCGGGGGCGATATCGAGCGAGACGCCGCGCAGCGCGTTGACGGCGGCGTCGCCCTCGCCGTAGCGCTTGGTGAGGTCGCGACCCGCGACAACGGAGGAGGCCATGGCCAAAGGGGTACCAGACGCCCCGGCCGCCCCGAGTATGGCTAGCCGTACTACTCGCCGATGCCGTGCGTGCCCGAGATGGTGACGCCGATCATCGTCGGGATGTCGCCGCCCATGGGCGTCTGGCCGTAGTCCGTGCGCCCGCCCCCGGGCTTGAGCGAGTCGCGGACGCGGTCGGAGAACATGTCGTTGCGGTTGGCGGGCTGCGGCCCGCGCCCCATGGCCGCCAGCTCGTCCGAGCTGAGCTTCACCGAGAAGGTCACGCTGAGCTCGTAGCCGTTCTCGGTCTCCCGCGTGTACGTGTACTCGCCGTACAGCGCCGTCGGCAGCTTCTCGGGGAGCGTGGCGCCCGGCTTCGCGAACACGTCGGGGTTGAGCTTCTGCAGCAGGCCGGCCTGGAAGGAGACGCGCTTGCCGAGCTCGAGCCGCTCGCCGTAGACGCCGAGCACGGGGGCCGGGGTCGAGCTGACCTTGCCCGGCGGGGCGACGATCACGCCGCCCACGGTCAGCTTGGCGCGCGGCCCCTCCGGCGTGATCTCGGCGCTGCCGCTGCCCTTCGTGATCGTGCCCACGGGCGAGCGCACCCGGATCTTCGCGTCGATCTTGGGGAACACCTCCGAGAGGGCCGTCCACAGCGCCTTCTCGAGCGGCTTGGAGGACGCGCCCTTCGCCAGGCGCTTGACCGAGGCGGTCAGCGCCTTGACGAAGCCCTGCTGGTCGAGCTTGCCCGCCACGAGCCGGCCGAGGAGGTCCATCAGCTCAGCCTTGACCTGAGCCGTGTTGAGGCTCGGGGCCGCCTTGCGCAGCGCCCCCTCGAGGTCCTTCCACAGATCGTCGAGGTCGCCGTCCGGGTGCTTGGGGAGGTTGACCTTGATCTTGAGCTCGCCCTGCAGCCCGAGCGCCTCCGCCGTCGTGTCGAAGTGCAGCGTGCCCTTCTTGCGCCAGACGGCCACTTCGAGGTCGACCTCGGTCGGGCTCTGGTACGGGTTGCCCGTGTCCCAGGCCAGCACCCCGCGGCTGGTCAGCCGCCCCGTGATGCTGCTGAACCGCAGCGTGGGGTTGACGAGCTTGAGGCTGTTGAGCACCGCGCCCTCGAGCGGCAGCCCTCTGACCTTGTTCTCCCCATCGGCCCACGTGGCCAGCTCATAGTCGGGCAGGTGCAACCGGCCGCCGGTCGGCGAGAGGTCGAGGTAGGTCGCCTCCCCGGCCTTCTCGCCCCAGCGCCTGCCGTACTTGGGCTCGCGGGCAAGGAGCGCACACACAGCGCGATTGCCCGCGCTGCGCTGGAGCGCGAGCACCTGGTGGGGCCTGGGCCCGTGGGCGCGCGGGGGTTGTGAGGCGGAGCGGCTCGGTACGGCGCAGCGGTCCAGCGCCGGAGCACGCAGAGGACCCATCGGGCGAAGATAATCGGCGGGCCGGGGACGTGCAAGGCTGCCGGGCGGCGGCACGTAGCCGCTAGCCTTTCGCGGCGCTGGCGAGATAGCTCAGTTGGTAGAGCACACGACTGAAAATCGTGGTGTCCCCGGTTCGAGTCCGGGTCTCGCCATCCAAGATAACCCTGCACGTTCCGGCTTCTGTGTCGTGCTCGGTGGAAGCAAGCGGACCGT
>JAXDGC010000277.1:0-3274 GCA_034665245.1 Solirubrobacteraceae bacterium | reverse complement strand
GTCGCCGACGGCGTGGAAGAAGGCCGACACGGCCTGAGCCTACGCGCCCGCTCAGCGAGTCTGGCCGGTGGGCCGGATCATGCCGCTGAGAACCGCCATGCGGCGCGGGATTCTAGTCGTCGGCAGGCACGAGAGCGGCCGCCGCTGCCTCGGTCGAGGCGTAGACGGCGAACGTGTCGAGCACGCTCGCGAGGTCGAGCACGCGGCGCGCCGGCCCGGGCGGGCACACGAGGACGAGCGGGCGATCCTCGCGGGCCAGGTACGCGCGGGCGCGCAGCAGCGCATGCATCCCGGAGGAGTCGAGGAACGTCACCCCGCTGAGGTCGAGGACGAACGCGCCGACCGTGCCCCACACGGCCATCTCGACCTCGTCGGTGAACCGCGGCCCCGTCTCCATGTCGAGGTCACCGCTGAGCGCGATCGCGCTCGCGCCGCCGATCGTCGTGGGGCGGATCTCGAAGCGGGGCGTGTGCGCCGCGGTCATGGCCTCTCCCTTGTCCGGTGGCTCGGTCACTCGTCGAACGTAGGCCGCATCCCGGGGTGGACCATCGGCGCCGTCGGCGCGCCGACGTACGTGCGCGGACATGCATGGCGACGGGTAGGAAGCGGGGATGGGCGACAAGGCCATCTCGCTCGTCGACGCGGATCCCGACCTCGGCGAGCTGCTCGACGAGCGCGACTACGAGTCCGCGCAACGCGAGGCGCTCGCGCGCGTGTCGCGGCTTTCGCCGGGCGTCTGGGACGCGAGTGCGGCGCTCGAGCGCGACTCCCACCACCGTGGCTTCCTGATCGTCGAAGGGCTGATGGCGCGCGAGGTCGACGTGATGGGCCGTCGCTGCTGCGAGCTGCTCGGGCACGGCGACGTGCTCCGGCCGTGGGCGTGGGACGCCGAGGGCTCGCACGTGCAGGCCGAGGTCGGCTGGACCGTGCTCGAGGAGACGACGCTCGCCGTGCTCGACCACGGGCTGGTGAAGCGCATCGTGCCGTGGCCGGCGCTGGGCGTCGAGCTCTTCAACCGCGGTACGCGGCGGGCTCACCATCTCGCGGTCGCGCTCGCGATCTCCCACCACCAGCGCGTCGACGACCGGATCCTGCTCACGCTCTGGCACCTAGCCGAGCGATGGGGCCGCGTGACGCCCGACGGCATCGTGGTCCCGCTGCCACTCGGCCACCAGCGGCTCGCCGACCTCGTGGGCGCGCACCGCCCGTCCGTGACCACGGCGCTCGGCGAGCTCGGCCGCGGCGGCGCCCTCTCGCGTCGCGAGGACGGCAACTGGCTGCTACACGGCGCGCCGCCGGAGCAGCTGCGCCACCACAAGCTCGCCTCCGCGCTGAGCTAAGGCCCTAGGTCGAGTCCATCACCCGCAGCACGACCGGCCGCGGCGAGAAGCGGCCGACCGCCGCGAGGATGCGGTTCGGCATGCCGGGCACGACCACGCGCTTGCCCCGCTCGAGGCCCCGAAGCCCCGCGGCGGCGACCTGCTCGGGCGTGCGCCACAGCGGCTTGGGCAGCCCGGAGGCGAAGTCGTGGGCGCCTGAGGCGTCCTGGAACCCCGACTTGACCGGCCCCGGGCACAGCGCCGTGACCGACACGCCCTGGCCCTTGACCTCGTGATGCAGCGCCTCGGCGAAGGAGAGCGCGAAGCTCTTGACGGCGGCGTACAGCGCGTTGCCGGGCAGCGGCTGGAAGCCGGCCGTCGAGGCGGTCACCAGCACCGCGCCGGCCCCGCGCTCGACCATCCCCGGCAGCCAGCGGGCGGTCAGGTCGGCCACGGCCTCGGTGTTGACGCGCACCTCCTCGAGCAGGCGCTCGCGCGGGATCTCGGCGAACGCCTTGTAGGTCCCGAAGCCGGCGTTGTTGGCGAGCACGTCGACCCGCAGCCCGAACCCGTCGACCTGAGCCTGCAGACGGTCGCGCGCGGCCGGGTCGGTGACGTCGCAGGCGACCGCCTCGACGCGGACGCCGTGGTCGCCGGAGAGCTCCTCGGCGAGCGCGCGCAGGCGATCCTCGTTGCGTGCGACGAGCGTCACGCCGTGCCCGCGCTCGGCGAGCTGGCGCGCCATCGCCGCGCCGATGCCGGAGGACGCGCCGGTGACGAGCGCGGTCGAGTTCGAATCAGGAGCCGGAAGGGACATGGCGGGGAACCCTAGGCATATGCCCACTTACACGAAGCTCAATCTGAAACAGGACGTCGAGGACATGGCGCCCAAGTTCGGCTTCGCGCCGAACATCGAAGCGCGGTACGCGCGCAAGCCGCTCGGCCTCGAGAACTCGGGCGTCAGCTACTTCCGCATCGCACCAGACTTCCGGCTGCCGTTCGGCCACAAGCACGCCGAGCAGGAGGAGGTCTACATCGTGATCTCCGGGAGCGCCCGCGTGAAGGCCGGCGACGACATCGTCGAGCTCGCGCAGTTCGACGCCATCCGTGTCCCCGGCTCCGTGCCGCGCGGGATGGAGGCCGGCCCCGACGGCGCGGAGATCATCGCCATCGGCGCCCCCAACACCGACAACAAGGACGCCGAGATGCTGCAGGACTTCTGGCCGGCGGAGGACTAAGCGGCGGCCAACTCCGACAGGGCGGCGAGGACGACCTCGTCGTGCGTCTTCGGCGAGACCTTGGGGATCACGGTGGCAACGGTGCCGTCCGGGTCGATGACGAACGTGGAGCGCAGGGCACCCCAGAACGTCCTGCCGTACATCGACTTCTCGGCCCACACGCCGTAGAGGTCGCAGACCGCGTGGTCGGCGTCGGCGAGCAGGGTGAAGTTCAGCCCCTGCTTGTCGTGGAACTTCTTGACCGCGTCCACCGGGTCCGGCGAGACGCCGAGCACGACCGCGCCGGTCTCCTCGTAGGCGGGGAGGTGGTCGCGGACGCCGCAGGCCTGCGTGGTGCAGCCGGGTGTGTCGGCCTTTGGATAGAAGTAGAGGACGACGGGGCGGCCGGCGAGGCCGGACAGCGTGACGGGCTCGCCGTCCTGGTCGGGCAGCGTGAAGTCGGGGGCGCGCTCTCCCTCCGCGATCACTTGAGCAACCTCGAGAGCCGGCGGTCCTTGAGCACGCGGTCCTCGGTCTGGCAGTGCGGGCAGTAGGTCATGACGTAATCCTCGTAGAAGACGGCCTCGAGCACGCGCTCGCAGCGCGGGCAGGGCTCGCCCTGGTGGTTGTGGACACGGGTCGGCTTGGGGAACTTCTCGGGCAGCGGCATCGCCACCTGCTCCTCATAGACGTCTACGACGCGACCGAGCTCGGAGACCATCGCCTCGCGGAGGCGCT
>JAXDGC010000276.1:0-9431 GCA_034665245.1 Solirubrobacteraceae bacterium | reverse complement strand
GCGCAGCGCGAACTCCGACAGGTGCATGCCGTCGATGAAGGAGAACGCGACGCGGCGGCCGCCGAACGTGAGCAGCGGCTCGGCGCGCTCGAAGAAGTCGTCGCTCGTGACCGGGAACAGCTTCGTCTGCGGCCGCGGCGCGACCTTCAGGCGGTAGGCCGGGTCGATGCCGATCGCGGGCGAGCGGGCGAGCGCGAGGCTGTCGCCGTTGCGAACGCCGATCTCGAGATAGGTGGGGGGCTCGAGCACCTCGTGGATGCGGCCCAGGAAGTCCCGGTAGTACACGGTCGGGGGGTACGCTACGCGGCGTGGCCAGCGGACGTGTTGCGGGCGCGGCGCTGCTCGCTCGCCGCGTCGAGATCATCGAGCGCAGTCGCCTGCTCGTGGGCGGGAGCGGCGGCGACGGCGAGATCGCCTTCGTCGAGCGTGAGTCCGGCGAGCGGCGTACCGCCCCGCTGCGCGGCGGCGAGGCGCTGCTCGACCTGAGGGACCTGGTCCCGGCCGGCGGTGGCCCGGCGAGCTGGGAGCTCGAAGCGCAGGCGGGCGGCGAGCAGGCAGACGCCACCGCCGTCCTGGGCACGCCGGCGGGCGTCTACCGGTTCACCGTCGCGCGGGCGGAGCGCGGCGCGTTGATCGTGGAGGCCAGGCCGCAGCCGCCGCACGCGGAGGTCACGCGGCTGCGGGTGGAAAGCGGCACGCTCCACGTCGAGGGCACCGTGCGGGCCGAGCCGAGCGAGCCGGCGTACCTGTTCGCCCGGCGCCGCGGTGACGTGATGGAGGTCGTCGCCCCGGCGACGGTCGAGGGCGAGCGCTTCTCCGCTCGCCTCGACCTCGCGGAGCTGGCGCTGCCGGGCGGGCAGCGCGACGTCTGGAACCTGCGGCTCGAGGCCGGTCGCCGCGACTACCGGCTCGGCACTCACCTCGACGGCGTCGCCAACCGCGGCGAGGCGACCGAATACCCCTCCGTCGTGGTGGGCGGCCGTCGCGTGCAGCCGTACTACACGATCGAGAACAACCTCTCCGTGCGCTTGCAGGTGGACGGTGAGCCGGAGCGCCCGTCCGCGGAGCCGCTCGAGGAGGACGACCGGCCACGTCTCGCGCGGCGCGTGCTCGGGCCGCCCGCGGTGCTCGTGCACCGGATCGCGCTGCGGCTCGCGGCGCGCGGGGCCGCCCGCGATCGTGGCGGCGAGGGAGACGGCCGCGACGTGCGCATCCTGCTGTTGCACGCGTGGGGGATGGGCGGCACGATCCGCGCCGCGGCGAGCCTGGCCGGAAGCCTCGTCGAGCACCGCTCCGTCGAGGTCGTCAGCGTCGTGCGCCGGGGCGATCGGCCGTTCTTCGCGTTCCCGGAGGGCGTCGAGGTCTCCGTGGTCGACGACCAGCGCCCGGGTCACCGGCGTGGCGGGCTCGCGGCGCGGCTCCTGCGCCGGCTCCCGAGCGTGCTCGTCCACCCCGACGACTACGCCTACCCGTGGTGCAGCCTCTGGACCGACGCGCTGCTCGTGCGGCGGCTGCGCGCGATGCGCGGCGGCATCGTGATCGGCACGCGCCCGAGCTTCAACCTGCTCGCGGCGGCGCTCGGCAGGCCCGGCGTCGTGACGGTCGCGCAGGAGCACATGAACTTCCAAGCCCACCGACGCGGGCTGGCCCGCGACATCCTCCGGCGCTACCGCGACCTCGACGCGCTCGCGGTGCTCACGGAGGACGACCGGCGCGACTACGAGCGAGCGCTCGCCGGCGCGCCGACGCGGATCGTGCGCCTGCCCAATGCGGTCCCCGCGCTCGCGGGCGAGCGCGCGCGTCTCGACCGCCCCGTCGTGGTGGCCGCGGGACGGCTCACCTCACAGAAGGGCTTCGACCTTCTGATCGCGGCGTTCAAGGCGGTCGCCGACGCACACCCCGGCTGGCGGCTCCGGATCTACGGCCGTGGCCCGCGGCGAGCCGCGCTGCGGCGGCAGATCATGGAGCTCGGCCTCTACGACGACGTGCTGCTCATGGGCCCGACGCGCGATCTCGGCGAGGCGCTCTCGCAGGCGTCGATATTCGCGCTCTCCTCGCGCTTCGAGGGCTTCGGCATCGTGGTCGTCGAGGCGATGAGCAAGGGCCTGCCGGTGGTGTCCTTCGACTGCCCGCGCGGACCGGGCGAGATCATCGACGACGGCCGCGACGGGGTCCTCGTGGGGGAGGGCGACGTCGACGCGCTCTCGCGCGCGCTCGTCGCGCTCGCCGGGGACGAGGAGCGGCGTCGCGCGGTCGGCGCGGCGGCGGTCGAGTCCGCGCGCCGTTACGACCCGGAGGCGATCGGCGCGCAGTGGGCGGCGCTGCTCGCCGAGCTCGCGCGGTCGGGCTGAACTCGCCGCGGATACCCTGCGCGCCGTGATCAGCGCCGTGACGGAGACAGAGGCCGGGCCGGGCGCGCGCCCCCGGGAGGGCTCGCTGCCGGTCGACGCGGGCTCGACCGCCGTGCTCGTCGCGACCGCCGCGGCGGACGGCGGGGTGCCCGCCGCCGCGCAGCCGTGGGAGAGCGGGAGCCTGGTCGGCCGGCTGGTCGATCAGCTCTCCGGCCTCGGGGTGGAGCGCATCCACGTCCTCACCCGACCCGCCTGGAAGGCGGCGATCGAAGCTGCGGTCGGCGGCCCTGTCGAGGTGCACACGAGCGAGCGCGCGGCCGACGACCTGCGCGCGATCGGCCGCCTCGCCGCGACCGCCGACGGGGCGCTCGTGGTCGCTTACGCCGACGTGATCACCCAGCGCGAGGCCCTCGCCGGGCTGCTGGCCGACGCGCGCGTCGCGACCGCGATCCTCAGCACCGGCGGCACGATCGCGCGGCCCTTCGCGTTCCGCATGCGCGCCCGCCGTGGGCGCATCGTCTCGGCCGCCTCGCCCTACCACGCCGTCCACCACCCGACCGACACCTTCCTCGGCGTGCTGAAGGTCGCGGCCGCCGACCGGTCCGAGGTCGTCGCGGTCGCGGAGCGGCTTGCGGGGCTCGTCGACCCTGGGCCGCCGCCGGACTGGGAGCAGGAGCTCGCCGACAAGACCCGCGAGCTCCCGCCCGGGGACGCCGCCGAGCTCGAGCGCCGCCGCGCGAGCGCCGCCGATGACGTCACGGCGCTGCTGCTCGTCGGCCTCGTGCGCGCGGGGGCGCACGTGAGCACGGCGCGGCTGCGCACCATGTTCTGGGCGCGCCCGCTGTCGGCGGCCGCGCTCGCGGACGCCGCGACGCAGATCGAGGCGCACGACGAGGACAAGGCGAGGCTCGACGCGGCGGTCAAGGGGTCCGACGGCTTCTTCACGACGTTCTTCGTCTCGCCGTACTCGAAGTACATCGCCCGCTGGGCGGCCCGGCGCGGGCTCACGCCCAACCAGGTGACGTCGATCTCGCTCGTCGTCGGGGTGCTCGCCGCCGCGGCGTTCGCCGGCGGCGAGCGCCCGGGGCTGGTGGCGGGCGCGATCCTCCTGCAGCTCGCGTTCACGCTGGATTGCGTCGACGGCCAGCTCGCGCGCTACACGCGGACGTTCTCCAATCTCGGGGCATGGCTGGACTCGATCTTCGACCGCGGCAAGGAGTACCTCGTCTACGCCGGCCTCGCGATCGGCGCGAGCCGCGCAGGCGACCCCGTGTGGCTGCTCGCGGGCGCGATGCTGGCGCTGCAGACGACGCGTCACATGATCGACTTCACCTTCCCCGCGGCGCGGGAGGAGATGATCGGGGTCGCGCCGCAACCCCCGATCGAGGCTTCGTCGGACCGGCCGGCGAGAGCGCCACGCGCCGCGCAGCCGGCCCGTTCGCCGAGCGCGCGGCGGCGATTGGCGTCGCTGTGGCTCGCGGGCGACCGCTACCCGAAGGTCGTCTGGGTGAAGAAGGTGATCGCGTTTCCGATCGGCGAGCGCTTTGCGGCGATCTCCCTCACCGCGGCGCTGTTCTCCCCCCGCACCGTCTTCGTCGTCCTGCTGGCCTGGGGAGCGTTCGCGGCCGTCTACGTCTCGATCGGCCGGACCCTCCGGTCGCTGACCGCATGAGCGCGACGACCGTGCCCACGGAACGCCCGAGCGTGCTCGAGCTCGCCCGCGACGACGGGCCGATCGCCGCCGCGATCGGCGCTGCGGCCGGTGGGGCGTGGCGAGTGCCGGCGATCGCGCCGCTGCTCGCCGCGTGCCTGCCCGCCGTGATCGCGATCGTCGCCACCGGAGACGCCGCGCCGCGTGGCGTGGTCGTCGGCGCGATCGCGTGGGCGGTGCTCGTCGGCGGCCTCGCGAGCGCTCGCCCGCTGACCGACCCCCTGCGCTGGGCGGTCCCGCCCACGCTGCGCGCGATCGAGTACGGCGGCCTGCTCTGGATCGCCGCCGTCGCGGGCTCGTCCTCGCTGCCGGCGGCGTTCGCGCTGCTGTGCGCGCTCGCCTACCACCACTACGACGTCGTCTACGGCCTGCGCCACCGCGGCGTCGCGCTGCCGTCCCGGGTGCGGGTGGCCGGCGGTGGCTGGGACGGGCGGCTGCTCGTCGCGTGCGTGCTGCTGCTCGCGGGCGCGCTGCCGGCCGGCTTCTTCGTCATGGCGGCGGCGATCGCCCTGCTGTTCGTCGGAGAGACGATCGTCGAGTGGCGCCGTATCGGGCGCGCCCAGCCGCCGGTCTACGACGACGAGGAGGATGAGGCCGAATGATCGGCATGGTGCTCGCGGCCGGCGCCGGGCGTCGCCTCGAGTCGCTCACGCAGGATCTCCCCAAGACGCTGCTGCCGGTCGACGGCGACCGCACCATCCTCGACGTGGCGCTCGGCAACCTGCGGCGCGCGGGGCTCGAGACGGTCGTGGTCGTCACCGGCTACGCGGCCCAGCGCGTCTCCGAGCGCCAGGCCGCGCTCGAGGAGCGTCACGACGTCAAGCTCGAGCTCGTCTTCAACCCGAAGGCGGAGGAGTGGAACAACGCCTACTCGCTGTGGTGCGCGCGCCGGTACTTCGCTCAGGGAGTGCTGCTGTGCAACGGCGACACGGTCCACCCGCCCGAGATCGAGGAGCGCCTGCTCGCCGGCCGAGGCAACGCCGAGATCGTGATCGCGCTCGACGACGCGAAGCCGCTCGGCGAGGAGGAGATGAAGGTCCTGCTCGACGCAGACGGGCTGCTGTGCGGCATCAACAAGGCGCACGACCCGGCCGCCGCGGCGGGCGAGTACATGGGGCTGACGCTGATCGAGCCGGAGGCCGCGGACGGGCTGGCCGAGGCGCTCGAGGCGACCTGGCGGCGCGACCCCGGGCTGTACTACGAGGACGGCTTCCAGGAGTACGCCGACCGCGGGGGGCGCGTCGGGGTGGCGTCGGTGGGCGGCCTCGAGTGGGTCGAGGTCGACGACCAGGCCGACCTCGAGGCGGCGCGGGAGGTGGCGTGGCGCTGCTGAGCCGGATGGTCGGCGTCCCGCTGGCCATCGACATCGGCCCCGGCGCGGTGGCGGGGCTGGCCCCGCTGCTCGCCGACCGCCGGATCTCGAGCGGCGGCCACGTCGCGATCGCGGTCGGCCCCGGCCAGGGCGAGGAGATCGCGGAGGTCCTGCGCCCGCAGCTCTCCAACGCCGACATCTGGATGGTCGAGGGCGGCACGGTCGAGGCGGCGACGGACCTGCGCGCGCGCCTGCGCACGGGCTTCTTCGACGCCGTCGTCGGGATCGGCGGCGGCAGGACGCTCGACACCGCCAAGCACGCCGCGGCCCTCAGCGGGCTGCCGATGGTCGCGGTGGCGACGAGCCTCGCCCACGACGGCATCGCCTCGCCGGTGTCCTCGCTCGAGGAGCACGGCCGCAAGGCCTCCTTCGGCGTGCAGATGCCGATCGCGGTCGTCGTCGACCTCGACTACGTGCGCGCCAGCGAGCCGCGGATGCGCCGCTCGGGGATCGGCGACGTCGTCTCCAACCTGACGGCGATCGCGGACTGGTGGCTCGCGGCGCAGGAGCGCGCGGAACCGGTCGACGGCCTCGCGGTGACCTTCGCCCGGACGGCGGCGACCGCCCTGCTCCACCGCCACGACGGCATCGAGGACGACGACTTCCTGATCGCGCTCGCCGAGGCGCTCGTGCTGTCGGGGCTCGCGATGGCGACCGCCGGCTCCTCGCGCCCGTGCTCGGGCGGCGATCACGAGATCCTCCACGCGATCGACCACCTCTACCCGGGCACCGCGCACCACGGCGAGCTCGCCGGCGTCGGCAGCCTGTTCACGTCCTGGCTGCGCGGAGCCGAGGTCATGGCCCGCGACATCGACGCCTGCCTCACCCGCCACAGCCTCCCCCGCACCCCGCGCGACCTCGGCCTCTCGGTCGAGCAGTTCTCGGAGGCCGTCGTCCATGCGCCGGCGACGCGCCCGGACCGCTACACGATCCTGGAGCACCTCGACCTCTCCGAGCAGGAGGTGAGGGAGCGTGTCCGCGCGTACTCAGACGCCTACGATCGCTGAGCTGCGGGCGGTCGCGCAGCCCGCGCGGATCTTCGAGCGCAACTCCGGCGAGCACTGGGCGGGCAAGCTCTACGTCCGGCGCTACTCGCCGTACCTGACGCGCCGGCTGCTGCCCACGCGGGTGACGCCGAACCTGCTGACGGGGACGATGGTCGTGGTCGGGGTGCTCGCCGCGGTCGTGCTGAGCGTTCCCGGCGTCGGGACCGCCGTGGCGGTCGTGATGCTGATCCAGCTCCAGATCCTGCTCGACTGCTCCGACGGCGAGCTCGCGCGCTGGCGGCAGCAGTTCTCGCCCGCGGGCATCTACCTCGACCGCTTCGGCCACTACCTGACCGAGACGCTGCTGCCGATCGGCCTCGGGATCCGCGCCGACGGCGGCTGGGACGCGATCGGCGGCTACACGACGCTGGGCCTGCTGGCAGCGGTGCTCGCGCTGCTCGTGCGCACGGAGAGCGCGCTCGTGGCGGTGGCGCGGCTGGAGGCCGGCAAGCCGGCGTTCGACGACACCGTCGCGGTCGCCGCGCCGCGCGGCTCGGGCCTCGCGCGGGCGCGCCGCGCGCTCGGCTTCTTCCCGTTCTTCCGCGCCTTCGTGGCGATCGAGGCGTCGCTGCTCGCGCTGGCCGCGGCGATCGTCGACGCGCTCGCCGACGGCAGCCCCGGTACGCGCGCGCTCGTGGTGGCGCTCGTCCCGATCGCGGCCATCACGGCGGCCGGGCACCTGATCGCCATCCTCGCCTCGAGCCGCCTGCGGTGAAGTTCGGCTGCGTCGTGCTGACCATGGGCCGCCGGCCGGAGGACCTGCGGCGCGCGCTGGACTCACTCCTCGCCCAGCGCGGTGTCGAGCTCGACGTCGTCGTGGTCGGCAACGAATGGGAGCCGGCCGGGCTGCCCGACGGCGTGCGCGGCGTCGGCTCGCCGGACAACCTCGGGATCCCGGCCGGGCGCAACCTCGGCGTGCCCCATACCCGCGGGGAGCTGCTGTTCTTCCTCGACGACGACGCCAGCCTCGCGGCGCCGGACGCGCTCGCCGGCGTCGCGCGCCGCTTCGAGGCGGACCCGGAGCTCGGCCTGCTGCAGCTGCGCGTCGCCCCGCGCGACGGGGGCCCCTCGGCGCGCGACTGGGTGCCGCGGCTGCGGGTCGGGGACCGCTCGCGCTCGAGCGAGATCACCGTGGTCTGGGAGGGTGCCGTGGCGATGCGGCGCAGCGTGTTCGATGCGGTCGGCGGCTGGCCCGGAGACTTCCGCTTCGTGCACGAGGGCATCGACCTGGGCTGGCGGGTGATGGACGCGGGCCACCGCGTGGCGTACGCGGGTGACATCGTCGCGCTGCACCCGTCGCCGACCGGTACGCCGCATGACTACACCTTCTATTTCGGCGCGCGCAACCGGATGTGGCTGGCCCGCCGCCACCTGCCGCTTCCGCTCGGGATCGTCTACGTGGCGAGCTTCGCGCTGCGCTCGCTGCCGCGGCTGCGCTCGCGCCGGGACGCACGCGAGGCGCTGCGCGGGTACCGGGACGGGCTGCGCGGCCCCGGGGGCGAGCGCAACACTCTCAGCGCGCGCACGCTCTGGCGCATGACCCGCGCCGGTCGACCCCCGATCATGTGAGCTTCTAGCCTGAGTGCGCCACCGATGAGCATCCCGACCCTTCCCAAGCCGTCCCGCGGGCGCCGCGAGGACGAGTTCACCGGCCAGCGGCACGTCTACGTGCCGCACTCCGTCGGCCTCCCGCCGCTGGGCTCCTACCTGCGCGAGCTGTGGCGGCGCCGCGAGTTCGCGGTCGAGCTGTCGCGGACGCAGCTGCGGGAGCAGCACTTCGACACCGCGTTCGGCCAGCTCTGGCTGGTGCTCAATCCGCTGCTGCTGTCGTTCGTCTACTTCCTCCTGGTCGACATCCTGCGGGCCCACGGGTCGCACGACCCGAAGTTCTTCGCGCACCTGATGGGCGGGCTGTTCGCGTTCTACTTCATCCACAACTCGATCTCGGTCGGGGTGAAGTCGGTGACGAAGGGCGGCCGGCTGATCCTCAACTCCGCCTTCCCGCGCGCGCTGCTGCCCCTGTCGGCGGTGATCACGGCGTTCATGCGCTTCCTGCCCACGATCGTCGTCTACACGCCCGTGCACATCCTCTCCGGGCTGCCGATCGGGCCGCACCTGCTGTGGGCGCTGCCGATCGTCGCGCTGCTCGTGCTGCTCGCGTGCGGGCTGGCGATGCTCGTCGCCGCGGCGCAGGTCTACTTCCGCGACCTCTCGAGCTTCCTGCCCTACATCCTGCGTATCTGGCTCTACATCTCGCCCGTCCTCTACTACGCCGAGAGCGTCCCCCACCGCTACAAGTTCATCCTCGACATCAACCCGCTCGGCGGCCTGCTGACGGCCTGGAGCGACGTCCTGAACCGAGGACATGCGCCCGACGCGGGGGCGATGCTGCTCGGCCTCGCCTGGGGCATCGGGCTGTTCGTCGTCGCCGGGCTGTTCTTCATGTCACGGGAGCGTGAGTTCGCTGTCCGTCTCTGAGCGCACCGCCGTCAGCGTCGAGGACGTCTCGGTCACCTACCGGACGAGCTTCGAGCGCGCGCCGACCCTGCGCTCGACGATGCTGCGCCTCGGGCGCCGCGAGCGCGTCGTGCGCGAGATCGAGGCGGTCCGCGGGGTCACCTTCGACGTGCCGCACGGGACCGTGCTCGGCATCGTCGGGGCCAACGGCGCCGGCAAGTCGACGTTGGTGCGCACGATCGCCGGCATCCTGCCGCCCACCGCGGGCCGCGTCGAGGTCCACGGCCGCGTGAGCACGCTGCTCGCGCTCGGCGTCGGCTTCAACCGCAACCTCTCCGGCCGCGAGAACGTCGTGCTCGGTGGCCTCGCCGCGGGGCTCAAGCGCGACCTGCTCGCCGAGAAGTACGACGACATCGTCGCGTTCGCCGAGCTCGAGGAGTTCATGGACATGCCGATGCGCACCTACTCGTCGGGCATGTACGGGCGGCTCGCCT
>JAXDGC010000275.1:0-2536 GCA_034665245.1 Solirubrobacteraceae bacterium | reverse complement strand
CGCCGTCGAGGGCGCCGCGATCATGGCGTTCTCCGAGCACGTCGTCCCGGGTCTCGGCGCCCTGCTGCCACACGTCGAGGAGGCGCAGGCCGCGACGCCGCGGCAGGGCCACGCGATGGCCGATCAGAGGGCCGCTCCCGCCGCTGCGGTGGAGCACGCCGCGCCCGAGCCGCCGGACGGCGAGGACGACGAGCCCGACGAGGACGAACCCGACGAGGACGAGCCGGATGAGCCGGATGAGCCCGATGACCCGGGCGACGAGGGCCCGGACGTCAGCGACGGGGACAGCGGCGAGGACCCTGACAGCCACGACGACAACTCGGACGCCCAGGCCACCGACCAGAGCTCCGACAGCTCGGGCGACGGGAGCTCCGACAGCTCGGGCGGCGGCGAAGCCGATCCCGGCGGGTCGCAGCTCGGCGGTGCGGCGATCGACTACCCCGGCGACGGCGCCGCGTCCGAGAAGCTGGCCGCGTGGATGGGCGGCGAGGCCCGGCGGCGCGGCCTCCCGCCGGAGCTGCCCGTGATGGCCTCGCTCGTCGAGTCGGGGATGACGAACGCCGACCACGGCGATGCCGACTCGCTCGGGTTCTTCCAGATGCGCGCCAGCGTCTGGGACAGCGGCCCCTACGCGGGCTATGCCGGCAAGCCGAAGCTCCAGCTGCAGTGGTTCCTGGATTCGGCCGAGCGGGTGAAGCAGGACCGTCAGCGTCGCGGCCTGCCCATGGGCGAGGCTCACTACGGCGAGTGGATCGCCGACGTCGAGCGACCGGCGGCCCAGTATCGAGGCCGCTACCAGCTCCGTCTCGAGGAGGCGCGCGAGCTGCTGCGCAAGGCCGGCGACGGCAAGGGCGCGGGCGATGGCGCCGAGCTGGCCGCGGGCGTGGTCGACTCCGCCTCGATGACCGCCGGGCCCCACGCGCTCGCCGCGCTGACCGCGGCCGAGCACCAACTCGGCGTCCGCTACGTCTGGGGTGGCGCCTCACCCAAGACCGGGTTCGACTGCTCAGGCCTCGTGCAGTGGGCGTACGCACGGGCCGGCATCAAGCTCCCGCGCGTCACGGAGGAGCAGATCCTCGCGCCCGGCGGCAAGGCGGTCAGTCGCGGCAAGCTGCTGCCGGGCGACCTCGTGTTCTTCCGCAACGCGAGCGGTGACGTGCACCACGTCGGCATATCGCTCGGGGGTGACAGGTTCATCGGCGCGCCCCACACCGGCGACGTCGTGAAGGTGGCGAGTCTTCGCGAGCCGAGCTACGCGCAGGAGTTCGCCGGCGGGCGGCGCTTCGATGCGGCGGTCCGCGTCGCGGGCCGCGCAGCGCACGCCCGCGTGCTGCCGACCGTGAACCCCTAGGGCTCGCCCCCGTCGGGCGCGTCGTCACTCGGATCGTCCGATCGGGAGTCGCCCACGCCGCTCGCCGGCGCGGGCTGCCGTGGCGCCGGGCTCGCCGCGGAGGACGCGGGGCCGGATACCGGCGCCGCGCCGGTCGAGCCGGACGAGCCGGCGGGCGGCGCGGCCGGACCGGCCGCGGAAGGGAGGCCGGCGCCGGAGCGAGAGCTGCCGGCGGGCGTCGACGGCGTGGCGCCCGTGCCGCCGCCGCCCAGCGCCGCGAAGGCGAGCCCGCCCACGAGCACGGCGGCGAGCAGCGTGCGCCTCACGCGCGTGACACGGCGGACGAGCGGGACTCTCGCGCGCGGAGGGCGCGGCGCGGCCGCGACAACCGGCCGGCTGGGCAGGATCGTGGCGGCGAGCGGGGCGAGCGGGGTGGGGGCGATCGCCATCGGCGCCGTGGACGGCGTGGCGGCGGCCTCGTCAGGCAGACCGGCGTCCCCGACCGGCAAGGCGAGGAGCGCGTCGCGCCGCCAGCGCGCGCCGAGACGCTCGATCAGGATCTCCTCGAGCTCCGTCCACGCGAGCGCCGCGGATGGCGGGCGTCGGGCTGGATCCTTGACCACCATTCGCTCGATCCAGTCCGAGATGGCGGGGTCGACGTCGGGGTCGAGCTTGCGGGCCGACGGCGTGGGCTGCTTGATCTGCCTCATCAAGACGGCGATCTGCGACTCCTCCTCGTCGAAGGGCAGCCGGCCCGTCGCGAGCTCCAGCGCGATCATCCCGACCGAGTAGAGGTCCGTGGCGGGCCCGACGGCCTTCCCCATCGCCTGCTCGGGCGCCATGTACTCGGGCGTCCCGATGGTCGTGCCGGTGACCGTGATCCGGCTCGCGAAGCGCAGCTCGTCCGTGACCGTGGCGATGCCGAAGTCCGCGATCTTGATCCGGCCGTCGTCCGCGACCAGGAGGTTCTCAGGCTTGAGGTCGCGGTGGACGATGCCGTCTGCGTGCGCCCGGCTCAGGCCGGCGAGCAGACTCTCGAGGACGCCGCCGAGCTGAGCCAGCGACACCCCGCCGACATGGGGCCGGAGCGACCCGCGCGCGAGGTACTCCATCGCGATGTACGGGGTGCCCTCGTGCGCGAGGTAGTCGTAGACGGTGACGATGTTGGGATGGCTGAGCGACCCGGCCATGCGCGCCTCGCGCACG
>JAXDGC010000274.1:0-47142 GCA_034665245.1 Solirubrobacteraceae bacterium | reverse complement strand
CGACGGCTGCTCGAGGCCTTCAGGAAGCGCGAGGCGGCGATGCCGAGCGCGATCCCGCCGGCCATGAGGGCCCACGGCTTGTCGCGCCCGAGCCGCTCCGCATCCCGCAGGATCGCGTCACCGTCGGAGCGCCTGAGGTAGTCGCCGACCTGCGCGACCTGCTCAGCCGCCTTGTCGGCGAGCTCCGCGGGCTTGTCCTTGCCCTGGCTGCGCAGGTGCTCGCCGACGGAGCGCACGTCCTGCGCGACGCTCTCCGCCTGCTCGCCCGCCTGCGTGGAGCGCGTGTCGACCTCGGTGCGGACGCGGTCGCGCGCCTTGCCCTTGGCCTCCTGCGCCTTCTCCTGGGCGACCTGGGCCGCCTCCTGCGCCTTGCCCGTATCCGGGTCTCCGCCGGCCGGGCCGGCCGTGCTGGTCTCGTAGCTGCTCAAGGTGGTTCCCTTTCCTGAGGGGAGGACGGCGACGCCCTCCCCGTGCGAGGGGGCGTCAGGCCACGTTCATGGCGAGGGCTGCGACACCGTCGCGTACGGTGCGCGTCCTTCGAGTCGATTGACGGCGCAGCCGGAGCACGGCCACGGCGCCAGGCCTTGAGGCTTCCCCCGCCCGGGGCCTCGCATCGCAACCGGTGCTAGAAATCCGACATCGCTCGCTGGAGTTGGCGCATCGGCGCGTGTCTCAGGCGAGCGCCCGGTCCGGGGACGGCAGGGCCTCGCGCTTCCCGTTGTCGGCGGTGCTCGCGAGTTGGGCGATCGCCTGCCGGAGCAGCCGTGAGACGTGCATCTGGGAGTAGCCGAGCTGCCGGCCGATCTCGGCCTGGGTGAGGTCCTGCTGGTAGTACAGGCGCACGATCTGCTCGCTCCGTGGGTCGAGCGTCGCGAGCAGCGAGTCGAGCATGACCCGGTCGACTGCACCCGGGATGTCGAGGTCCTCGGCCGCGAGCGTGTCGACGAGCGAGTCGCCGTCGTCGAGTTCCGAGCGCCGCGGCTGGTCCAGCGAGACGGCGTGCAGCGCGCGGTACGCCTCGCGCGCCTCGAGCACGTCCTCGACGGGAACGCCGGCGTGCTCGGCGAGCTCGAGCGCGCTCGGCAGCGTGCCGCTCGCGCCGGCCATGTCCTCGCTGAGGCGCTCGACGCGCAGCGCGAGCTCCTGGAGGTCGCGCGGGAGGTGCAGCGACCAGCCGTGGTCGCGGAAGTGGCGTTTGATCGCGCCGACGATGCTCGGCACCGCGTAGGAGGAGAAGGCGATGTCACGCGTGGCGTCGAACCCGTCGACCGCCCTGACGAGCGCAAGGCTGGCGACCTGCTCGAGGTCCTCGAGCGGCTCCGGGCCGCGCCGGTACCGTCGGGCCAGGCTGCGCGCGAGCGGGATGTATCGCTCGACCAGCGCGGCGCGTGCACGCTGATCGCGGGTGCGTTGATAGGCGAGGAAGAGCCGCTTGTCCTGTTGGCGCTCTGCGACCACGCGTGCCTCCGTTCAATCGATGGTTTCGACGACGCGAATCCGCTCACGCCCGCAGGCGGGTGGAGCGTGTTCGACGATGAAGGCGGCGGCGCGGGCGTCGGCTCCGACGACCCGTCCAAGGCGCGACGTACCCTCAGCGTGGCGGCACCGAGCACGCCGTCGCGAGAGCTGGCGCGTCGACATTCGTGCGCGAGTTCGACCGGCAGAGTGCGTTTTCAGCGACCGCGAGCCGGGAAGGTGTCGCAGGGACTACCCGGCTCCATGGGTATTAGGTTCGCCCGGCCGGGCATTCACGGGCGTGAGGACGCGAGGCCTCAAGGGGGCATTCGCGGCCTCACGCCAACTTCTTGGTCCCGCGGTTGGGACCGCGCGTGGTACGGCCACCTCCCGCCGACCAGGCGCCTGTGTCACCACCGGGACCCCTGTCTGCCCCCACTTCCGCGGCGGTCCGCGCTGGCAGGCTGCTCGCAGTCCTCCCCGCCCCCTTTGAAGGAGCCAAGGTCTGATGCAGTCCCGCAATCTCGCAGCGCGCGCCGGTCGATGGAGCTCGCAGCACCGCAAGACGGCCATCCTCGGCTGGATCGTCTTCGTCGTCCTCGCGGCCGTCCTCGGCGGCAAGGTCGGCCAGAACGAGCTCGACGTATCGGCGTCCGGCAACGGCGAGTCCAAGCGCGGCGACATGATCGTCGAGGCCGCAGGCTTCCCCGACCAGGCCGGCGAGCAGGTGCTCGTGCAGGGCAAGGGCTCGGTCAAGGCGGACGCTCCTCAGGTGACGGCTGCCGTGAAGGACGTCGTAAGCCGACTGCAGCGGATCGAGGGCATCACCGAGATCGAGAGCCCGCTCGATCCCGCCACGCGCGTCAACACCGTCTCCAAGGACGGCCGCTCGGTGGTCGTGAACTTCACGATGCCAGGGACGGACGAGCACGTCGAGAAGCTCGTCGAGAAGCCGCTGGCGGCCGTGGCCGCCATCCAGACCGCCCACCCCGGCGTGCGTGTGGAGCAGTTCGGCGACGTCTCGGCCGCCAATGAGGTCGCCGCCCAGGACGCGAAGGACGGCAAGCGGTCGCAGTTCATCTCCTACGGCCTGATGCTGATCATCCTGCTGGTCGCGTTCGGCGCGGTCGTCGCCGCCGGCCTCCCGCTCGTGCTCGGCGCCACCGCCGTCGCGGGCACGGTCGGCCTGCTCGGGCCGGTCAGCCAGGTCTACGCGCTCCCGGCCGACGTGGCCGAGCTCGTCGTGATCATCGGCCTCGCGGTCGGGGTGGACTACGCCATGTTCTACTCGCGCCGCGTGATGGAGGAGCGCGACCGCGGCCACTCGGCCCAAGCCGCAGTGGAGATCGCGGCCGCCACGTCGGGCCGCGCGGTGCTCATCTCGGGCATGACCGTGCTGACCGCGATGGCCGGGCTGCTGTTCGCCGGCAACCCCATCTTCGTCGGCTTCGGCATCGGCACGATGCTCGTCGTCGCCGTCGCCATGCTCGGCTCGCTGACCTTCCTGCCCGCGATGCTCTCGTTCCTCAGCCAGAAGAACTGGCTGGAGAAGGGCCGCGTGCCCTACGTCACCAAGCGCCGCCACAAGGCCAAGGGCGAGTCGCGCGTCTGGAGCGCCGTCGTCACCCGCGTCCTCAAGCGCCCGCTCGTGTCGACGCTGATCGCCGGCGCGCTGCTCGTCGCCCTCTGCGTCCCCGCGCTCGGCATCCAGTTCAAGGAACCGGGCTTCGACGGCTACTCGCGCAGCCAGCCGGTCATCCAGACCTACGACCGGGTCCAGGCCGCGTTCCCCGGCGGCGCCGTTCCGGCCACGACCGTGATCAAGGCCAAGGACGTCACGGCCGCGCCGGTCCAGGCCGCAATCGGGCGGCTGCACGACCGGGCACTGGCCACCGGCCGGCTCTCCGAGCCCTCCGGCGTCGAGGTCAGCCCCGACAAGACCGTCGCCGTCGTCGCGCTCTCGGTCAAGGGCACCGGCACCGACGCCGCCTCCGAGCGCTCGCTCGAGGTCCTGCGCTCCGAGGTCGTCCCGGCCACGGTCGGCAGGTTGGCCGGCGCCGAAGTCGCCGTCAACGGGGTCACCGCGGGGTCGAAGGACTTCATCGACGTCATGACCTCGCACGCGCCGATCGTGTTCCTGTTCGTGCTCAGCCTCGCGTTCATCCTGCTGCTGGTCACGTTCCGCTCGATCGTGGTGCCGATCAAGGCGGTCGTCCTCAACCTGCTGTCGGTCGGCGCGGCCTACGGCGTCCTCGTGCTCGTCTTCCAGGACGGCCACGGCGAGAAGCTGCTCGACTTCCAGTCGGTCGGCGGCATCGCCCCCTGGATCCCGCTGTTCCTGTTCGTGATCCTGTTCGGGCTCTCGATGGACTACCACGTGTTCATCCTCAGCCGCATCCGCGAAGCCGTGGACCGCGGCATGAGCAACGACGACGCAGTCGCCCACGGCATCAAGAGCACCGCCGGTGTCGTGACCAGCGCGGCGCTCGTGATGGTCGCGGTCTTCGGCTCCTTCGCCCTCGGCAGCGACCAGCTGGCCAAGCAGATCGGCGTCGGCCTCGCCGCCGCGATCCTGATCGACGCGACGATCATCCGCGCCGTCCTGCTGCCGGCCACCATGAAGCTGCTCGGCGCGCGCAACTGGTACCTGCCCAAGAGCCTGAGCTGGCTCCCGAGGTTCGAGCACGAGCCGGTGGCGGCGCCCACCCCGGCCTGATCCTCAAACGCCCTGGCGCGCGGCGGGCGGGCGGGTTCGTGACCCGCCCGCCGCGGCCCTCGCGGCGGATGTACTCAGCCGCTGGTGGACGCGCCCGGCGCGGAGGAGGTCGCCTCCTGGATGTTCTGCCGAGCGCTGTCGGCGAGCTGCTCGCCGTGCTCTCGCCCCTTCTCCTGGACGGTCTCCTGCGCGCTCTGAGCCGCCTCCTGGACGACCTGCTGACCGTGCTCGAGCGCCTCCTGGCCGGTCTCCTTCGCCTTCTCCTTGACGTCGTCGGCGACGGGACCGAGCTTGCGATCCTCGACGCTCGATGACGGCAGCAGCAGCCCGACGATGAAGCCGGCCGCGACCGACCCGATCGCGAGACCGAGAGGGTTCTGCTGCGCCATGCCCGCGGCGCGGCGAGCGTTCTCCTTGACCTGCTCGCCGTCGGGGGTGGCGCCGCTCACGCGGTCGCCCGCGCCGACGACCTTCGATTTGATCGAGTCCTTGGTGCCCATGAGGCTCTCCTTCGCGCGCGACTTGACGTCGGCCTTGTAGGTCAGGGCGTCGACGGTCTCGCCCATCTCGTTGCGGGTCGCCTCTATCTCCCTGCGGATCCGGTCTGGGTCTTCGCCCACTGGATGTCCTCCTTCACGGTTTCGATGGTCTGGGGTACGGGCGGCGTGGCGTGCTGCAGCTCCTTGCGCCCGCGGGCTGCGAGCACGGCACCGATCAGACCCCAGATCAGGGTCACGATCAGGGCCGCGAGCCACAGCGGCATCGCGCTGTCGAGCGCGACGATCAGGCACGCCGTGAGGGCGATGAGGGCGAGCAGGACGGCGACCGCCGCGCCCGCCAGCATGCCGGCACCGCGACCGGCGAGCTTGCCCCTCGAGGTGACCTCGGCCTGGGCGAGCTGGATCTCCTGCCTGACGAGCGTCGACGTCTGTCCGGCAAGCTCCTTGACGAGCTCGCCGATCGGCCGGTCGCGCTGGTCAGGCGTGTCGGCGTTGTGTGCGGACATGACGTCGCTACCCGCGCGAGCCGGCGCCCGGCCCGTTGTGCTCCGGGGGCAGGACGCCACCGGTGAGCGACAGCTCGCGCTCGGGTGCGCCCGGCACCGGGGTCGTCGCACCGCCGGAGACGGGTGAGAGCGCGGCGCGGTCGACGTCGGCGCGGCGCGCCGGCAGGTTCGGCGAGCTTTCCATGTCCTGATAGCGACGGCTGCTCGAGGCCTTCAGGAACCGGGACGCAGCGATGCCGAGCACGAGCCCGCCGGCCGTCACGGCCCAGGGCCGCTCCCGCCCGAACCGCTCGGCGTCGCGCAGGAGCGCGTCTCCGTCGGAGCGCTTGAGGTAGTCGCCGAGCTCAGCGACGCGCGCCGCCGCCTTGTCGGCGAGCTCCGCCGGCTTGTCCTTGCCCTCGCCGCGCAGGTGCTCCCCGACCGAGCGCACGTCCCGCGCGACCGACTCGGCCTGCTCGCCGACCTGGGTCGACCGCGAGTCGACCTGGTCGCGCACGCGATCACGCGCCTGGCCCGCCGCCTCCTGCGCCTTCTCCTGCGCCTTGCCCGTGGCGCCGCCGCTCTGACCGGGCCGGCCGTCGGTGGTGGTGTCGTAGGTACTCAAGGTGTTCCTTCCTGAAGCACGCTTCCCGCCCGCGCATGAGCGCGCGCCGGACGCTGGTGGATGAAGGAGTCCGCGTCTCGTCCACGATGGACGAGGGCGTACATCCGAAGGTCAAGGGCGCTGCAGCCGGGACGCGGCCGCGCCTGCCCGCTGTCGTGATGCCCACGGTGCCCGGAGGGCAGTCGTGGTGAGACAGGAATCGGACCTCAGGGGTTGGTGACGGACGCCGTCGAGTCGCCGGCGTCGAGGTCTCCCAGGAGCCCGGCGGCCATCTCGCGTATCTGCGACTCGTCAGCCGTGTCGTCGAAGAAGAAGATCTCGACGACGATGTGCGGCTCGAACAGGATCTGGCTCTGGTAGTTGACGACCTTGCGCCCGGTCAGCACCTCGACCTTGGCCACCAGCTCGTCGCCCATCTCGTTCTGGTAGGTCTGGCGGAACTCCCGCACGAGATCACCGTGGTCGCGGTCGAGCATGGTCTGCTCCGCCACGGTGACGCCGCCTCGCATCACGACGATGAGGAAGTCGTCGAGCATGTAGGACTTCGCCTTCAGCGGCCCCTTGCCGAACGAGTCCTTGAGCGTGCGGACGACCTCGGTGGAGATCCTGGACAGCAGGCCCTGCCCCGGGGTCCCGCTCGGATTGACGTCCGCCATGAGCGGCATGGTATGCGCAGATCAGGGGTCGACGAAGTCGAACTGCTCCGTCGTGCCGGTCAGGTCGAACAGCCGTTGGACCGCGGGTGGGCCCGCGATGAGCCGGAACGCGAAGCCGTCCTCTCGCGCCTTGGCGTCCCAGAGCAGGAGCGTTCGCAGCCCTGACGAGTCGAGGAACCGCACCGCCCGGAGATCGAGGGTCAGCGCGGTGAAGCCGGCCGCTCTCAGCTCGCTGAGCTGCTCGTCGACGACGTCGACCGTCGCCAGATCGAGCTCGCCGGCGGGCCGGATGCGAACCGTCTCGCGGCGCGCCTCGACGTCGCATCGAAACGGGTGGTCGGTCACGGGGTCCATGATCATGCGCGGAAACGCTCCCATTCAACGTGGTGTGTTGAGGAAGCGCTCGCGCCCCCCGAACGTGGAAGGGCCGGCGTCAACCTTCTGCTTGCGTGCCCTCGACGCTCGTGCGAATCGGACCGCGGGCCAGTGTAGCCGCGCGCCGGCGCTCCGGCACCGGGCGCAGGAGCGCAGGTCCCGTGCGGACGGCCCGCGCGGCCGCGCCGGCCATGTGCCGTGCCAGCGAGATCAGATCGCCACGGCCGCGGGACGGCATCCCGCCGGAGGTCCGTGGCCTTCCCCCGGGCTCCCATAGCGCCCCCGCCGATTCCGACGGGATCGTGCCCGTCCGGAACCAGCGATCGACGAGGAGCAGCAGCAGCTCGCCCGCCGGCCGCACATGGCGGTAGAGCAGGTCGACGAGCTTCGACACGCCGCCCACGATCCTGTCGTGGCGCGGGGCCAACGTCGCCTCGACCAGCGCGGCCGCGACGGTCTCGGGTGAATACGCGTCGGGCAGGATGGCGGGGCGGCGGCCGGTGCCGCTCGTCGCGCGTTCGTAGATCGGCGTGTCGATCGGGCCGGGGCTGATCATCGCGATGCGCACTCCTGACCGCTGCTCGCGCTCTTCGATCTGCAGTGTGTTCAGGAAGCCTCGCAGCGCGTGCTTGGCCGCCGTGTAGCTGGAGAACGCCGGCATCGGCACGCGGGCCATGATGGAGCTGGTCGCGACGATCAGCCCGCGTGTCGCGCGCAGCTCGGGCAGTGCCGCGCGGATGACGTTGACCGCGCCGGTGAACGTGACATCCATGGCGCGATCGAAGTCGTCGCCGTCGACTTCGAGGAAGTGCCCGAAGGCGAGTGCGCCCGCGTTCGAGACCACGACATCGAGCCCACCCAGAGCCGCCGCGGCCGCCTCGACGGCCGCCGTCGCGGCGGCACGGTCGGCGAGGTCAGCCGGGAACACGTGCGCAGCCGCGCCACACCGGCGAGCGACCGCCGTCGCCTCCAGCAGCGCGGGCTTCCCCCGGGCGACCAGCGCCAGGGCCGCGCCCTCCTGGGCGAAGCGCTCGACCGCCGCCAGCCCGACGCCGCTGGTCGCGCCTGTGATGAGGATCCGCTTGCCCTCGAGTCGCGTCATACGGTGAATACGTCCCGGCACACGAGATCGCTCACATGCCGACCGTGACGCTTACACGATTCTTCAACTTCCCTTAGCGGTCTCTCAACGCCGGATCGCAGGCTGGCCGTGAATGCTCAAGCGACCTGCTCCCGCGGTGATCGTCCTCGCCGCCCTTGCCTGCGTCGCCGTCGCGCTCGCGGCCATCGTCGTCGGCTCCCCAGCGGCGACGACGGCCGCGAGCAGGACGGCGACGGTCACCCGCGGCGTGGTGCAGTCGACGGTGTCGGGCACCGGTAGCCTCGCGCCCTCCCAGGAGGCCGACCTCGACTTCGCCACCAGCGGCGAGCTCCAGGCCGTCTATGTCAAGCCCGGCGAGCGCGTCGTCACCGGTCAGCTGCTGGCGCGCATCGACGACTCCAGCGCGAAGGTCGACCTCGCGAAAGCGGAGGCTGACCTCGCCGGCGCGCAGGACGCGCAGGTGGCGGCGACGTCCTCGACCTCGACCGCCGCCGCCGCGACCGCGACCCCCTCCGCCACGGCACAACCGTCCTCCGGCTCGGGATCAGCTTCCGGCTCCGGGTCCCCCGCGTCCTCGGGATCGGGCTCGACGCAGAGCCCCGCCGCGGCGGCCGCCGCGGTCGCGAGCGCCGAGCTCGCCGTCGCGAGCGCCGAGAAGGCGCTGAGCGCGACGCAGCTGCGGGCGCCGATGTCGGGCACGATCGCAGCCGTCAACGGCTCGGTGGGAGACAGCACGGGCCCGAGCTCCTCGTCCCAGGGCAGCGCGACGAGCGACACCACGAGCTCGAGCACGAGCTTCATCACGCTCGTCAAGCTGCATCGCTTCAAGATGGAGGTCTCGCTCAGCGAGTCCGACATCGGCAAGGTGAAGAAGGGCCAGGCGGCGACGATCACGGTCAATGCCGTCTCAGGGCTCAAGCTCGCCGGCCACGTGTCCAGCGTCGGCGTGCTCACCTCGACCACCTCGTCGAGCGCGACGACGGGATCCTCCACCAGCAGCGCCGTCTCCTATCCCGTGACGATCACGGTGGATCAGGGATCGAGCACGGCCAAGGCCGGGATGAGCGCGTCCGTGGACATCGTCACCGGCCAGGCCAGCGGCCTGACGATCCCGACCCAGGCCCTCAGCGGCTCGACCGTCACGGTCGTCAAGAACGGCCGGCGCACGACGACGCGGGTCGAGACCGGCCTGGCGGGCGACAGCTCGACACAGATCCTGAGCGGCCTGAAGGCGGGCGACCAGGTCGCGGTCACCTCGACCAGCGCAGCGGCCGGCGCCGCCGCCTCGCAGGCCGGTGGCGCCTCCGCGAACCAGCAGGGGCCGCAGCGGGGCCTCGGCGGCGGATTCGGCGGGGCCGGCGGGCCTCGGTTCCAGGGCGGGGGCCGGCCACCGGGCGGCGGTGGGGCTCCGTGAGCTCGGCGGTGATCGAGCTGCAGGACGTCTCCCGCAGCTACGCCGTCTCCGAGGAGATCGTCGTGCACGCACTCGACGGCGTCTCGCTCCGCATCGCAGGAGGCGAGTACGTGGCGATCATGGGCGCGTCGGGCAGCGGCAAGAGCACGCTGATGAACATCATCGGGTGCCTGGACGCCCCCACAGGCGGGCGCTACCTGCTCGATGGGACCGACGTGCGGGACATCGCCGAGGACGACCTCGCCGACCTGCGCAACCGCAAGATCGGCTTCATCTTCCAATCCTTCAATCTCGTGCCGCGCACGAGCGCGCTGGCGAACGTGGAGCTTCCGCTCGCCTACGCCGGGCTCAACCGCGCGGACCGGCGCGAGCGGGCCCGGGCCGCACTCGCCGCGGTCGGCATGTCCGACCGCGTCAAGCACGCCCCGTCCGAGCTCTCGGGCGGCCAGCAGCAGCGCGTCGCCGTCGCGCGGGCGATCGCCACGAACCCGGCCCTGATCCTCGCCGACGAGCCGACGGGCAACCTCGACTCGCACTCGACCGCCGAGGTGCTCGACCTCTTCGAGGGGCTCAACGACAGCGGCCACACGGTCGTCCTGATCACCCACGAGGCCGACGTCGCCGCGCGCGCGGGCCGCGTGGTACGACTCTCCGACGGCCGTGTGCTCACGGACGAGCGGGTGCCGGCGTGAACGCGCGCGAGACGCTGCGCGTCGCGTACGCCGGGATCGCCGCGAACAAGCTCCGCTCGGGGCTGACGATCCTCGGCATGACGATCGGCGTCGCCGCGGTGATCATCCTCGTCGCGGTCGGCAGCGGCTCCAAGGCCGCGGTGCAGGCCTCGATCAACGCGCTCGGAACGAACGTGCTGCTCGTACAGGCCCAATTGGGCCCCGGCGGGCCCGGCGGCTTCAGCCGCAGCGGCGGCTTCACGCTGACGGCCGCGGACGTCAAGGCCCTGAGCAACCGGTTCGACGCGCCGGACGTCAAGAGCGTCTCCCCCGTCGTGAGCGCCCAGGACTCGACGTTCGTCAGCGGCTCGCTCAGCTACGCGCCGTCGACGTTCGTCGGCACCACGCCGTCCTACGCGGCAACGCGCGACTACGCCGTGAGCGCCGGCCGGATGTTCACCGCCAAGGACCTGAGCGAGCACAACCGGGTCGTCGTGATCGGGCCGACCGTCGCCCAGAACCTCTTCTCCGGAGCCACCCCGATCGGGCAGTCGGTGCGCATCAACGGCTCGAGCTTTCAGGTGATCGGCGTCACCAGATCCAAAGGCTCCAACGGCACGCAGGACCAGGACGACGTCGCACTCGCGCCCATGACCGCGGTGCAGGACACGGTCAGCGGCTACGGCGCCCTCAGCTCGATCACGGTGCAGGCCCGCTCCGCCGCGGCGCTCGACGCGGCGCAGGCCGAGGTGACGTCGATCCTCACCGGGAGCCACGACGTCACCGACCCCAGCAACCCCGGCTTCCAGGTGCTCAACCAGGGTGCCGTGCGCGCGGTATCCGACGCCTCCACGAACGTCTTCACGACCCTGCTCGGCGCCGTAGCGGCGATCTCGCTGCTGGTCGGGGGGATCGGCGTCATGAACATCATGCTCGTGAGCGTCACCGAGCGCACGCGCGAGATCGGGATCCGCAAGGCGATCGGCGCGCGTCGCGCGGACATCCTCAAGCAGTTCCTCGCCGAGGCCGTCCTGGTCTCGCTGTTCGGCGGACTCGTCGGCGTCGCGGTCGGGCTGATCGGGAGCCAGTTCCCGATCGCGGGCGTCGACCCCGTGGTCGCGCCGTACTCCGTCTTCCTCGCCTTCGGCGCCGCCGTCCTGTCGGGCCTGTTCTTCGGCACCTACCCCGCCGGCCGCGCCGCGTCCCTCCGACCCATCGAGGCATTGAGATTCGAATGACCGACACCGTTCTCCAGTCCGAGCTCCCGGTGCGCTCCCGCCGCAAGCTCCTCACACCCGTCACCGGAGCGCTGATCGCCGTGGTGCTCGTCGCGCTCGGTTTCACCGGCGGCGTGCTCGTGCAGAAGTCCGCGGGCGCCGCGACGACGACGACACCCGCAGCCGCCGGCGCGCGGCCGAACTTCGCAGGCGGCGGCCAGGGCCGTGGCGGACAGGCGGGCGGCGGCGCGCAGCCGACCGTCGGCGAGGTGTCGTCCAAGAACGGTCGCACGCTCTACGTCAAAGGCAGCGATGGCACCACGGTCAAGGTTCGCCTCGACGCCAACGCGAAGGTCAGCCGCACGGCGAAAGCGAGCGCGCACGCGATCCATCCCGGCGACACCGTCGTCGTGCAGGGCGCCAAGAGCGCGAACGGAACCGTCAAGGCGACGAGCGTCACGGCGACCGCCAGCGGCGTGCAGAGCGCCGGCGGACCGCCCGGGGGCTTCAGACCCCCGAGCGGCGGCTGAGCGATCAATCCGATGCGAAGGAGATCCCACACCATGAAACCGAACTGGCGCAGGTCCGCGGCCGTGCTCGGCACGCTGTCGGCGCTGCTGCTCGCCGGCTGCGGCGGCAACAGCCAACCGGCGGCGACGCAGGGCGCCGCCGGCGCGCCCCGAGGCCCGGGCGCACGGTTCACCGACGCGAACCTCACCAAGCTCGCCGACACGCTCGGCGTGCCCAAGACCAAGCTGCAGGCGGCGCTGAAGTCGGCCCTGCCCAATCGCGGACAACGCCCTCCGAGCCAACCGCCTCCGAACGGCCAGGCGCCGCCGGCAGGACAGCGGCCGCGGGGCGGACCGGGCAACATCGCCGCGACGCTCGCGAAGCAGCTCGGCCTGCCCGAGGCCAAGGTGCGTACGGCGCTCCAGCAGGTGCTGCCGCAGGGAGGCCGGCGGCCGGGCCGGCCGTCGGCGAGCACGACACCGTCCTAGCCGAAGCCAACCGTCAAGCGAACGCGTGGTGGCGCGTATAGAAGCGACGGCGGAGCACTGCATGACGGACGACAAAGACAGGCGAAGAGCGTGACGGCGCACGGAGGAGTTCTGCCCCAGCGCGATCCCACCAGCACTCTGGCGGCATGCGAGCGAATCCTGATCCTCGGGAGAACCGGGTCGGGGAAGACGACGCTCGCGCGAGAGCTCGCCGCTGCGCTTCGGGTGCCCCACGTGGAACTCGACTCGCTGTATTTCGGCCCCGAGTTCAGTACTGCGCCGGTGCCCCTGCTGCGCGAGCGGACGAGTGCTGCGATCGCAGGCGATCGTTGGATAACCGACGGCAACAAACGCGCGGTGCGCGACCTTGTGTGGCCCCGCGCAGACACGATCGTCTGGCTCGACTACCCCTTGGGCGTGAGCTTGTGGAGGCTCGCGAAACGGGCGCGCCGGCGCACGTCTGTGCTTAGGGCGCAGACCGCACAGGCCAGTAGACGCACCGGACTTCCCAGGCTGTTCCTCGCGGCCGCGAGAGGGGTACTCACGGCGCTCCGATCACACGCGGGTCAGCGTCGCGAATTCCCGCGAATGTTCGCCGAGCCGGCGAACCAGCACCTTGCGGTCGTGCGCCTTCGGTCACCGCGTGCCACTCGTCAGTGGCTCGCTCGCGCCACCGCGGGCATCGCTCCGTCGTGAGCCGGAGTGCACGGTGCGGCTCGCCGGCCGCGACGATCCGCCGCGAGGACGCAGCTGTCAATTCCGCACCGGCTGCTGCGTATATGGGCCGGGGACGCGCCAGGGACGACCCACGGCGCGACGGAGTGCGCAGTTGTTGACGGCACCGGATCGATGGGAAAGCGCGGCGATGACATGGCAGACCCAGCGGCTGTGCACGGATCGGACGTCGCCGTCGCCTATGACCCGATCGGCGCTCCGAGGCGTCGGTCTCGCCGCCCTGAGTCCGCTCGAGCCGCTTTCCGACCTCAGCTGAGTTCGGCCTCCGCGCAGGGCTCTGTCAGCGCTGGGCCCGCGGCGCCGGCGAGCAAGGATTCCGCCCGAACGTACGCGACACGGCCGCAGCGCCGGCAGGCGGCCGAGCGAGCGAGGCTCTCCTCGCCCGGAGGGGCCGCCCATTCGCCGAGGTCATGGCCGCCGGAACGCGCCGCCTCCTCTGCGTTCTGGCAGAGATCGTCGAGCGCGACGGTCATGCTCGCCACACTACCCGATGGTCCCTGGCCGGACGCCGGACCGCCCAGGATTTCTGGCTGACGATGAGCCGAGGATTGGAAAGCTACGACTTGTCCGGTCGGTCATCGCTGGCCTTCGACGCGCGCGACGTCCGTCTGGCTGAGTTCCTGGCGAAACGGATGGATCCCTTCGTCCCCAACTCGCGGGACGCAGCGGCCGCGGGGGTGGTCGTCGAGCAGGTTGCCGCGCCCGTACTCCCCTTTGCCGACATCCAGAACGCCGCCCGCGACGGGATGGTCACCGCGTCCGATGGTGATCAGTTCTTCGTCGTGGCCGACGGCCGGGCATGCGCAGTGCCGGACCCCCTGGCGGATCGCCCGATCCGGTTCGCGTACGAGCCCGCATTCCCCCTCGGCCGCATCTTCGCCCCACTCGTGCGGCCGGCCCTGCACCTGAGCCTGCACGCAAGCGATGCCGTCGCGGTGCACTCCGCGACAGCCGAAATGCAGGGGCGCGCGGTGCTCGTTGCGGGATGGTCGGAGAGCGGCAAGACGGAGACCGCGCTGGCGTTGATGGAGATGGGAGGTCGGTTCCTGTCGGACAAGTGGACGATCCTCGGCACGGACGGCGAGGCCTCGGCGTTCCCGATCAACGTCGGCGTCCGACGCTGGGTCCTGCCCTACCTCCCGAAGCTGCAGGCCTCCCTCCCGGTCACCGCGCGGGCCCAGCTCGGGCTGGCCGGCGCCGCCGCCGCCATGTCGCGCCCACTTCGGGAGCGCCCGCAGCCCGGCCGCGTCACAGGTCTGGCCGAGCGGGCTCTGGCGCTGGCCGATCGCGCCGCGCTGACGCCGAGCCAACTGCGCGCGGCCTACGGCGATGGTGAAGATCCAGCGCGCCGCGTCCCGCTCGGGGCGACGGCGATCCTCACGACCGTGCCAGGTCGCGAGGTGACCTGCGAACCGGCGGACCCCGCGTGGGCCGCCGCCCGGCTCGCGCGCTCCGCGGCCTACGAACGGCGCGAGCTTTTCGCAGTCCTCGATCGGCGCCGCTTCGCCTTCCCCGACGAATGGAACAGCGCTCTCGAGGAGGTCGTCACATCCGAGGCGCTCCTGCTGGAGCGCGCCTTGGCACAGGGCAGCACGTTCGAGCTGCGCGCGCCATTTCCCTGCGATCCGCGCAAGGTCGCCGCGGCCCTCGTGCGACGGCTATGAGGCCGGCGACCGGGGGGAGCCGGGCCGCGTCGCTTCTTCTCGTGAAGACGTGGGCGACCGTCGCGTGGGCGATCGAGCACTACCCGCGCCCGCGCCATCGCGCTCGGCAGCGGGCTCTTCGCCGTCGCCCGGCCGACTACGCCTTCGGTCCATCGGTGCGATTGCGCGTCGGGGGCTCGGCGCGCGCGCGCGCACACTTCGACCGCGAGTACGGTCCCGCAGCAGCCTCGTGCGGTACGCCTGAAGTCGAGGCGGACGTCCGGTTCGCCCTCTCCGAGAAGGGTGCCGCGAACGTCCTCACCGGTGGCGGCCACAAGACGGCGCACTGGCGGGTCGAGCTCGGCGACCCACGCGAGCGCACGTTGCACGTCGCTATCGGCGTCAGCGGCGGTCCACCGGCGTTCGCGTTCTCGCTGGTGCAGGGCTACCACGTCGAGCCGCTGGTGGCGATGGCGCTCGCCCGCGCGGGCTTCGTGGCCCTTCCGAGCGCAGGCATCCTCTGCGCCGACGGCGCGCTCGTCGTCATGGGCCGATCCGGAAGCGGGAAGAGCTCCGTGAGCGTCCGGGCCCTCGCCGGCGGGCGGGGGATCCTGGGTGACGATCAGGTCGTGATCGCCGCCGACGGTGGCTGCTGGCCGTATCCGCGGCGGCTGCGCCTGTACCCCGACGTGCAGGACACGGCGCCCGAGGCGTGGTGTCGCCTCCGTCCCTCGACGCGGCGGACCCTGCGCGTCCGCGGCGCGGTCCGCCGGGCGAGCCGCGGCTTCGTCGCGCCCTCCCTCGCCGTCCCGATATCGGAGCTTCGGCCGCCGGTGCCCAACGAGCGCGTCCGTGCCGCCCGCCTGGTGGTCGTCGAGCGCTCTTCCGAGGTCCAGGTGCTCACAGAACGGGAGCGCGATGCGGGCTGGGCCGCGCAAGAAGCCGGCCGCGTGCTGGACGAGCAGCGGACGCGCTTCTCGGAGGTTGCCGACCCCCGCTGGGCGGCGGCGCTCCAGGATACGGCGGAGCGCGAGTCCGAGGTCCTTCGCGCGTGGCTCCAGCCGCTGCCGATCGTCCAGCTGCGGATCCCGGGCGCGTGGGACGCGCCCAGGGCCGTCGCGGCCCTCGCCGATCGCCTCGGGACAGACTGCTGAGCATTCTGCGAGCGCCTCGGGAATCCGTCAGGTTGCCTTCCGGTACCGCGTAAAGAGCGACGTGCGGATCCTCACCCTCCTCGTCGCGACGGTCGCTGCCGCGGCGACCCAGCCGGTCGCCACCACGGGCTCTGCCGAGCAGGTCACGACCTCTTCGGCCAGGGTCAGCGGCACGGTGAACCCCGGCGGGGCGGAGACCAGCTATCACTTCGAGTACGGCACCACGACCGCCTACGGCCTCACCAGCACCCCCCGGAACGCCGGGGCCGGGACGGAACCGGTCACGGTGCACGCAACGCTCGCCGGCCTGACCGCCGACACCGAGTACCACTATCGCGTGGTGGCCGAGAGCAGCGCAGGCACCGCAGCGGGCAACGACGCCACGGTACGCACCGCCGGCAAACCACGACCGCCGGGCGCCGCGACCGGAGTGGCCCGTCCCGTGGGGGCGACGTCCACGAACCTCCACGGCACGGTCGTCCCCAATGGCACGCCGACCGACTACCACTTCGAGTACGGCACCACCCTCGCCTTCGACAGGAGCACGCCCATCGTCTCGGCCGGCGCCGGCGACAGCCTGGTCCGGGTGACGGTCCCGATCGCCGGCCTTCGCGCGAAAACGCGCTATCACGTGCGGCTGGTGGCCGCCAATGCCGCCGGGCGCACCGTGGGCGCGGACCGGCCGTTCACAACCCTACGCCAGCCGACCGGCGTCACCCTCGCCGTCGCGCCTGCCCGACCTGTCTGGGGCAGGGCGGTCGAGATCACCGGCATGGTGACCGGCGACGGGGTCGATCACATCGCGGTGGCGCTCGAGCGCCTCGACTTCCCATTCACGCAGGGCTTCGCGCAGTTCGGCCCCGCCGTCAAGGCCGACGGCAGCGGCCGCTTCAAGTTCAGGCTTCCCGCGGTGTACTCCACGACGCAACTGCGAGTGAGCACGCGCACGCGCGTTCCGGCCGCGAGCCCGCCGGCCACGGTGCCCGTGGCGCTCAAGGTCGGCCTCCGGATGAGGCGCGTCTCTCACGGGCGCACGGAGTTCAGCGGCGCCGTTTGGCCGGCAACACCTCACGGCCGCGCGTTACTCCAGCGCCAGGGTCGAAGGGGGCGCTGGATCCCCGTCGCCAAAAAGCATCTGACGCGGTTGACGCACAACCGGTCACGCTTCCGCTTCAACGTGCGGCTCCGGCAGCGCCCGCGGAGCTATCGCGTCGTGGTCAACGCGCGCGACGGCGGCGCGCACGTCCCCGGCAGGAGCCGCACGCGCAGGCCGCCCCCACCGGCGCGCTGAGCGGAGGGCGCTCGTGGGTTGTCAGGCGCCGCGAATGCCCGCCGTATAGGAGGGCAATGCCAACCAGCCGAGTCCCCGGGCGTTGGGTCCGAGGAGCGGGGGAACCACTGGAGCCGGAGCGCCGCGACTGGCTCCCGGGGCGAATCGCCGCCTCAACGGCGGCGTAGCGCACGGTCAAGCGCGAGCCCGGCAGCTAACCCCGTAGGCGGATCGACCGAAAGAGGGTGAGCCGTGCAGTTGCCGCCGCGAGTTCCCACCGGCCGGGCTCCTGCGTGGGGCATCACGGGCGTCATGAGCGCGGCGGTGCTTCTGATGCTGACACTCTCGCCACCGGCCGACGCCGCATGCTCCACGACGCGCGTGACGTCGCTGGCGCGACTCGCGTCCGAAGTGAGCGCCGGACACAGTGTTTGTCTCGCCGATGGCTCCTACACAGGAGATGTGGACCTTGCGAACACCTCCCGCAGGCGCGCGGTCGTCACGCAGGAGGGAGCAGCGGTCGTTCACGGCCAGGTGCGGCTGAACTCCGGCCACCTCGAGCTCGACGGCCTGGAGTTGGATAACACCGGCAGGACCGGATCCGGGGCTGACTGCGTGCGCATCCAGACGGTCGGCGGCACCGACATCACGATCACCGACTCCGACATCGGGTCCTGCGCGCGCGACGCCATCCGCATGGCGTACAACCGCGGCCGGCACGACACGGGGGTCACGATCGCCGGCAACCACCTGCATGACGCCGGCTGGAATGCGTGCACGTGCTACATGCGCGGCGGCCTGTTCATGGACAACCTCGTGCAGGACATCCACAACGACGGGCTGCAGCTCTGGGGCGCCTCGAACGTCGTCCGTCACAACACGTTCCGCAACCTCGTCGCGCACCCGGCGACCAATCACAACGATGTCCTGCAGACGTGGCAGGTTCCGGACGACCCTGCCACCGGCGACCCGCTGACCAATCTCGTCTTCGACCGCAACGTCGTCGACACCGTCGCAGGACCCGATTCGCACGGATTCATGATCGGCGGCGGGAGCGCGAACAAGGCGTTGACGATCGACTCGAACCTGTTCCGCGACATCGGCTCGATCGGGATGCTGTTCGACGGTGCCCTGAGCGTCGAGCTGCGTGCGAACACGTTCGTCCGGGCGGGCGGGGTGGACACCGTCCAATGGAAGGGTGGCGCCACGGGGACGATCGACTCGAACGTGCTGTACCAGGCGGCGAGCTACGGCCCCCAGCCGTGGTATCAGGACCCGAGCTCCCACCCGAGCCATGCCTACAACCTTGCGTGGGGCGGGAAGCTGCTCTCCGACGAGGCGACCGGCGTCAACGCGGACCCGCGGTTCTACGATCCCGACGGCGCGCTCGACACGGATCGGCTTGATGACTACAGCTTGAGCGCAGGCAGCCAGGCCGTCGACCGAGGGGACCCCTCGGTCATCAGCAGGATCGATATCACCGGACGTTCGATCTCCGGTTTCCGGCTCGACATCGGCGCGTTTGAGCGGCCGGCCGGCTGATGATCGCAGCGGGCCTACCGGTCAGCGGAGTTTGAAGCTGCGTCGCATGCTCACGGCGGTCGTCGCCTTGGCGATCGTGGGGAGCCCGAGCATCTCCTCGGTGGTACGGAGCAGCGAGTAGTGGTTGAACTTCGTCGTCGGCGCGGTGCCCGGCGGCACCGAGGGGGCGAGGACGAGCGTCGGGACGCGCTGGGTGCGGCTGTTGTCGTCCTCGTCCCATGTGATGAAGACGGCCGTCCGGCCCGCCGTGTACTGGGTGGAGCCGAGGATCTTCGGGAGGAACCCCGCGAGCCACCCGTCGCCGCGCTGAACCCGCTGCACAGCGTTCGGCGCGCAGGGGGAGGAGTGCATGTCGTGGCAGAGATCAGGCGTGACGAAGGTGAAGCGAGCCGATAGATCCGGCGCCGATCCGAGCGGGACGTCTCGGTGCCCGCAGCGGGTGCGGAGGTTGGTGTAGTAGACGGCCGGGTTGTGGCGCACGACGTAGCGCCCGGAGTTCGAGCGCGAGCAGTTCGCCGGCATCGACTCCTGCAGTGCCATCCAATCGCTCCCGAGCTGCGAGAAGATGCTCGCCGCGCTGAGCGGATGTGCGGACGGCCCGCTGTCGTCGGCGATTCCCTGCGTGGAACCGCTGGTCATCGCGATGTAGTTCGGCAGGCTCGGGTGCGCCTCGGCGAAGAACGTCGACGCCGACCCGCACCGCCTCGCGATCGTGTTGATGTAGGGCGCGTTCGCGGAGCCGATGATCTGCGAGTAGGTCTTGTTCTCGAACACGATCCAGACGACGTGATCCCACCGCGGCGGTGCCTTGGCCGCCGTCCCGCAAGGAGCGCCGGAACGCGCCGGGGCGCTCGTGGGCGCCTTCGTCGTCTTCCGACTGGGAACGAGGAGGTCGGTGACGGGACGCCAGCGCCCGGACGAGGTCGTCGCGCTGAACGCACCGTGGGCCGCGGTCGTCCAGTACTCCCACCATCCGCGGCCCAGGTGGAACTCGTCGAAGAGGCCGACCATCTCGCGGACCCACTTGTCGCGGTTCACAGCCCCCTCGGCCATGCCGAACTCGGCGACGTAGAGCGGGATGCGTGCGGGTCGCAGCGTGTCGAGATACGCGCGCAGATGCGCGCGCAACGGACCCGGAGCGCTCGAGCGGTAGCCCGCGTGCGCGTTCCAGGCGTAGACGCCGGTCTGCCGGCACCCGACCCCGAAGCCGTCGTCGTCACCGCCTGCGAAGTAGTCGTGGATGCTGAAGGCGACGTTGGCGCGATGGGTCAGGTTCGACAGGTCCGCGCACGCACCCTGGATCGACGTGTCGCCGTAGGTCGGCTCGACCAGCACGATCTTGTCGCGATCGACCTGCCGGATCGTCGCGATAAGCCCGTCGTACATCCGCAGCACGGCGTTCTGATCGATCGGCGATCGGTGCGGTTCGTTCACCGGATCGTAGGCCGCGACGGCCGGCTCGTCACGGTAGCGCTGGGCCAGCACGCGCAGATACGCATCCGCGTTCGCCTGGACGGTGGCGACGCTGTCGCCCGACCGCGCCCACTTGGGCACATCCCTGAGCCCTTGCGGCCCCCACAGGTGGATCATGTCGAGCACCACGAACATGCCTGCGGCCTTCGCCCGCGAGATCGCGGTGTCGAGCGTGGCCAGGCTGGTCTGATCGAACCGGCCCTTGCTCGGCTCGAAGTCGTCCCAGTAGAGGACGAAGCGGACCGAATTGAATCCCTTTGCGGCCATCGAGGCGTACCTGCTCTTGCTCCATGTCTTGCCGGGGCTGTTGCTCCACACCGGGACGACGTTGAGCCCATTGAACGCGACCGGGGTCCCGTCCGAGCGCACGAACGCGTGTGCCGCCGTCGCGTGGAGCCCCGGACGGGACTGCAGCGATTGGCGGTGCCCTCCAGGACTGAACGCCAAGAGGCACAGCCCGGCGACCACACCAAGGGCACCGAGCACGCCGGCAACGGTCATGCGCCGGACGGTCGCCTACCCGACCTGCACTCCGGCCTCGTCCAACGAGCCCTTGAAATACTCGGAGCCGGGGCGCGCGCCGATCGGCACGGCGTCGGTGTTGGCGATCGAGCCGATGGTGAAGGACTTGGAGAACGTCTTCCCGTCCACGATCAGCGTGATGTCCGAGGACGTCTTGACACACTGAACGGTGTGCCACTGGCCGTCGTTGAGGGCCGGGCCCGTGATCAGCTCGCCGTAGTTGGCCGAGCCCTTGAAGCCGCAGGAAGCCTGGCCCGTCGGTTGGTACTCCATCTTGTATTCGCCACCCGGTGAGGTGTAGAGCCCCTTGCGGATCAGATCCCAGTCAGGCGTCGCCGGGACGCTGGTGGTCTTGAGGTGGATGGTGACGGTGATGACCGCACCGCCGGGGTTGAGATCGCCGGCCGACGGAACGGACGCGTAGCTCGAGCCGGTGAACCCGAACGCGGTACCGGAGAAGCCCGGCACGCCCAGCTGCACGGAGAAGAGCGTGCCGTCATGGCCGGCGACGGAGTCGCGCATGACCGTGCCAGAGGTCTCGTCCATGTGCCAGAGCGCCACCACACCGGCCTGGCCCGAGCTCGCCTGGACGACCGTCGTGGCGTTCGAGGTCGCGGACGCCGACCCTACGGAGTTGGCGGCGGTCACGACGACGCGCATCGTGCTTCCGACGTCGGCGCCGGCCAGGGTATAGGCCGGATCGATCGCGCCGGCGATGGATGCGCAGCCGCTTCCGTTGATATCGCAGCGCTGCCACTGGTACGCGTAGCTGATCGTCTGCGTCCCGCTCCAGCTACCTGGATTGGCGTGCAGCGTCTGGCCGTTCTGCGCTGTGCCGGAGATCGTCGGTGACGCGGTGTTCGCCGGCGGAGACGACGTCGACTGCACGACCCCGGTCGCGGCGGAGGTGGCGCTGGCAGAACCGTCCGCGTTCGAGGCGGTGACGATGACGCGCAGGGTGTGTCCGACGTCGGCGCTGGTCGAGATGTACGTCTGACCGGTTGCGCCGGTGATGGGGCCGCAGCTCCCGCCGCTGGCGCCGCACTGCTGCCACTGGTATGCGTACGTGATCGGCTGGTTTCCGTTCCAGTTGCCCGTGCTCGCCGTCAGCTTCTGTCCGACCTGAGGCGTGCCGGAGACGTTGGGTGGCATGGTGTTGACCGGCGGCGAGGAGACCGGGGCGGCGCCGCTGTCCGCGCTGATCGTGTCGATCACGAGATTGAATGCCTGTGCGGTCGTGTCGTTGCCGAGCTGGATCGTCGAGACACCCGCCGTGCCCAGGCCGGCGCTCGTCGTCCGATAGATCAGCGCCCCGTTCAGGCGCACCTCGAGCGTGCTGTTCGCCCCCGCGGTGACGGCGTGGACCACGATCGTGCCCCAAGTGCTGAGCGGGAGCGAACCGGTGCTCGAGAAATGGCTGGAGCCGTAGCCGATGCCGATCGAGCCGCCGCTCGCGTTCTGACGGTAGACGCTCAGGAGCCGAGCCGAGGTGGGATCGAGGAAGCGGAAGAAGGGGACGTTGCCGCCGCTCGCACCCTCCTTGAGCAGCTGGAAGTCGCCGCTGACCGTGAGGTCCGTCTGGGGCGAGTCGAACGTCTTGCGCAGGTACGCCTTGGAACCGGAAGCCGAGCTCTCCGCGAGCTGGGCGGCGAGCGTGCGGGTGCGGACGATCGCACTCTGGACCACCGCGCTCCCGTCCCCGCCCGTCTGCACCTGACTCCAGGCCGAGAAGTCTCCCGACTCGAATCCATCGTTGAAGATCGTGGCGGCGCTCGCCTGCCCGGTGCCCGCGACTGCCGCCACGAGCATCGTCACAGCACCTTTCGCGATCCGTGTCAGCGGCCGTCGCGCACCGGTTCCGCGCCGGTTGCGGAGGCCGAGCCGTCCGTCCCAGAACGATCGCGGTCGCACCATCTTCCGTATACGCGGGGGCCGCTGCTGACTTGACAATCCTTTCGCAGTCAAACCCGAGCGGGGCATCGGGCCCCGTGGTCAGCTTGGGCGTAACGCGGCCTTGAGCGCGGAGATGGCCTCGATCTCGACCGGGTCCACCTGGCGCAGGACGGCCAGGTAGAGCGACACCAGGTCACCGAGAAGAATCAGCGACAGCAGGCGCTGGAGCCTTTCGGACCCGACACCGGTGACACGCTCCACCGTCCGCGCGCCCGCGTCGACGAGTTCGGCGGTCAGCTCGACGCGCCGGGCGATCTCCGGACGGTCGTCCGGATCCTCGAGGAAGACGGCGGAGAGCTCGCCGAAGTCGCCCGCCGCCGCCCAGCCGCAGATCTCGTTGTGGTCCGCCTCGGGCAGAGCGCCGGCAAAGGCGGGAATCTTCGCGTTCTCGTTCATCTGGCACTTCCAGCGATAGGCGACCGGGGCGGTCGGCCCCGTGCCCGTGATCACGGGCATCGTTCGATGCAGGCGCCGGGCCAGCGCCTTCGCCCGGCCGTCCTCGCCTCCGCCGGGTCCCCATTCCGCGGCAAGCGCCCCGAGCGGCTCGGCGGCGGCCTCGAGCTCGGAGCGGACCGAAGGCGCTGCGCCCCCGAGCGCAGCCACCTCGAGCGCACACACCAGTGAGTAGCCGACCGCGGCACGGGGCTGGAAGCCGGTGGGCAGGGGGATGACCGGGACGTCATCGCGGCGCGCTCGATCCTCGAGCAGCCCGCCGGTGGTCGCCGCGACGACCGCGGCGCCGCGCCGTTGCGCCTGCTCGTAGCAGCTCAGCGTCTCCTCGGTACCACCCGAGTAGCTCGAGCACAGCACGAGCACCCCCTCGCCCACCCATGGCGGGAGGTCATAGCCATCGGCGCCCACGAGAGGCCGTCGCAGCCGGTCGCCGAGCGCGCCGACAGCGAGGCGGCCGCCCACGGCGGACCCGCCCATGCCGGCCACCACCACACCTCGAGGGGCGGACACGGGCCGAAGGCGGGCAGAATCGACCCGGTCGAGCGCGTCGCGCAGTTGGCCGCCGAGGCCGAGGATCGCCGCTGCCTGGGCGGTGCTGTCGACGGCGGCGACGGCGTCGCCGTCCAACCCTGCCGGGCTCAGCGAGGTCACGCTGCAGCGCGCTGGACGGAGTCGCAGCCTGCGTTCAGCGACGCGACGAAGCGCTCGACGTCGCGGGCGCCGGTCTCCGCGTCGCCCTCGAGCACGACGATGCAGTCGCCGCGCGCGGCGGCGAAGCCCGCGCGCACCGCCGCACGGTCGCCACCGGACACGCTGACGAGGATCACCTCGCCGTCGAGCCCGGGCAGCCGCTCGAGCAACGAGGCGACGTCTGACGTCTCGCGCACCGGTATCACCACACTCACACGCGGGTGATCCCCGCGCGCAGGGTTTGACAGTAATACCTCATGAGGCGTCGCGCCCAGGTACGGCTCATCCATCAGCGTCATCGGCGGTCTCCTGTGACCTTCTTGTGAACTCGCTGGCTCGTATACGCACGACGCCTCGGCAAGTTGACAGCGAGGAAGATCCGCGGCGCCGTGTCAAGTCTGCGCCCACCGGCACGTATACGAGCCTCGCCATACCCAAGCGATGGTCGATCCGGCCGCCCGGCGATCAACGCAGTTGGTCTCTTTCCCTTCACGGCGCGGCACGAACACAGAGGAGAACAGCAGGATGCTGATCGATGACCCTTTCCTCAATACCGCCCCGCAAACGCTTTCACTGTCAGAGGGCGAGGCTGTTACTCACCCCCGCGTGAGCGTGGTGATCCCGACGCTCAACGAAGAGCGAAACGTGGCGTGGGTGCTGGAGCGACTGCCCGACCTGGTCGACGAGGTGATCCTGGTGGACGGCCGGTCGACCGACCGGACCATCGAAGTCGCGCAGGCGATCCGCCCGGACATCCGGGTCGTACTCGAGCAGCAGCCCGGCAAGGGTGCCGCGTTGCGCGCCGGCTTCGCCGCCGCGCACGGTGACTACATCGTGATGATCGACGCCGACGGCAGCATGGACCCCTCGGAGATCGAGCGCTTCGTGGATGCGCTGCAGTCGGGCTGTGACTTCGTAAAGGGCTCGCGCTTCGCCACCGGCGGTGGCACGGTCGACATGAGCCGGATCCGAAAGTTCGGCAACGACGCGCTGCGCACGGCGGTCAACGTCCTCTATCGCACCAACTTCACCGACCTCTGCTACGGCTTCATCGGCTTCCGCAGGGAGCGCCTCGGCGCACTCCGGCTCGGCTCGCAGGGCTTCGAGATCGAGACGGAGATGATCGTCCGCGCCGTGATCGCGAGCCTGCAGATCACGGAGGTGGCGAGCTTCGAGGCGGAGCGCCGCTCCGGCGAGTCCAATCTGAGCGCCTGGCGCGATGGCCGCCGCGCGCTGCGGACGTTGCTTCGCGAGCGCTTCATCCTGCCCGCGTCACCCGTGGCCCCGATCCCGGGCCGGGCCCGCTGAGCGACGGAAGAGGGCAGTCCCGCACATGGCCCTCTACGCGCTCCGGCGAGCGACCGCGACCGCGACGCTCTGCGGCCTCATCGGCCTCATGCTCGCGGTCGCGGCGCACCCGGTTTCAGCCGACGTCGGCCACCGAGACGCCTCCTTCCGGGACCTCAACGGTGTCCAGACGCCCAGCGAGGACAAGCCGCAGAGCAAGCTGTGGTACCAGGACGGGAGCTGGTGGGGCCTGCTCTACAGCACGAGCGTCCACGCGACGACCATCCAGCGTCTCGACTCCCAGACCGAGACCTGGCTCGACACCGGCACCGTGGTCGACAGCCGCCGCACGGCCCGAGGCGATGCGCTGTGGGACGGCAGCAAGCTCTACGTCGTCTCCGGCACGACGGTCGTCTCGGAGTACAGCAACCCGCCGAACCCCGACGACGTGAGCTCCGGTTCGGCCGATCTGTCGCGCTTCAGCTACAACCCGCTGACCAAGGTCTACTCCCTCGACCCCGGCTTCCCGGTCAGCGTCAACCATGCCAGCACCGAGTCCGTCAGCCTGGCCAAGGCCTCGGACGGCGAACTGTGGGTGACCTATACGCAGGTGGCGCCCGACAACAGCAACCAGGTCTACGTCAACCACTCGGTCGGCAGCGACACGGCCTGGGGCACGCCGTTCGCCCTCCCGGCGACGGCGGCGTCGGTCCACTACGACGACGTCTCGGCGATCGTGGCCTACCAGGGCGACAAGGTCGGCGTGATGTGGAGCAACCAGCTCACGCGCAAGTTCTACCTGTCCACCCACCAGGATGGGGCGGCGGACGGTAATTGGACGACCGAGGTTGCCTACGGGGGCGGTGTGGGAGGCTGCAGCACGGGGTGCGCCAACGACCACGTGAACGTCAAGGCGCTGTCCAGCGATGGCAGCGGCCGGCTCTTCGCCGCGGTCAAGACGGCGAACCGGCAAGCCGGTCAGGCGTTCGTGTCCCTCCTCGTCCGCGACCGCCACGGCGCATGGACCAGTCACTACTTCGGCGCCGTGGAGGAGCTCCACACGCGGCCGATGGTCGTGATCGACGAGCAGCACCGCGAGCTGTTCGTGTTCGCCGTGTCACCGGAGGTCGGCGGGACGATCTACTACAAGAAGTCGAGCCTCGACAACATCTCCTTCCCTCCGGGCGCGGGCACGCCCTTCATGCAGAGTGCCGTCGACACCGACATCAGCAACCCGAGCACGACCAAGCAGAACGCGAACACGGACTCGGGGCTGGTGGTCCTGGCCGACGCCAACAGCCACGCGATGTACTGGCACAACTCCATGAGCCTGGCCGGCGAGCCCGCCCCCGCCCCCGCGGCACCGACCGACACCGCCGTGGCCGCGCCGAGCGCGAACACCGACACCAGCCTCCGGGTGACCTGGTCGGACAACAGCTCCAACGAAGACGGGTTCAAGCTCGAGCGCAAGACGGGCTCCGGCTCCTACGGCCAGATCGCGACGGTCGGCGCCGGTGTGACCTCGTACACCGATACCGGACTCAACCCGGGCGACACCTACACCTATCGGGTGCGGGCCTTCAACGCCGTTGGCGACTCGGGGTACTCCGAGGAGGCCAGCGAGACCACCGCCCAGACCGGTCCCGTGCGGACGTTCACGACCGTCGAGGATGCCTACGTCGATGCCGGAGCGCAAGACGCGAAGGACGGCCAGAAGGGCTTCCTCTACGTCGACGGCTCTCCGATCCAGGAGGCGTACATGAAGTTCCGGCTCTCCGGACTCACCGGCAACACCGTGACCTCGGCGAAGCTGCGGATGTACGTGACCGACAACGGGAGCGTCAAGGGCGGTTCGGTTGCCAAGATGACCGACACCTCTTGGTCGGAGCCGACCGTCACCTACAGGACGCGGCCGGTCATCGACGGGACCCAGCTCGACAGCCTCGGCGCGGTCGGCGTCGGCACGTGGTACGAGTTCAACGTGACCCCGGCGGTCCAGGGGGACGGCACGCTGAGCTTCGGGCTCAAGACCACTAGCAGCGACGCCGTGCACTACGCCTCCAAGGAGGAAGGCGCGCACGCGCCGCAACTCGTGGTCACGGTGACGCCGGGCGACAGCACCCCGCCGCAGACGACGATCGCGAGCGGGCCCTCGGGCACGGTGACCACGGCCGCGGCGAGCTTCAGCTTGTCCTCGAGCGAGACCGGATCGACGTTCGAGTGCCGGGTGGACCCCAACCCGCAGGACGCCGACGAGGTTCCCTGGGCGGGCTGCACGTCGCCGAAGCAGTACGCCGCCCTGGCGGACGGCACCCATACCTTCGAGGTGCGCGCGACCGACGCCACCGGCAACGTCGACCCGACCCCCGCGACCCGGACGTGGACGGTCGACACGATCCCACCCAGCACCTTGGTGGATCCGAGCGTGCCGACCGTGACCAGCAGCACCTCGGTCTCCTTCGCGCTCAGTGCTGACGAGCCGAACGTCACGTTCGAGTGCAGCCGCGACGGATCCGCATACGCGAGCTGCACCTCGCCGAAGCAGTACAGCGGTCTCGCGGACGGCGCCCATACCTTCAAAGCGCGGGCGACCGACGCGGTGGGCAATCGCGAGGCCGACCCGATGCCCTTCGAGTGGACGGTGGACACGGGGCCCCCGGCGACCACGATCGACACCGGCCCGCAGGGCGCCGCGTCGAGCGCGTCCGCGACCTTCACCTTCTCCGCGGACGAGGCCGGCTCGACGTTCGAATGCAGCCTCGACGCCGCGGCGTACGAACGCTGCACGTCTCCGCAGGAGTACACGGGCCTCGCCGACGGCGCGCACAGCTTCGCGGTACGGGCGACCGACGCCGCCGGCAACGTCGACGCCAGTCCACCGACCCGGTCGTGGACGATCGACACCACGTCAGCCGACGCCACGCCGCCCACCGTGGCGGTGACCGCACCAGCGATGGACGGGCAGGTCGTCGCGGGCCGCGTCACGCTCGGCGCCGACGCCACGGACGACGTGGCCGTGGACCATGTCGACTTCCTCGTCGACGGGACCGTGGTCGCGACGGACGGGACATCGCCCTACAGCGTGAGCTGGAACTCCTCCGGAGTGGCGGACGGCGCGGTGACCATCACCGCTCGCGCCGTGGACACGTCCGGCAACGCGGCCACCTCGGACGGCAGGGCGGCGACCGTGGACAACACCGCGCCCGACACCGCCATCGACTCCGGCCCGCAGAGCGCGAGCCCGAGCTCCACCGCATCGTTCGCGTTCTCGTCGGGCGACGCGACCGCGACCTTCGATTGCAGCCTCGACGGAGCGGCGTACGCGAGCTGCATGTCGCCGCGCCGGCTCACCGGGCTGTCCGACGGCGCCCACACGTTCAAGGTGCGGGCCAGGGACGCGGTGGACAACGTCGACGCGACCCCCGCCACCCTCGCCTGGACCGTTGACACGACGGCGCCCGACACGAGCATCGGCTCCGGCCCGAGCGGTACCGTAAACAGCCGGTCGGCGAGCCTCGGCCTCTCGTCGAACGAGACCGGAGCGACGTTCGAGTGCAGCCTCGACGGTGGCGCGTTCGCGAGCTGCACGTCTCCGAAGCAATACACCGGGCTGCCGGATGGCGCGCACACCTTCGCGGCGCGGGCGATCGACGCGGCCGGCAACTCCGACGCCAGCCCGGCGACGCGCGGCTGGACGGTCGATCCGATCGTGTTCAGCGACGACTTCGAGAGCGGAGGCTTCAGCAACTGGACGCAGCCCGCGCCGCACACCGCGATCGACGGCAGCGGAGCCGTGCAGGCGTCCGTGGTCAAGAGCGGGAGCTTCGCCGCCGAGCTGATCTCGCCGTCGAGCACGTCCTACTCGTACCTGCGCAAGACGCTTTCCGCTTCGCAGAGCGACATCACGGTGTCGGGTGACTTCAGGGTCTCGGCCGAGGGCGGCACGGGGCAAGAGGTCCCGTTCTTCAAGCTCTACGACTCCGCCAGCGTCCGGCTGGTGTACGTCAACCGCAGGAACGTGTCGGGTCGGGTCTACGTCACCGTTCCGCCCTCGACTGCGACCGTCGCCACGCCGGTCAAGCTGACGCTCGGCACGTGGGCTCACGTGACGGTCCACGCGATCGCCACCGGAAGCGGGACGAGCACGGTGGACGTGACGATGGACGGCGTGTCGATCTTCCACACCACGACCGCCAGCCTCGGCACGTCAGGCGTGCGGACGATCCAGATCGGCAACGACAAGCAGCTGCCGTTCGGGCTCGACGCCGACAACCTCGAGGCCCGGCTCTAGGTTCGGCAGCGGACGCCCGATGCGCCGGCTCCCCACCGCGATCATCCGCAGGGCCGCGCTGACGGCCCTGCTCTGCGGCGCCGTCGCCGGCGCCACGCCCGGAGACGCTCGCGCCGACATCGGGTTCGCCGACGGCTCGTTCAGCGGGACCAGCGCGCCGTCCGGCATGAAGCCCCAGAGCAAGCTGTGGTTCGCGGACGGGATCTGGTGGGGCGTGATGTTCGACAACCTCACCCAGCGCTTCGAGATCTACAGGCGCAACGCCGCGACCGAGCAGTGGTCATCGACGGGGACCGTCGTGGACGGCCGCCGCAACCTCTGGGCGGACGCGAAATGGAACGGGACGCACCTGTTCGTCGTCACCCATGGCGCCTCCTGGACCTCGACGCTCGACGGCATCCGTATCGCGCGTTACTCGTACGACAGCCCCTCCAAGTCATGGTCGATGGACAGTGGGTTCCCGCTCCTCGACGTCGGCACGACGCCGGGTCACACGGCCCCGACCGGCACCGAGGCGGCGGTCATCGACCAGGACACCGCCGGACGCATCTGGCTCACCTGGACCCGTGACCTCAAGACGTGGGTCACCCACTCGACGACCGACACCAGCACGTTCATCACTCCGTTCGTCGTCCCCGTGCCGAACGCCGACAACGTGACCGCGGACGACATCGCGACCCTTGTGGCATACGACGGCCGGATCGGGGTGCTGTGGAGCAACGAGAGCGTGTGGTGCATGTGCTTCGCAATCCACAACGACGGCGACCCCGACGGCACGTGGACCTCCAAGCCGATGGTCGGGCCCGCCACCAACCCGGCGGACAAGAACCAGGAGCTGGCCGACGATCACATGAACCTCAAGGCGCCGAACGATGGCAGCGGTTACGTCTACGCATCCTCGAAGACCTCGCTCGATGGCATGAACGACCCGCTCCTGTGGTTCAACGTCTTCGACGGCAGCAACTGGACGCACTACACCTACGCCACCGTCGCGGACCAGACGACACGGGCACAGATCGCGCTGGACCTGCAGCATCGGCAGGTCTACATGTTCGGCTCGTCGCCGTGTTGCAACGGGGGCGTCGAGTACTACAAGCAGTCCAGCCTCGTACCAGGCCGGGTCGGCTTCCCGACCGGTCTCGGTACGCCGTTCATCAGCAGCGCGACCCACGCGCACGTCAACAACGTCAGCACGACCAAGCAGGGGGTCGACGACACGATGAACCTCGTCGCCATCGCCGGCGACGACACGACGAAGACGTACGTCCACAGCACGATCGACCTCAGCAAGGCCGATACGACTCCGCCGGACACGTCGATCCTGTCGGGGCCCACGGGGACGGTCAACAATCCAGATGCGCATTTCAGCTTCTCCTCGGCGGAGCCGGACTCGAGCTTCCAGTGCAGCTTCGACGGCAGCGTCTACGCGGCGTGCCTGTCGCCGAAGGCGTACGTCAGCGTGGGCGATGGAAGCCACACCTTCCGGGTCCGGGCCGTCGACGCCGCCGGAAATGTGGACGGCACGCCCGCCACCCGCACTTGGACGGTCGAGAACACCGCGACGCTCGTCAGCATCCCGGCCGAGGCCGACACGTACGTCAACTCGACGAGCTCCGGCACCAACTACGGCACCGCGTCGACCCTCTACACGGACAAGGCATCGTCGGCGGATCCCGCGAACAAGCAGGCCTACTTCCGGTTCACGGTGACCGGGACGCGGAAGATCGTCAGCGCCAAGGTGCGTACCTGGGTCACCGACGGTTCGGTAGGCGGTCCACAGATCTTCGCGACCTCCACCACCTGGGGGGAGATCACGAAGACCTGGAACCATCGCACCGCGCCGGTCGGGAGCGCGCTGACGGGCAACCCGGGGCCGGTGTCCTCAGGCGCCTACATCGACTACGACGTGAGCTCGGCCGTGACCGCGAACGGCACCTACGCCTTCGTGACGACCACGGCGTCGACGGACGCCACGGTCGTCGCCTCGCGCACGAACACCTCCGTCAACCGGCCGCCGCTGCTGGAGCTGCGCGTCGATCCGCCACCGGACACGAGCATCGACAGCGGGCCGGCCACCATTACGAGCTCCACGTCTGCGAGCTTCGCGTTCACCAGCAACGACGCCGGCTCGACCTTCGCCTGCAAGCTCGACGCAGCCACCTACGCGCCGTGCAGCTCGCCGGCCGCCTACAGCGGGCTGCCCAACGGCAGCCACGCGCTGTCCGTCCGCGCGACCGACGTCGCGGGCAGCACCGACCCGAGCCCGGCCACGTATACGTGGACCGTGGACACCGTGGCCCCGCCGCCACCGGCGGTCGCGCTGACCCCGGACAGCGACACCGGCGCCTCGTCCACGGACCGGATCACCAACGACACCTCCCCCACCTTCACGGGCACCGCCGAGGCCGGGAGCGTGGTGACGGTCAGCGCGGACACCCAGAGCCTCGGCAGCGCGGTCGCCAACGCCGCAGGCGATTGGACGCTCGCGAGCGAGGACCTGCCCGGTGGGACCTACACGATCTCCGCGACCGCCGAGGACAGCGCCGAGAACAACTCCAGCCCGTCGGGCGGCGTGCTGCTCACGATCGACACCACACCGCCGCCCGTTCCGTCGATCACCGACCCGGGCGCCGACCTCGCCACGTCCAACCGGAACGTGACCATCTCCGGGACCGCCGATCCGGGGCTGGCGGTCGAGGTCCTCGACGGGACGAGCACGGCCGCCGGCCTCACCGCCGACAGCTCGGGCGCTTGGACGACCGGACTCACGGGCCTCGCCGACGGGACCCATCCCATCTCCGCCGTCACGCGCGATGTCGCCGGAAACCCGTCCCAGCCGGCGCGGCGCACGGTCACGGTCGACACCGTCGCACCCGACACCACGATCACGTCCGGGCCGCCCGACCCGACGACTCAGACGAGGGCGGACTTCCAGTTCACGTCGTCTGAGGCCGGCGCGACGTTCGAGTGTCGCCTCGACGGCGGCGCGTTCGGGTCGTGTTCGTCTCCGGCGTCCTACGCCGTCGACAACGGGCCTCACTCTCTCGCAGTGCGGGCGGTCGACGTCGCAGGGAACGTGGACGGCACCCCGGCGACCCGGTCCTGGACCGTGAACGGGAGCTTGCCGGCGCGCCCGGCCATCACCGCACCTGCCGACGGCAGCTTCTCGGCCAGCCAGGACCTCACCGTTAGGGGCACGGCAGACCCCAACGTCACGATCGAGGTCTTCGAGGCCGGCGAGTCGGAGGGCACAACCGCCTCGGACGCGCAGGGCGACTGGTCCGTGAGCGTCAGCGGGCTGGTGGAGGGATTGCACCGGTTCACCGCCTTCGCGACCAACGGCACGGGTACCAACGGCCCGTCGAGCGCTGTCGCCGTAACCATCGACACGACGGCTCCCGCCACCTCGATCGACTCGGCGCCCGCCGACCCGAGCAACGCCGCGACGGCGACATTCGGCTTCTCCTCCGACGAGTCAGGCGCCGTGTACGAGTGTCGCCGCGACGGCGCGGCCTTTGCCGCCTGCACATCGCCCGCGACGGTGTCCGGGCTCGGCGACGGGAACCACACGTTCGATGTCCGCGCCGTGGATCGAGCGGGCAACACGGATCCCACGCCCGCCTCCCGTTCGTGGAACGTCGACACGTCGGCGCCCGACACCACGATCACCTCCGGGCCAAGCGGGACGGTGGCCGGCAACCAGGCGACGTTCGCCTTCGTCTCCACGGAGACCGGCGGGACGTTCCAGTGCCGGTTGGACGGCGGGGCGTACGCCGCGTGCGCCTCGCCGCACACCGTCTCAAATATCGCGCCCGGGACGCACGTGCTCGCGGTGCGCGCCACCGACGCGGCCGGGAACACCGATGCGACCGCGGCCACCCGGACGTGGCAAGTACAGCAGACCGTGTTCTCCGACGGCTTCGAGAGCGGCGGCTTCGTCCCCGCCTGGGCCCGCCAGGTCGGCGTCCCTGACGGCGCGGCGAGCGTCGTCAGCGACGTCGTCAGGACGGGCACCTACGCAGCGCGCCTGTCGGCCACCGCGAACACCGGCTCGTTCTCGTTGCTGCGGTACAGCCTGTCCCTGCCGCACGCCGACGTCACCGTCGACGAGGACATCCGGATCGAGACCGAGGGCCCGAGCGGCGCCAACGTGCCGCTTCTGCGCCTCTTCGACGCCACGGGGACGCGCCAGCTGACGCTCTACCGCCAGAACGCCAATGCGGACCGCCTCTATGTCACCGCGGGCAGCACCACGACGGTGACGACGGGCCGTCTGCCGCTCGGGACCTGGGGCCATTTCACGGTCCACGTCATCACGGGCCCGGCGGGCGCCGGGACGGTCGCTGTGTCGCTGAACGGCACGCAGATCTACAGCACCACGACCGCGACGCTCGGCACGGCCGGCGTCGCGAGCGTCCAGCTCGGGAACGAGACCAAGAAGCAGCCGTTCGGGCTCGTGGCGGACAACGTCGCCGTGACGTTGCAATGAACGTGCGGGTCGTGTCAAGTCACAGGCCGCCAGTGCGTAGGTGACGGGGCAATGAACCGCCGACAGCCCACCGTGTCCGTGATCATCTGCGCCTACACAGAGCGGCGCTGGGATGATCTCGCAGCCGCGGTGCGGTCCGCCGCCGACCAGAGCGTCACGCCGCTGGAGGTGATCGTGGTCAGCGATCACAACGTGGGATTGCTCGAGCGTGCCCGGCGCGAGCTCCCGGAGGCGCTCGTGCTGTGCAACGAGGAGCAGCGCGGCCTCTCAGGCGGGCGCAACACCGGCGTGCGCGCCGCCCGTGGTGATGTCCTGGCCTTTCTCGACGATGACGCCGTAGCCGCCCCCGACTGGCTCGAGCACCTGCTCGCGCCGTATCGCGACCCGACCGTGATCGGCGTCGGTGGCTCGATCGAGCCGCTGTGGCCGGGCGTGCGCCCGCGGTTCATGCCGGACGAGTTCGACTGGGTGGTCGGCTGCACCTACCGGGGGATGCCGACGACCATGAGCCCAGTGCGGAACCTGATCGGCGCCAACATGTCCGTGCGCCGCGACGTGTTCGACGCGGTCGGTGGCTTCCGCACCGATGTGGGGCGCGTCGGGACGCGGCCACTCGGCTGCGAGGAGACCGAACTCTGCATCCGCGCCGCCCAGCGGATGCCCGGGACCCAGATCGTGTTCGAGCCACGCGCGCGGGTCCGCCACCGCGTGACCGATGAGCGCGCCGGGTGGCGCTATTTCCGCAGCCGATGCTGGTCGGAGGGCCTCTCCAAGGCGGTGGTCTCGCGCCACGCCGGGCGCGCCGACGGTCTCTCCTCCGAGCGGACCTACGTCACGAGCACGCTCCCGAGGGGCGTTGCCCGCGGGATGCGCGAAACGGTGACCCAGCGCGACGCGGCCGGGGTCGCGCGAGCCGCGGCGATCGTCGCGGGCCTGACCATCACCACAGCCGGCTACGCGGCCGGGACCGTCCGCGCCCTCTGAGTTGACGTTCACGCACAAGGAACCCTGCATGCTCGACCTCACCGTCATCGTCCCCGCTCGCAACGCCGAGCACCTGATCGGCGAGTGCCTGCGCTCGATCGCCTGGTCGTCCCCGGCGGAGATCATCGTCGTCGACGGCGAGTCGACCGACCGCACGGTGGAGATCGCCAGGACGCACGGTGCGCGTGTGCTGTCCGACGGCGGACGCGGCCTTCCGGCCGCGCGGTTGATGGGCGCCGAGGCGGCGCGGACACCGTGGGTCGCGCTCATCGACGCCGACGTCGTGCTTGCCGAGGACGACCTGGCCCGGCTGCTCGCGGAGGCCCGGAACGAGGGCTACGCGGCGCTGCAGGCCGGCCTGCGCAGCGTGTCCGGCGACGGCTACTGGGGCCGAGCGCTGGTCGCCCACCACCGCAGCGGGCGCTCAAAGGACTGGTTCGGCGTGGTCGCCACCGTCGTCGATCGCGACACGCTGTTGGAGCACGGCTTCGACGCTCGCTTCCTGTCGGGAGAGGACATCGACCTGCGCTGGCGACTGCGCGAGGCCGGCGCGAAGATCGGCGTCTCGCGGCGTACCGTCGTCGAACACCGCTTCGAGGACACGTGGGAGTTCGCCAAGGGCCAGTGGCTCGCCGATGGGCACGGCTTCGGGCGCATGATCCAGGCCCACGGGCTGCGCGCGAAGCTGCTCCTCGGCCTCCCGCTGGCCGCCGGCGCCCGCGGAACCCTGCTCAGCCTCGCGCGCCGGCAGCCACGGTGGCTGCCGTACTACGCCTGCTTCGTTCTCTTCAACTATCTCGGGCTCGTCCGCGAGGTCATCGGCGAGAGCCGGCGCGGGCGGCTCGCTGGGGCACGCGTGTGAGCCGGGACGGCGCCGGCGATCTCCGCGCCGACCTGCCCGCGCCCATGTCCCAGGTCTCCAACGGGCTCGCGCTGATCGCCGCCAAGGTGATCACAATGGGGCTCGGCTTCGTCTTCTGGGTGCTCGCCGCCCGGATGTTCAGCGCCCATGAGGTCGGCCTGGCGGCGGGCGTTGTGTCAGCGATGATGCTCTGCACGCAGCTCGCCCTGCTCGGGCTCGGCTCTGCCTTCATCACGCACTTCCCGCGGCTCCAGAGGCAGCCGGCCGCGCTGCTCGACACCTCGCTCACGGCGGTCGCCGTGCTTGGCGTCCTGTGGGGCGCGGCCTTCCTGCTCGTCGCGGGCTGGGCCCTTCGGCAGCTCGATGTCGCGGCGACCCATCCGGCGTTCGCGCTGCTGTTCGTGGCCGCATGCGTGTTCGGCACCGCCGGGATCCTGCTCGACCAGATCGCCACCGCCCTCCGGCGCGGTGAGCAGGCCCTGCTGCGCAACGCCACCTGTGCCGTGGGGACGGTGGGGCTGCTCGCGCTGCTCGTGGCGCTCGGCGCGCCGCACACGGCGCAGACGATCTTCATGCCGTGGGCCCTGGCCGGGCTCGCGGCCGGCGTCATCGGCGTCGTGCAGCTGCGGCGGTCGCTCCCCCGCTACCGGCCGCGCCCTGCGGCGGATCGCCGGCTCATGCGCGAGCTGACGACGGCGGGGCTGCCCAATTATGCGCTCACCCTTGCCGAGCGGGCGCCTGGGCTGATCCTGCCGGTGCTCGTCGCCGAGCTGCTCTCCCCCGCCGCCAACGCCACCTGGTACGCCGTGTGGATGATGGCCTGGGTCGTGTACATCGTCCCGATCCAGGTCGGGATGACGATTTTCGCCGAGGTGGCGCACGATCCCTCGTCCTTCCGGGAGTCGGTGCGGCGAGGCGTCGTCTGCGCGCTCGCAGTCGGCACGCTGGGCGCGCTCGTCCTCGGAGCCGGCGCCTCGCTCGCGCTGTCGATCCTGGGCCCGCATTACGCCGCGGCCGGCGCGGGCCCGCTGCGGATCCTTCTGCTGGCGCTGATCCCGCTGAGCTTCACCCAGGCCTATTTCTCGTCCTGCCGGGCGCGACGCGCGCTCGGCGAGGCGATCGCCACCGGGTGGCTCAACGCCCTGGCCTCAGTGGCACTGGCCGCCGCGGCCGGCGTGGGCCATGGCCTCACGGGCATGGCGATCGCGTGGGTCGCCGTGCAGTGCGCCACGGGACTGTGGTCGCTCTGGCGCCTGCGGCGCCTTAGCCGGCACGAGGACGAAGTGCCAACGCCCGCGACCGACGCTTTCAATCTGGCTGCGGCATGACCGTCACGCCCTCCGCCGCCGCGGGCACCGCGCCGCTCCCCGGTCTCGCCCCGCAGCGACCGGCGGCGGCGCGGACGGTCGCGCGCGCGTTGCGCGTCCGCGGGCCGGACGCGCTCTGCGCCGTCCTGATCCTCGCCGCGGCGGCGCTGTGGATCGACTCCGTCCGCGACGTTGAGATCCGCCGGATCACCGATCTCGGGCTGGTGGCCGCGCTTCCCTTCGGCGCCTTCGTCGCGCTGGGCATGGCCACGGCGAGCTTCGCGCTGACCCTGCGCCACCCGAACGTCTCCACCCCGCTGGCCATCCTCCACCTCGTCGTCCTCGTCGTGATGCTGCACGGCGCGACGAGCCTGATCGACCAGGAACCGGCCTTCAACGTGGTCTGGCGCCACGCGGGCGTGACGGATTACGTCATGACGACCGGGATGGTGAACCCGGACATCGACGCCTACTTCAACTGGCCGGGGTTCTTCATCCTCGCCGCCCTCGCGACGCGCGCGACGGGCCTGGAGAGCGCGCTCGGCCTCTCCGGTTGGGCGCCCGTCGTGTTCGAGCTGCTCTACCTACCGGCTCTCGTCGTCATCGCGCGTGCATTCACCGCGGACCGCCGTCTCGCCTGGATCGCCGTATGGCTCTTCTACGTAACGAACTGGGTGGGGCAGGACTACCTCTCGCCGCAGGCGATGGCCTACCTCCTCTACCTGGCGATGGTGGCGGTGATACTGACCTCCCTGTCGCGCAGGACGGCCCCGGACCTCGCCGCATGGCGCGAGCGGGGGAACCGCCTGCTGCTGCGGCTCCGGATCCGCCGGCCGGGCGTCGCCCTCGCCGAGGTCGAACCCGCGGCGCCGGTGAGCCCGGCGCAGCGCGCGGCCCTGTTGCTGATCTGCGTGGTGCTGATCGCGGCGACCGTGGGCAGCCACCAGCTGACGCCGTGGATGATGCTGGCGAGCCTGCTCGTGCTCGTCGGGCTCCGCCGCTCCACCGCCCGCGGGCTCCCCCTCATCACCCTCGTGCTCCTGGTCGCGTGGATGACCTACCTCGCGACCGCGTATCTCGACGGCCACCTCAAGCCGCTGCTCGGGCAGACGCTCGACGTCCAGCAGGCGGTCGCGGCCAACGTCAGCGGCAGGCTCCAGGGCAGCCACGGCCACCTGCTCGTGGTGAGGTTCAGGCTCGGCATGACGGCGCTGGTGTGGATCCTGGCGGTCGTAGGAGCCGTACGCGCGACCCGGCGGGGCGCCTCGAGTCCCAGCCATCTGCTCCTCGCGCTGGCGCCGGCGATGCTGGCCATCCTGCAGCCCTACGGCGGGGAGATGCTGATGCGCGTGTACCTGTTCTCGCTGCCGTTCGCGGCCTGCTACGCCGCGCAGGCGCTCATGCCGTCACCGGGCCGCCGCGCCTGGCAGCTGCCGCTCATCCTCGCGGCGGCCGGAGCGCTCCTGGTCGCCGGGTTCCTCTTCACCCGGTACGGGAACGAGCGCGCGACGCTGTTCACCCCCGCCGAGGTGCGTGCCGTCGACCGGCTGTACGCGATGGCCCCGCCGGGCTCGCTCCTGCTCGCGGCGTCGCCCAACGTCCCCTGGAAGCAGCGCCACTACGCCGACTACCGCTATCAACTGCTGTCCCGGCAGCTCCGCTTCGAAGGGCCGCCTCCGTCGTCGGCGCAGCTCGCAACGGAGGTCGCGCGGTACATGAGGCGGAACCGGACCGGCCGCGCCTACCTGATCGTGACCCGCTCCCAGAAGGTCTATGACGACGTGCTCGGATCCCAGCGGTGGGGCTCGAGCACCGATATCGAGCGCGCGGTCGGACGTTCGCCGAGGTTCTCGAAGGTGTTCGACGACCGCGACGGCAGGATCTTCGTGCTCCGTCATGGGCGGCGGGCGCCATGAGCGTGAGGACCTGGTCGCCCATGGTCATCGTCGGCTCGTGCGCACTGGCGATGTTTGCAGGGGTGGCGGCGACGGGCCCCTCGACGCTCCGCACGGTGCTGGTCATCTGGTTCCTCGCCGTCTGCCCGGGGCTCGCGGCGATCGGCCTGCTGCGGCTCCGGGATCCCTGGCTCGAGGTCGCACTCGTGCCGGCGTTGAGCTTTGCGATCGACATCATCGTGAGCGGGGTCCTCTCCTACGCGGGGCTGTGGTCCGCGTCCACGGCGATCATCATCCTCGCCGCGATCAGCGTGTCCGGCGCGCTTGCGCAGGACGCCGTCGCCGACCGGCTTGCACACCAGAGGAAGCCGTCGTGAGCTCGCTGCTCACCGAGAGCACCCGCGCCCTCGGGCTCCCGGGCGACGCGGACCAGGCCCGTGTCACCGCCGGCATCGTCGTCATCGCAGCCCTGCTCGTCGTGCTTGTCCTGCGCGAGGCGGGCCGGGCCGAGCTCAGCGGCGGCCGCGCCGACCGGGTCGAGCACCTGCGCTTCGTCGCGCTACCGCTCACCCTCGTGTTCGCCGACGTCGTCATCCCGCGGATCCTCGCGCTGCTGACATGAGCGATCGTGCGGCATTGAGCAGCGAGGCCCCTCGTCTGAGCGAGACGCTCGCCGGCACGCGCCCGACGCTCGTCATCGCGGGCGCGTACGCAGTGGTGATCGTGGCGGCCGAGGCGGTCGCGGCCTTCGTGGCGCCGGTGCCGGCGGCCACCATCGACGCGATCGTCCTCACGGCCCTACTCGGCCACTACGTCGCGAGCGGCACGAGGGTCTACGCCGCGCTCGCCCTCGTCCCACTGCTCAGGATGACGAGCATCGCGGTCGCGGCCGCGCAACCCTTGTCGTTCTACTTCGTCGGCGGCATCCCCGTGCTGCTTGCCGCCGTCCTCGCAGCGGACGCGCTCGACCTCCCGGGGGTGCTCCGGCTCGACCAGATCCGGCTGCGCTCACAGTGGCACGTCGCCCTCGGAGCCGTCGCACTCGGCGGTTTCGCGACGCCGCTGCTCGGGCTCGACCCCCTGATCGGCGATCGTTCCCTCCCGGCGGTAGTGGGCGCGGCCGTGATCGTATTCGCCTTCGCCGGCGTCCTCGAAGAGCTCGTCTTCCGGGGCATCCTGCAGGGGGCGTCCGCGCCCCTGCTCGGTGCCTGGTCGATTCCCGCCGCGAACGGGCTCTTCGCCGCCACCTACCTCGGGTGCGGCTCAGCCGCCTACGGCGCCTTCATGGCCGCCTTCGGGCTGGCCTGCGGGTGGTGGGTGAACCGCACGCGCTCGCTGGCCGGGGCCGCCGTCGCGCACGGGCTGCTCGCGGCCGGGCTCCTCGTCGTCTGGCCGGTGCTCCTGTGACCGCCCAGAGCCTCGCGCTCGCGCGCGAGCAACGACGCCGCGACGCACGTCGACGGCCGCCGATGCAGATTGCCATCCTCGACACCGACTCCGGGTTCGTGCACGTGTTGGCCAAGCGGCTCGAGCGCGCAGACGCGGAATGCCGGGTCATGGCCTCGCCGCCGTCACCGGAGGTGTTGACGGCCATGCGCCTGCACGCCCTCGTCATCGACCCCACGATGCTGGGCGCCGACGCATGGCCCTACCTCGAACAGCTGTGCAGTCACCTCTCGCCCCTCGGTCTGCTGGTCTGCACCCGCCCGGACGCGCTCGCCGCGCGCGTCCGCGGGCTCCGCCTGGGTGTCGACGACTGGGTGACGAAGCCCTGCCATCCGGAGGAGGTTGTCGCCCGCCTCGAGGCGATCGTGCGCCGTCGTCGGCCGATGGCGGCGCGCGCGGAGGGCGGCCCGCTGGTGGTCGGCGAGATCGAGATTCACCCGTCCCGCTTCCAAGCCTACGTCGGCGGGGTGAGCGCGGAGCTCACGCGCCGCGAGTACGAGCTCGTGCTGCTGCTCGCCGAGGCGGACGGGCTGGTGCTGGAGCGGGAGGAGATCTATGAGCGAGTCTGGGGGTACAGCATGGCGCGCGGTGACCGGTCGGTTGACGTCTTCGTTCGCAAGCTACGGCAGAAGCTCGAGCGCGTAGCTCCGGGCCGTCGCTTCATCCACACGCACTTCGGGGTCGGGTACCGCCTCGCCGCCGAGCCCCGGTCCCGCGCGGCGGCGGCCCGACCCGCGGCGACCGAGCCGGTCGCGCTGGTGGCATCATGAGCGCGCCCGAGCAGACCAGCTTCGCGCTGGAGCGCTTCGCCTGGGACGCCCCTGACCGGCTGGCGGTAGCGGGTTGGTTCTCGGGCCTACCGGCCGACACGCGTCCGACCGCCCCGGTGCTCGTCCTTCGCGGGACGGGCGGCACGCACCGCCTCCCGGCCGTATCCATGACCGCCTCGGACCCGCTCGAGGACGGCCGCCGATGGGAGGCGGCATTCGCGTGGCAGGAGCCCCCGGCGCCATTCGACGTCGCGGAGCTCCAGCTCGGCGGGGGGATCGTGGTCGAGCTGCCCGAGCCGCGGCCCGAGGTCCAAGCAGTGGGCGACCAACCGCTCGAGGTCACGCAGGAGCGCGCAGGCGGCAGCGCCGAGCAGCTGCGCTTGGAGGCGGACCTCGTCACCGCGCAGGAGGAGCTCCGCGAGGCCGGGTCGGCGCTGGAGCAGACACGGGCGCAGCTCGCGCGCGCGCGCGAGGACCTTGAGGCCGCACACGCGCGGCACGCGGCGGATGCCGAGCGCTTTCGCGAGGGACTCGCACGCGTACGCGAGTCGGCGGAGCGGGCACTCGCCGCGGAGCAGGACACGGCGCAGCAGCGCGAGCTCGATCTGCGGCGAGCCCACGAGGAGCTCGCCCTGCTGCGCGAGCAGGTCGTGGAGCACGAGCGCGCCGGGGCAGAGGTCGAGGAGCTGCGGGCGGACCTCGAGATGGCGCGCCGCCGTGGCGACGATGCGCACGCCCGACTCCGGGAGGCACAACGGCCCGTCGCCGAGGCCCACGCCGAGACCGAGCAGCTCCTCCGCCGGGTGACGGCCATCGCGAACGCGCTGGACGGCCGGGAATGAGCGAGCTCACCCTGCTGCCCGCCGAGCTCGAGGCCGCGTGGACGGCCGAGATCGAATGGCGCGGCGGACCTGAGGAGGCGAGGTTCTGCGCGGTCGCCCGCCGCGCGGACGGAGCCTCGGCCCACGTCGTCGGGGAGTCGGCGCCGGTCGCGTGGCCACCGGCCGGACGGACAGGGGTCGAAGCGCTGACGGACGCGCATCGAGCTCTCCGCGACGCGCTCGCGAACACGGGCTGGCAGCCCCTCTCCCCCGGCAGCGCCTGGTACGCGACCCGCCTGCAATGGCTGCCGGTGACGCTCGACGAGGGGCGCCTCGCGGAGGAGCCCCCCGCGGGCGCGGCCCTCTTCGCACCGGCCCCTGCGTGGCCCGACGACAGCAAGCAGTACTGGCGCTGTGAGATCAGGTGGGACGCAGGCTGGATCGACTCGCGGTTCCGGGCCGTCACCTATCGGCCTCGCGGTCGCCGCGGCCGTGCGATCGGCGCTTCCGGCCCGATCAAGGGCCACCTGATGGGGCGAGCCGAGCCGGACCGGCCGGCGGATCGCGCGGCGGTCCGCGAGCTCGCCTCGGCGCTCGAGACGGCGGGCTGGGAGCGCGTGGGCCGAGGCGCGGACTGGTACGCCGAGCGCTTCTGGTGGCGACACGAGAGCGCGCCGGCAGAGCGGCTCGAGCCCGCATCCCGCGGTCCCGAGCCCGCACGCTGAGATGCTCGCGTGTCGGAAACCGGGTTACCCGCGCGTATACGACACCGGTGAGCCAAGCTCCTGATGATCTGGAACGACTGCTCCGACGAGCGCGCCCGGCGCCCCGGGAGGCGTTCGTGCGAGAGCTGGAGCGATCGCTGCCCCGCCAGCGGAGCGGTCGTGACGGCCACAGCCTGCGTGTCCTGGTGGTCGGTTGGGGCCTCGCGAGCGCCCTCGCGGTCGTAGCACTGGCGCTCAGCGTGACCGGCGTGCTCCCGTTCACGTCCGGCAGCAGTCCGGCGCGGGCCGACCGGAACTGCAAGACGATGGTCGTCGAGCGCTCCCAGCGGAAACCGTACTTCGTGCGCCGCCGCGACGGCACCATCCAGGTCCGCTATCGCTCGGTGACGGAGCCCAGGCTCGTCAGGCGTTGCCGGTGAGCTCCGAGCTCGGGAGTTGATCGTGCAGCCGGCGCAGCGCGCGTGAGGAGATCTGGTGCACGTTGGCTTCGCTGAGGCCGAGGTGCTGCGCGATCTCGGCCGCCGGCAGGTCGGCGGCGAAGCGCAGGGCCAGCACCTCCCGCTCGCGGGGCTCGAGCCGTCCGAGCCAATCGCGGACCATGTCGAGATTCAGGCATCGCGCCGCCGGGTCATCGCTCGACGCCAGCGACGCCGCGAGCGCCGGATGCTCGTCGAGGGAGATCGTGCCGCGGTGCGACTGGCGACGGAAGTGGTCCGTCAGGACGTTCCGCGCGATGGCCATGATCCACGTGCGCGGCTGGGAGTACTCCGGGTTGAACCGGCTCCAGGAGCGGACGACGTGTTCAAAGGTCGTCGCCGTCAGGTCTTCGGCGTTCTCGTGCGACACCGAGTACGTGAAGAACGCGTAGACCGCGCGTACATTGTCCTGGTAGACCTGCAGCAGCTCGTCCCCGTCGGGACTCGATCGGAGGAAGCGCCGGGCCACTGCCTACGCCCGACCTCGAGGGTTCAGAGCCTGAGCCGCGAGCGGAAACGGAACCAGGTCATCCCGGTCAGTCCCAAGCTGCAGATCACCAGGCCCCAACGGAAGGCACCGCCCACCACGTCGCCCGCAGCCGAAGCCAGCCCCGTGGTGAAGCCCCGCACGTCGCCCTCCTTGGCGTCGAGCTGCCCCGAAGCAAGGACACTGCGCGCACCGGCCCGGGCGCGGCGCCGCTCCGCCGGCGTATCCTGCCCACGCGCGAGTGGGGCGACGGCCGGCAGGAGCAGAAGCGCCTTCGCGGCAGGTCCCGCCGCGCGCAATAGCTCCACCTCGGTGCGCGGCAGCGCGACGCTCAGCGGTCGCGCCCTCACTGCGTCCGGCCCCGCCTCCGCCGGGGCGGCGACGCCGACCGGGGTCAGCAGGCTCTCGCAGTACTGGTCGAGCGCCGCCACGGTCTGGTCCGGTGGACACGGCACCGCCACCGCAGTGCTCGGCCCCGCCAAGGCCGCGACGGCCGAGACGGCAGTCGCCACCTTGAGCAGCCGCTTCCCGTCCACGCTGCCGAGTACGCGTGGACGCCGCGGAAACTGACAGCCGGCGCTGGCCCGCGTGGTGCCTCGCCGCGTTGCTGGCACTCGGACTCTTCGCCGCCGCGCTCGAGGGCGGCGCGTATGCGCCCATCGTCCGCGGCGAGGCCTTCGTGCTGCTGTGGTGGCCACTCGTGCTCGCGTTGGCTTTCGCGCTGCTACCGCGGGCCCGGCGAACCAGGATCATGACCATCTCGCTCATGGGCTGGATCGCCCTGGCCGGATGGATCGCGCTCAGCCTCCTTTGGACGGAGAGCCGAGAGCGGACCTTCATCGAACTCGCACGCGTGATCGGATTCGCGGGGCTCGTGCTCGCGGCGGCGGTGAGCTTCAGGGGCGACGAGTGGCGCCCGGCCGTGGCCGCGGTCACCGGCGCCGCCGTTGCGGTGTGCGCGCTAGCCATGACGTCGCGCCTCGCTCCGGGGCTGTTCGACAATCCGCTGCGCTCGGCGGGTCTGTTGCGGCGCCTCGCCTTTCCACTCAACTACTGGAACGCGCTCGGATGCTGGTCGGCCATGACCGTCGCGCTCTCGCTCGCCTGGAGCGCCCACGCACGCTCGTGGCCTGTCCGCGGGGCCGCCCTCGCCGGAGGCTGCCTCGCCGCGATCGTGGCCTACCTGACGTACTCGCGCTCGGCCACGGCGGGGGTACTGATCGGGGCCCTGGCGGTCGTCGGGCTCTCGCGCCATCGCTGGCTGGCCGGCGCGCATGCGCTCGTCGCGCTCGCCGGGACCGGGATCATCGTGCTCGCGGTTCGAGCGGCGCCGGAGATCTCCCGGGGCACCGGTGGCGAGGGTGGCCGCACGGTGGCGATGATCGCCGGCCTCGTGTTCCTGGCCTGCCCGCTCGCCGCCCTGCTGACCCGCCGCGCCGGGCTCGAGACACGGCGGATGCCACCCCGCCACGCCCGCGTCGCTGTCATCGTCGCGGGCGTCCTCGCCCTGTTGGCGGCCGCTGCGGCCGGACCCGCACTGGCGAACCGGGCGTGGGAGAGCTTCCATCGGCCGACGCCGTCGCTCACCGGGGACCCCGTCCAGCGCTTCGCCACACTCGGCGGCACGCGAAGCGCTCTCTGGGGCGCCGCCCTCCGGGCCTTCGCCGACCATCCGCTCGGGGGTACCGGCGCAGGAACCTTCGAGTTCTCCTGGAATCGCGACCCGCACCGCGCCTATCGCGCCCGCGACGCGCACTCGCTCTACCTCGAGAGCCTGGGCGAACTCGGGCTGCCCGGAGCGCTCCTGGTGCTCGCAGCGCTCGGTAGCCTGCTCGCCGCCGCCGTCCGGGTCGCGCTCAGCAAATCGGACGCCGGAGGCGCCGCGGCCGGGGCCGCCGCCGCGCTGCTCGTGTTCTGCGTCTGCGCGGGCGTCGACTGGATGTGGGAGTCGACCGTGGTCACCGCCCTGGCGATCACGCTCGGTGGCTTGGCGGCCGCGGCGGGAGCAAGGCCCTCCGGACCGTTGGGGGCGCGCCGCCGTGTCGGCGCGACGATCGTCGCGGTGGTCGCCCTCGGCGTGCAGCTGCCCGTCCTCGCATCCGCCGTCCAGGTGCGGGTGAGCCAGCGGGCGACACAGGCCGGCGACTTCGACGAGGCGGTGACCGCCGCGACCACCGCCGTGCAGGTCGCGCCCTGGGGTGCGACCGGCTACGCCCAGCGGGCCGTCGTGCTGGAGCGGCTCGGCCTTGGGGCCCGCGCCGCCACCGACGCGCGGCGCGCAACGGCTCGCGAGCCGACCAACTGGGAGCATTGGCTCGTCCTGGCGCGAATCGAGGCCGAGCGTGGCCGTGTCCGGCCGGCGATCGCCGCCGCGCGCCGCGCCGCCGCCTTGAATCCGCGCGCGCCGCTCTTCGCCGGGCCGAAGCGCCCCACGCGGCGTCCCTGAGGCACCCGTGCCGAGAGCGTCGCTCATGACGACGATCCCGCCGGCCAGCCGGTGCCGCTCTCCTCGCTGAGCAGCGCCACGGCGGCCTCGCGATCGGCGACGCCGAGCTTGTGGACCGCCGATGAGATGTGACGCCGGACGGTGATCTCCGAGATGTCGAGTTGGCGTGCGACCACCGTGGTCGGGAGGTGTTCGGCGATCAACTCCAGGACCTCCCATTCGCGCGTCGTCAACCTCGATCCGAGTCCGTGACGACGGGCGCGGAAGCGGCGCCGCGGGACAGAGGGATCCAGCCCGCGAGAGCGGAACGCCTCGATCAGCCGCCGCTCGAAGACCCGCGGGAGCGCCGCCTCGCCCCTCACGACGGCTCGCAGGGCCGCGGGCAGCCGCTCTGCCGAGGCGTCCTTCAGGAGATACCCCGAGGCGCCCGCGACCAGCGCCTCGAAGAGGTCGGCGTCGGTCGGGGAGACCGTGAGGATCACGATCTTCGTCCCGGGCGCCTCGGCGCTGATGCGGCGCGCGGCCGACAGCCCGCCACCCGGCATGTAGAGGTCCAGCACACAGAGGGCGGGTCGGTGGCGAAGCGTCTCCTCGACGGCGGCGTCCGCGCTGCCCACCTCGGCCGCGATCGTGAAGCCCGCGCTCTCCAGGGTCAAGCGGACGCCGGCGCGGGTCGGAGCGTGGTCGTCGGCGAGCACTACGGTCAGGCTCTCCTCGGTCACGTCGCCTCCTTCCATGCGGCGCTGCGCGCGGCCGCCGTCTCGACGGCGGCGAGCAGCGCCGGGACCTGCTGAGGCCACATCAGCCCAGCGGTCACCTGGCGGCGCGCAGCCTCACCGAGCCGGCGGCGGCGCTCGTCGTCGTCGAGGAGCGCGCAGATGCGGTCGGCGAGATCCGCGGCATCGCCGTTGCGGGCGTAGATGGTCGAGTCGCCGCAGAGCCGTTGCATCTCGATCAGCGGGAACTGCACAACCGCCTTTCCCAGCGCCAGGTACTCGAGCACCTTCCGCATGGCGGCGCGGTCGTTCATAGCGTTGCACTCGTCGACCCCGACGCAGACGTCCGCGGTGGAGAGGTAGGCGCGCACGCGCTCGTCGCTGACGCCGCCCGTGAGCTCGACGGCGTGGCCGAGACGGAGCGCGTCGACGTGACGCTGCAGGGCCTCCCGCGCATCACCGGGTCCGACGATCGCGAAATGGACGTCGTC
>JAXDGC010000273.1:0-9105 GCA_034665245.1 Solirubrobacteraceae bacterium | reverse complement strand
ACAACGTCCCCAAGGGCTTCACGGCCGGGAAGGACTATGTGAGCGTGGTCTCGGCCGATAACTACGGCAACGGCGTGGCCTCCGCGCACATGATGGCCCAGGCGCTCAACGGCAAGGGCAAGATCGGTGTCATCTTCCACGAGGCCGATTTCTTCGTCACCAAGCAGCGCTACGTGGCGTTCAAGAAGACGATCAAGGACCAGTACCCCGGCATCAAGATCGTCGCCGAGCAAGGCATCCCCGGCCCCGACTTCGCCGGTGACGCGGAGAAGGTCGCCTCCGCCATGCTGACCAAGAACGCCAACCTCGACGGCATCTGGGCGGTCTGGGACGTGCCTGCCGAGGGTGTGCTCGCCGCCGCGCGCGCCAACTCCCGTGACAACCTCAAGATCACGACGATCGACCTCGGCCAGAACGTCGCGATCGAGATGGCCAAGGGCGGCCTGATCAAGGGCCTGGGCGCCCAGCGGCCGTTCGACCAGGGCGCGACCGAGGCCAAGCTCGCCGGCTACGGCCTCCTCGGCAAGAAGGCCCCGCCCTATGTCGCCGTCACGGCGCTGCCGGTGACGCCCAAGAGCCTGGCGCAGGGCTGGCAGGAGGTCTACCACGCGGGCCTGCCGCCGAAGGTCGTGAAGGCCGGCAAGTGAGCGACGTGCCGCTGCTGCGGATGCAGGGGATCCGCAAGGCGTTCAGCGGCGTGACCGTGCTCGAGGACGTCGACTTCGAGCTCCGCGCCGGGGAGACGCACGCGCTCCTCGGCGGCAACGGCGCCGGCAAGTCGACGCTGATGAAGATCCTCGAGGGCGTCTACACCCTCGACGCCGGCCACGTGGAGCTCGAAGGTGAGCCGATCGAGCTCGGCAGCCCGCAGTCCGCCCGCGCGCACGGCATCGCGATGATCTTCCAGGAGTTCAGCCTGGTGCCGACCCTCACCGTGGCGCAGAACATCTACCTCACGCGCGAGGCGCGCACGCGCGCGGGGATGATCGACGACGGCGCGCTCGAGCGCCGGGCGGCCGAGCTGCTGAGCGAGCTCGGCGTCGAGATCGATCCTGGCGTCATGGTCTCGCGCCTCAGCCGGGCGAGCTGGCAACTGGTGGAGATCGCCAAGGCACTGTCGGTGAACGCGCGGATCCTGATCATGGACGAGCCCACCGCCTCTCTGGCCCGCAGCGAGGTGCAGACGCTGTACGCGATCATCGACCGGCTCAAGCAGCGCGGGATCACGATCGTCTACATCACCCATCGCCTCGAGGAGGTCATGGCCGTGTCGGATCGCGTGACCGTCCTGCGCGACGGCCGGCTGGTCGGCACGCACGCGACTTCGGAGCTGGACATGGACAAGCTGATCGAGTTGATCATCGGGCGCGCCGTCGAGACGCTCCAGTGGAACGAGCGCTCGGTCGACCGCTCCGGGACGCCGCTGCTCGAGCTCCGCGGGGTGTCGACGAAGACCGGCCTCCGCGACGTCTCCCTCGAGGTCCACGCGGGCGAGATCCTCGGGCTGGCCGGGCTCATGGGCAGCGGGCGCAGCGAGCTCGCGCGCGCGGTGTTCGGGATCGACGCGATCGACAGCGGCCAGATCCTCGTGCGCGGCGAGCCGGTGCGCATCCGCCGACCCGGTGACGCGATCGAGCACGGGATCGTGCTCGTGCCCGAGGACCGGCGCGCGCAGGGCCTGGTCATGGACCACAGCGTCCAGCGCAACCTGACGCTGACACTCCTGCGCCGCCTGGCCCGCCGCGGGCTGATCGACGATGGGGAAGGGCGGCAGATCAGCGAGTACTACGCCGAGCAGCTCGGGATCCGGGCGCGCTCGCTGGGCACGCCGGTGCGCCGGCTGTCGGGCGGCAACCAGCAGAAGGTCGTGGTCGCGAAGTGGCTGGCGACCGAGCCGGACATCCTCGTGCTCGACGAGCCCACCGTGGGCGTCGACATCGGCGCCAAGGCCGAGATCATCGAGCTCGTCCGGGGCCTCGCCGACGAGGGCAAGGCGATCATCGCGATCTCGTCCGAGCTCGCCGAGGTGCTCGCACTGGCCGACCGGATCCTCGTGCTGCGAGACGGGACCGTCGACCGGTCGCTGGAGCGCACCGAGATCTCCGACGAGCCCGAGCTCCATCGACTGGTCCAGGAGGCGGCGGCATGAGCGGCCTCCAGGCCGCCCTCAAGCGTGGCGGCGTGCTCGCCGGCGCCTTCGACTGGCGGCGCAACATCCTCTACATCGCATTCGTCGTGCTCCTGATCACGTTTTCCGCGGTGCTGGGTGACCAGGGCTTCACGAGCTCGAACAACCTGCTCAACATCGTCCGCCAGACGGCGATCATCTCCGTGATGGCCGTCGCCGTGACGTTCGTCATCGGCGCCGGGGAGATCGACCTGTCGGTCGGCGCGGTGGCCGGGCTGGCCTCGGTCGTGGCCGCGATGGCCATCGACGCCTACGGCGTCGTGCCCGGGATCATGGCCGGGGTCCTGCTCGGAGTCGTGGTCGGATCGATCAACGGGGCGCTCCTCGTCGTCGTCGGCATCCCCTCGTTCCTGGTCACCCTGGCGATGCTCGGGATTGCGCACGGGACCGCGCAGTGGATCACGAATTCGGCCCCGCAGCCGATCCTCAGCGACTCGTTCAACAACATCTTCGGGTCCGGCGACCTCGGGCCGATCCCGTCGCTGGTCGTCTGGACCGCGGTGGCGGTGGCGATCGGCCACGTGCTGCTGCGCCGCGCCCCCTACGGCCGCAACGTGCTCGCCACGGGCGGCAACGAGGAGGCGGCGCGCTTCAGCGGGGTGCCGACCAAGCGGATCAAGTTCATGGTGATGGTCGGCTCGGCCACCGTCGCCGCCGTCGCCGGCATGCTCTACGCCGGCCGGCTCCAGTCGGGGCGCTTCCAGTGGGGCGAGGGCGACGAGCTGTCGGTCATCGCCGCCGTCATCCTCGGCGGGACGAGCCTGTTCGGCGGGACCGCCTCGGTGATCGGCACGTTGTTCGGGTCGCTGCTGATCGGCGTCATCAACAACGGGCTGATCCTCATGGGGCTCGAGTTCAGCCAGCAACAGATCATCCGCGGAGCCATCATCCTGCTCGCCGTCGCCCTCGTGACGCGTGACTGACGCGCGTGTCGGCGTCGGCGTGGTCGGGACCGGCTTCATGGCCGGCGCCCATCTCGACGCGCTGCGCCGGCTGCCCGAGGTCGAGATCATCGCGGTGGCGGGCCACGATCCGGGGCACACCGCGGAGCTCGCCGCGCGCCACGGCGCGCGCGCCTACGGCGACTACCGCGAGTTGCTCGACGACCCTGCCGTCGAGTCGGTGCACACGTGCACGATCAACCGGCTGCACCACGACGTGAACCTGGCCGCGCTCGAGCGCGGCAAGCACGTCCTGTCGGAGAAGCCACTGGCGATCGACAGCCAGGAGAGCGCCCGGCTCATCGCGGTGGCGGAGCAGGCCGGCGTCGTCAGCGGCGTGTGCTTCAACTACCGGCACTACCCGCTCATCGCCCAGATCCGGGCGATGCTCCAGAGCGGCGAGTACGGGGCGCCGCACCTCATCCACGGGCACTACCTCCAGGACTGGCTGCTGCTGCAGACCGACTGGAACTGGCGGCTGCAGGAGGCCGATGGCGGCGCCTCGCGGGCGGTGGCGGACATCGGCTCGCACTGGGCGGACCTCGTGCAGCACGTGACCGGCGACCCCGTCGTGGCGGTCTTCGCGGATCTGGGCACCCTCCACCCCACGCGCGTCCGAGCAGGTGCGGATCACGCGACCTTCGCGTCCGGTGCTCGCGCGGGCGGGGAGCGCCAGGCGGTCGAGACCGAGGACTATGGGAGCGTGCTCCTGCGCTTTCTCAGCGGCGCCCGCGGCGCGTTCACCGTCTCGCAGACCAGCGCGGGGCGCAAGAACGATCTCAGCTTCCAGATCGACGCCGCCCACGCGGCGTTCGCGTGGAATCAGGAGCATCCCGACCACGCCTGGGTCGGCCGGCGCTCGGGAGCGAATCTCGAGCTCGTGCGCGATCCTGCGACTGCCACGCTCTCCTCCCTTCCCCCCGGCCACGCCGAGGGCTGGTCGGACGCGCTGCGCAACCTCTTCGCCGACTTCTACGCCAACGTGGCCGCGCATCGCGCAGGCGAGGGTCGCGAGAGCGACGTCGCCAGCTTCCGCGATGGCCACGCGCGCGTGCAGCTCGTCGAGGCCGTGGTCACCAGCCACCGCGAGCAGCGCTGGGCCGCGGTGCAATCCCCCACGGAGGTGCCGGCATGAAGCTCGGCCACCACGCCAACGCCTGGGGCGGGGTCGTAGGCCACCCCGTCGGGGTGACCAGCGTCAAGGACCTCTTCTACCTGACACCCGGCGACACGCTCGCCACGCTCGGGGAGGTGGCCGCCGCCGGCTACGACGGCGTCGAGCTCTTCGACGGCAACCTCGCGGAGTTCGCGCCCGACCCGGCGCCCCTGCAGGCGAGCCTCGACCAGCACGGCCTCAGCCTCATCGGCGTGTACAGCGGCGCCAACCTCGTCTTCGGCGAGATCCTCGACGAGGAGCTCTGGCGCATCCGGCGGGCCTGCCAGTGGGCGGAGGCGCTCGGCGCCGAGCACCTCGTGGTCGGCGGCGGCGCGCAGCGCGTCGAGCCGCCCACGGAGGATGACTACGACCGGCTCGCCGCCGGCCTCGACGAGGTGGCGCGGATCGCCGACGGGCACGGGCTCATCGCCAGCTTCCACCCGCACATGAGCACGATCGCCGAGTCGCCCGAGCAGATCGAGCGCGTGTTCTCGCGCTCGCAGATCCACTTCTGCCCCGACACCGGCCATCTCCAGCTCGGCGGCGGCGACCCCGTCGAGCTCGTGCGCGCCTACCGGGACCGGATCGCCTACGTCCACATCAAGGACGTCGACGAGGCGGGCGGCTTCGTCCCGCTCGGCGAGGGTGTGCTGGACGTCGCCGGGGTGATCGGCGCGCTGCGCGACGACGACTTCCAGGGCTGGCTGACCGTGGAGACCGACGGCTGGGAGGGGGACCCGAGCGCGGGCGCGCGCGCGAGCCGGGTCCGTCTCGCGGAGCTGATCGGATGACGGAGCGGAGCTTCTTCGACGAGCGCCAGTGGGAGACGGTGGAGGCCGCGATGTCGCGGATCATTCCGAGCGACGACGGGCCTGGGGCGCGGGAGGCGGGCACCGTCCGCTTCCTCGACCGCTACCTGTCCGGCGTCATCTACGCGAAGGCGGACGGCAGCGGCTTCCGCGAGCCGGCCGGCGCGGACGCCGATGCCTGGCGGCAGCGGATCGAGGCCCTGCGCACCCAATATCAGCACGGGATCGAGGACCTCGACCGGCGCAGCCGCGAGGAGTACGGCGAGGAGTTCCGCGCCCTCGCGCCCGAGCAGCAGGACCGCGTGCTCGCCGTGGTCGAGGAGGCCGGAGACCGCGGCGAGGCGGCCGGCCTCCAGGAGCCGGCGACGGAGGAGGGCCTGGACTTCTTCGCGCTGCTCGTCCTGCACACGCGCCAGGGCTTCTACTCCGACCCTGTCTACGGCGGCAACGCGGACCACGTCGGCTGGCGGCATCTCGGCTTCCCCGGGCCCTCGTCGATGGCGGAGGTCCACTCCGGGGCGTGGTCGACGCTCCCCTACTTCGAGGACGCGACATGAGCGCGAAGCGCAAGCCGGAGCGGGCCAGCGTCTGCATCATCGGCGCCGGCGCCTCCGGCGCCACCGCGGCGAAGGCCCTGACCGAGGCGGGCGTCGACGTCGTCTGCCTCGACAAGGGCCCGCACATGCGGGCGGAGGACTTCAGCGGGGACGAGCTCGCGAACGTCAACCGTTACAACCTCTGGCCCGACCCGATCCTCAACCCGCGCACCTACCGAACCGCGGCGGACGAGGATCCGCAACCGAAGCTGTTCTGCCCGGTCCCGCAGATGGTCGGCGGCGGCACGACCCACTGGACGGGCTGGGTCCCGCGGTTCGTCGAGAGCGACTTCACGCCGCGCAGCAAGCTCGGCGACGTCGAGGGCGCCGCGCTCGCGGACTGGCCGATCTCCTACGCCGACCTCGAGCCCTACTACGACCGGGTCGAGTGGGCGCTCGGCGTATCCGGGCAGGCCGGCGCGAACCGCCACGAGGCCCCGCGCCGCCGCGGCTATCCGCTGCCGCCGATGCCGACGACGCGCTACGCCCGCAAATTCCACGACGGCTGCGCCACGCTCGGCTACAACTCCTACCCGCAGCCGATCGCGATGCTCTCCCAGCCCTACAACGGCCGCCCCGCCACCGTGCAGACCGCGTTCGTCCAACAGCACGGCGACCCCACCGGCACGAAGGCGAACGTCCTCAACACGTTCATCCCGGACGCGCTGGCGACGGGGCGGCTCGATCTGCGCCCCGAGTCCTACGTGCACGAGATCGCCATCGATGAGGCCGGCCGCGCGAAGAGCGTCGTCTACCAGGACGCGCACGGCGACTTCTTCGAGCAGGAGGCCGACGTCGTCCTGCTCGGGTGCGGCGCGATCGAGTCGGCGCGGCTGCTGCTGCTCTCACGCTCCGCCCGCTTCCCGGAGGGGCTCGCGAACGGCAGCGGCCTCGTTGGCCGCTACCTCACGCTGCACGAGTACACCGCGGCTATCGGTGCCTTCGACGACCCCGTCTACGGCTGGGCCGGCGGCGGCTACATCGCCGCCGCCAGCCTCGAGTTCTACGCCTCCGACGAGAGCCGCGGCTTCGTCGGCGGCGGCCAGATCGCGGCCGCCGGCGCGGGCGTCCCGCTGCCGATCAACTTCGCCGCGCCGGGCAAGGCCGTGTGGGGCGCCGAGGCGAAGGCGGCCGACCGCGAGCTGTTCAACCACGTGATGGCGGTGGCCGTCCTGATCCACGACCTGCCGCAGGAGACCAACCGCGTCGAGCTCGACGCCGACGTGAAGGACGCGTGGGGCCTACCGGTCGCGCGCATCACGCACCGCGCGCACGCCAACGACCTCGCGATGGGGCGCTGGACGGTCGACCGCAACGCCGAGATCCTCGCGGCGGCGGGCGCGAATGAGATCTGGCGCGTCTACGCGGACCGCATCACCGGCAACTGCTCGCACCAACACGGCACGGCACGCATGGGCGACGATCCGGACGCGTCGGTGCTCGACGCCTCCTGTCGCGCGCACGAGGTCGAGAACCTGTATGTCATCGACGGCAGCCCCTTCCCCACCGGGACGGGCATCAACCCGACGCTGACGATCATGGCCAACGCCTGGCGGGTGGCCGACCTCGTGCGGTCGAGGCGCGGCGCGGGCGCACCGGCCCGTAGCGCGGTCGGCGGCGCCTGATGGCGCGGAAGGTCACGCTGTTCACGGGCCAATGGGCCGACCTGGCGCTCGAGCAGCTGGCGGCCCGGACCGCGAAGTGGGGCTTCGACGGGCTCGAGCTCGCTTGTTGGGGAGACCACTTCGACGTCGGGCAGGCGCTCGCCGATCCCGGCTACGCGCGCGAGCGCCGGGAGCTGCTCGAGCGCCACGGGCTCGGCTGCTGGGCACTCAGCGCCCATCTGGTCGGCCAGGCGATCTGCGACCCGATCGACGCGCGCCACAAGGCCGTCCTCCCCGCCGCGGTCTTTGGTGACGGGGAACCCGAAGGCGTGCGCCGGCGCGCGGCGCAATCGCTCGCGGACACGGCGCGGGCCGCCGCCGCGTTCGGCGTGACCCAGGTCAACGGCTTCACCGGGTCGAGCATCTGGCATCAGCTCTACTCGTTCCCACCAAACGACTTCGAGGCCATCGACGCCGGCTACCGCGACTTCGCCGAGCGCTTCACCCCGATAATGGACGTCTTCGACGCCGAGGGCGTCCGCTTCGGCCTCGAAGTCCACCCCACAGAGATCGCCTACGACTTCGTCACCACCCGCAAGACCCTGGACGCGATCGGGCGGCGCCCGGGCTTCGGGATCAACTTCGATCCCAGCCACTTCGTCCACCAGTTCCTCGACTCCGCCGCCTTCGTCGAGGAGTTCGCCGACCGGATCTACCACGTCCACGTCAAGGACGCGCGGAGGCGCCTCGACGGCCGGCGCTCCATCCTCGCGTCCCACCTCGACTTCGGCGCTGCCGAGCGCGGCTGGGACTTCGTCTCCCCCGGCCACGGCGACGTCGACTTCGAAGCGGTCATCCGCGCACTGAACCGCATCGGCTACCAGGGTCCCCTCTCCGTCGAATGGGAAGACGCCGGCATGGACCGCGAATGGGGAGCCCAGGACGCCCTCGCATTCACCCGCAGCATCGACTTCGCGCCCTCGGCCGTCGCGTTCGACGACGCCTTCTCCGGCACCGAGGGCTCCCGCTAGCCCCGGTCCGGGAGGTGGTGCTGGCGGTGTTCCGTACCGCGTGGGGCGGCCGTAGAGTCGCTGACGCGAAGGACTACTCAGCTTTCGGCGTCACACGTCGCAGTCGCCTCCGCCACCACACGTCGGCGGCGATGAGGAAACCCAGTCCGACCCACCGGACCGGTAATCCTCCGGGTTCTTCGATGGCCAACGCACGCAGCGAGGCTACTTGTGCGTCGAGATCTGCGGCGCCGGGCCGGACGAACAGAGCTAGGGCGCCCCGGTCGCGGTAATGATGCGCAACACCGCGCCGGCGGTTTCGCGGTATCTGTCGACGTGCTCCTGACCGACAATGGGACACCCATCAGCCGATCTTCTCCGCCAGTTCGACGATGATCCCGGCCGGGCCGCGCACGTAGCAGAGCCAGTAGCTGTTCTCGTAGTTCACCAGCTCGCCGACCAGCTCGCCGCCATGCGCTCGCAGGCGGGCCAGGGACTCCTCGACGTCGTCGACGACGAAGAGGATGTGGCGGATGCCCGGGGCGTTGGCCGGCGCCGGCCCGTCGTCGCCTCCGTATGCGGGCGAGCGGTACTTGGCCAGCTCGACCTTGCTGTTGCCATCCGGGGTCCGGAGTATCACGACATCCGCCCGCACGCCCTCGAGCCCGTTTATGCGGTCCACCAAGCCGCCCTCGACGGACGCCTCGCCCTCCAATTCGAGCCCGAGCGCGACGAAGAACGCGGTCGCCGCCGGGAGGTCGTCGACGACGATGCCGATGTGCTCCAGGCGCCGGACGGTCA
>JAXDGC010000272.1:0-15819 GCA_034665245.1 Solirubrobacteraceae bacterium | reverse complement strand
AGGATCACGCCGGTCCAGCGCCCGCTGGCGGCGATCGGCGTGCAGACGAGCAGCCCGTCGCGCAGCAGGTCGGTGTACTGCTCGGGCAGCTCGAGCCCGGTGCTCTCGAGGACCTCGAGGACGCGGTCCTCCTCGAGCGCGAGGCGCGCGATCGGCGCGCTCTCGACGGTGAAGTGCACGCCGGCGAAGACCTCGAGCGGCAGGTTGTAGGTGCCGGCGGCGCGCACGCGGCGCTGCGCCTCGTCGTAGCGGAAGATGACCGCGCGGTCCATCGAGGTCAGCTCGCACGCCGCCTCGCACAGGCGCCCGTAGAACGCGTCCGAGGAGCCGTCCTCCTCGACGCGCGCGAGCAGGTCGACGAACATCTCCAGCGCGTCGATGCGGACGGCCGGAGCGTGGTCGTCGTCGAGCGTGACCGCGGGCCCCTCCACCATGCCGTCCAGACTACCGGGGGCGGGCTACGGACCCCACGCGAGCGCCGCCTCGAGCAGCGTGCGGACGTCGCGCGCGGCGAGTTGCGTCTCGCCGATGGCGATGGCCGGCCAGCCGAGGAAGTTGAACGGGCGCGCGTAGGCCGAGAACGGGATCCGGAACTCGTGCTCGGGCGTCTCGATGTCGGGCAGCTGCGGGAGCCCGAGCACGGGCGAGACGATCACGTCGACCGGCGGGTCGTCCGCCGCCGCGCGCTGCCAGGCCGCCATCGCGTCGTGCGCGCGCCGGGCGGCCTCCGGCGTCGTGCGGACCGCGCGCACGAGCTTGGCGCGGATCGGCGGCCCGTACTCCTCCGCGCGCGCCGGGTAGGTCGCGCGATGCGACTCCGCGGCGCCGGCGTAGAAGACGGGCCACACGTCGGCCTCGGGCAGCGGCAGCTCGACCGCCTCGCCAGGCAGATCGTCGGAGCGCGGATCGTGCGGCGCGGAGCCGGCCTCGCCGAGCGAGGGGAGGTGGGTGAGCTTGCCGATCCGCTTGCCCTCGAGGCGGGGCTCGGGCACCGGCTCGCCGCTGAGGACCGACCACGCGAGCGCGCAGTCGGCGACCGAGCGCGCCATCGGCCCGACCGTGTCGAGCGCCGGGACGAGCGGGAACACGCCCTCGGTCGTGATCGCCCCGAACGGCGGCTTGAAGCCGACGACGCCGCAGCCCGCGGCGGGCACGCGGACGGAGCCGCCCGTGTCGGTGCCGAGGGCGAGCGCGCCCATGCCGACGGCGAGCGCCGCCGCGTTGCCGCTGCTCGAGCCGCCGGTGATGCGGCCCGGCCGGTGCGGGTTCTGCGTGTCGCCCCAGTGCACGTTCTGGCCGCTGACGCCCCACGCGAACTCGTCGCAGGTGGTGGTGGCGACGACGATCGCGCCCGCCGCCTCGAGCGCGCGCACGCTCGGCGCCGTCGTCTCCGCGATGCGGTCGGCGTAGAGCTTGGAGCCGAACGTGATCCGCAGGCCGGCGACGTCGATCAGGTCCTTCACGAGCAGCGGGACGCCGGCGAGCCGGCCGCTCACCCCCGCTCGGGCGCGCCCGAGCGCGCGCTCGCCGTTCGTGACCATGATCGCGTTGAGGTCGGCGTCGCCTGCGATCCGCTCGAGCGCCTCCTCGACCACGGCGACCGGGTCGAGCTCCCCGCGGCCGACGAGCTCCGCGATCTCCGCGGCGCTCCTCACCGGACGGCCGGCGTCGCGCCGCGGATCTCCGACAGCGACTGCCCCGGGGTCAGCGCCTCGGCGTCCGTCACCAGCTCGATCAGCGCGGGGCGGCCGGCGGCGCGCGCCCGCGCGAGCGCGGCCGGGAAGTCGGCCGCGTCCTCGACCCGCTCGCCCTGGGCGCCGTAGGCGCGCGCGAGCGCCGCGAAGTCCGGGTTGACGAGGTCGGTGGCGATCACGCGCGCGGGGAAGCGGCGCTCCTGGTGCATGCGGATGGTGCCGTAGGTGCCGTTGTTGACCACGATGACGAGGATCGGCAGCTCCTCCTGCACGGCGGTCGCGAGCTCCTGCCCGCACATCTGGAAGTCGCCGTCGCCCGCGAACGCGATCACGACGCGATCGGGGTGCAGCAGCTGCGCCGCCAAGGCCGCGGGGATGCCGTAGCCCATCGCGCCGCTCTGCGGCCCGAGCTGCGTGCCGAAGTGGCGCCACTGGTAGAAGCGCGCGACCCAGCCCGAGAAGTTGCCGGCCCCGTTGGTGAGGATCGCGTCGGCCGGGAGCGCCTCGCGCAGGTGCGCGACCACGTCGCCGAGGTCGACGCCCTCGCCCGGTGCGGGGCGGTGGCGCAGGTGCGCCTCGTAGTCCGCGCGCGCCGCGGCCGCCCACTCGGCCCAGCGCGACCCGTCGACGACGGGCGCGGCGGCGGCGAACTCCGCGACGCCGCTGAGCAGCCCGAGCGTGGGCTGGTAGACGCGCCCGAGCTCGCCCGGGTCGGGGTGCACGTGCACGAGCGGCTGCGGCGCGACCGGCGGGTGGGGCAGCGTGTAGCCCTGCGTCTCGATCTCGGTCAGCCGCGTGCCGACCGCGATCAGCAGGTCGCAATCGCGGATGCGTTGCGCGAGCCGCGGGTTGACGCCGATCCCGACGTCGCCGGCGTAGGCCGCGCTCCGGTTGTCGACGACGTCCTGGCGCCGGAACGTGGCGCCGACCGGCAGCCCGCAGGCGACCGCCCAGTCCGTGAAGGCCGTCGCCGACGCCTGATCCCACGGCCCGCCGCCGACGAGCACGAACGGCCGCTGCGCGCGCCCGAGCATCGTCTCGAGCTCGCCCAGCGCCGCCGCGTCGGGCGAGGGCCGCAGCGCGGTGTAGCGCGGCGCGTCGGGCACGTCGGCGCTGCCCGACAGGACGTCCTCGGGCAGGGCGAGCACGACCGGGCCGGGGCGCCCGCTGGTCGCCACGGTGTAGGCGCGGGCGAGCACCTCGGGGATGCGCGCGGGGTCGTCGAGCTCGAACGCCCACTTCGCCATCGAGCCGAAGACCGCCTCGTAGTCGAGCTCCTGGAAGGACTCGCGCCCGCGCTCCGCGCGCGCGACCTGGCCGACGAGCAGGATCAGCGGCGTCGAGTCCTGGCGCGCGGTGTGCACGCCGGTCGCCGCGTGGGTCGCTCCCGGCCCGCGCGTGACCATGCAGATCCCGGGGCGGCCGGTCAGCTTGCCGTAGGCGTCGGCCGCGTTGGCGGCGGCGCCCTCGTGGCGGCAGTTGACGATCCGGAAGCGGTCGCGATGCTCGTAGAGCCCGTCGAGCAGCGCGAGGTAGGACTCGCCGGGGACGCAGAACGCGAGCTCCGATCCGTGGGCCACGAGCCCGTCCGCGAGCAGCTGTCCGCCGGTCCGCATGTCCGCGACCCTACCGGCCCGTTGGGGACGCTCCGCCGGAGCGCTACCGTTCGCCGTGACGTGTCGTTCATGCACCCGTACGACGTGCGCGCCTCCGACCTCGACCGCGAGCGAGTCGTCGAGTTCCTCAAGGCGCACTACGCCGACGGCCGGCTCCAGCACGAAGAGCTGGCGTGGCGCACCGATGCCGCCTACCGCGCCGTCGGCCTCTCCGAGCTCGACCGCCTCACCGCCGATCTGCCCGCCCGCGTCGCGCCGAGACGGCGCCGCCCCTTCCCGCTCGTGCCCACCGTCCTGCTGTGCGCGCTGGTCGTCACGCTGCTGGTCGTCGTGCCACCGGAGGCGTGGCTGGCGCTGTTCTTCGTCGCGGCCATCGTGGGGCTCGTCGCGTTCCTCTTCGTCGCGCCGATCGCCGTCCCCATGCTCCTGCTCGCGTGGATCGTGCACCTGATCGTCCGCGCGACGCGGCCGCGCCCGCGGCGCGTGGGCTGGCGCTAGCGCAGCCGCAGCGTCATCACGGCGCCGCCGTGGTCCGACGGCCACAGGCCGGACGCGGAGCGATTGGCCGGCTCGTAGCCGACCACGCGGCCGCCGAGCACCGGCAGCCCGCCCTTCGTGAAGACGTGGTCGACCCGATGGTCGAACGGAGCGGGCGGCGGATCCTTGATCGTCTCCGTCTTGAAGCAGCACGAGAAGCCGGGGCTGCGCGGCCGCACTGACAGCCAGGTGTCCTTCAGGCCCGCGGCGAGGAACTTCCGGTAGGCCGCCGGATCGGCTCCCGTCGCCCCGTTCGGGTCCGAGTTGATGTCGCCGGTGACGATCACCCGCTTCTGGCTGCGCACCGGCCCGCCGGCGCCGAGCAGCTCCGTCGCCTGGCGCAGCCGGTGATCGTCGGAGAACGCCTCAAGGTGCGTGTCGACGACGCGGACGCGCCGGCGGGCGAGGGAAAGGTCGACGCCGGCCCAGCCGCGCCGCGATGCCAGCGTGCCGATCGCGGTCGGGACCTCGAGCACGGCGGCATAGTTGTCCCCGAGCCGGCGCCGGATCTTCAGCCCCTTGCGCACCCGCACCAGCACGACGTCACGCATCGTGAGGCGCACGTCGTAGCCGAGGCTGACCGGAGCCTCGAGATCCGCCTCGGTCTGCACCGACCCGACCCGGTAGCGCTCCCCGGCCGCCCTGAGCTCGGAGCGCAGCGACTTCAAGAAGTCGTAGACGACCGTCGTCGCCCGGGTCGCCGTGCCGTCCTGGACCCCGTCGGTCCCGCGCCGCCACAGCGCAACCTCCTGCATCCCGATCACGTCAGGCTTCGTGCGCGTGACCTCGCGCGCGAGCAGCTTGGCGCGGGCCGGGAAGTCGGTCGCGGCGACGGTCTGCCACAGCGCCGTCGCCTTCTGCTCGAACTCGTCGCGGGTCGGCGCGGGGATCGGCCCGGCGATGTTGCCGCCGAGGTAGACGTTGCGCGTCATCACGGTCAGCTTCGGGCCGCGCTTGGCCTCGGCGGCAGGGACGACGGCGAGCAGGGCGGCGATCGAGAGCAGCAGCACGCGTGTGGGCATGGCGCCAGCGTAACCGCGGGGGGTGCGGCTGGCCGCACCCCAACTCACGGGTTGACCCTCTGGAGCGACACCGGGCCGAAGGGCAGGATGCACTCATCCTCATAGGGCGTCCTCATGACACCGCCCGATCAACTCCAGGCTTCGGCCCCCGGTCTGCTCTTCCCCCTCTCCCCCGGCGCCCGCCGGCCGAACAGCCGCTTCAGAGCCGCCGCGTCCCCCTCGCGGCGGCTCTTTTTTTCCCCGGCTTCCGCCGCATCCGCCTATAACGCTTCCTACATGCGCCCCCTCGATGCCCTCACCCGCCACGCCTCGAGCTGGGGCCGGCTCGTGACGATCTCCGCGTTCGCCGTGCTCACCGCGGCCCTCGTGATGCTGGTCTGGTGGGCCGCGACGAAGGAGGAGCGCACGGGGACGTACGTCGTGCGCGGCACGGTCAGCGGGATCACGCTCGACATCGGCGACGCGGACCTCGACATCGTCGGCGGCGGCACCCAGGCCGCGCTGCAGGTCTCGCGCACGGATCGCTTCGCGTTCGGCCACCCCGCCGAGGCCCAGCGCGTCGTGCGCGGTGGGACGCTGAGCCTGCGCTCGCGCTGCCCGGCGGCGCTGGTCGGCAGCTGCGCGTCCGCCTACCGCCTGCGCATCCCCGACAACGTGCCGGTCACGGTCAAGACCACGAGCGGGGACGTGGCGTCCACCGGCTATCGCGGCTCCGCGCAGATCGACACCACGACGGGCGACGTGAACTTCAACGGCTGGTGCGGCTTCAACCTCCAGATCCGGGCGGACTCGGGCGACGTCCGGGCGGTCGCGGCGTGCTCGCCCGAGCGCCTGCAGCTGCGCTCGCGCCAGGGCAGCGTCGATGCGCTCGTGCCGCCCGGCCGCTACCGCGTCGACGCCGAGAGCGACGAGGGCAAGCGCAACGTCCGCGGCGTCGACGTCGCCGACGACGCGCCGTTCCAGATCCAGGCGCTCTCGACGAGCGGCGACGTGAGCGTGGGGAGCGGCCCGTGAGCACGCCCCCGCACGCCCACGACCCGATCGCCTTCGGCCGCCGCCTGCGCCGCGCGGGGGCGGCGCTCGAGTACCTGTCGCTGTCGCTCCCGCTCGGGCTCGTCTGCGCGCTGACCGCGGCCCTGCTCGTGCTCGGCGCGGCGCTCGGCGCGCTCTGGATCGGCCTCCCGCTCGTGCTCGCCGCGGTCGCCGCCTGCTCGCGCCTCGCCGAGCTCGAGCGCCGCCAGGCCAACCGGCTGCTCAACGCGCACATCCCGCCGCTGCCGGCGCCGGCGCAGCACGAGGGCACGATGTGGCGCCGCGCGCTGGCGTCGCTGACCGACCGCGACGGCTGGCGCGTGCTCGTGTTCGCCGCGGTCAAGCTGCCGCTGTCGGTGGCCGCGCTGGTCGCGGGGCTGGCGCCGGTCGTCGCGACCGCGTGGTTGCTCACGTTCGGCGTCCGCGGCATCGGGGGCATCGGCGACCGCCTGTTCCTCGGCCCGTGGACGCTCGGACCCCTCACCGGCCTGCTCCTGTGCGCGTTGGCGATCGCCGCGGGCATCCTCGCCATCGCCGCGCTCGAGGGCCTGCGCACGCTGCTGGCCGCGCTCGCGCGGGCGCTGCTCGCGCCGGCCGAGCAGGCGGCGGGCCCGGTCCGCGAGATGCTCGCCGAGAGCCTCGGCGACCGGACGCTGTCGGTCGCCTACTGGCTGCCCGAGCGCAAGCTCTTCGTCGACGAGGCAGGGCACGTGGTGCGCATGCCCGAGCCGGGGTCGGGCCGCTCCTGGACCGCCGTCGAGCGCGACGGTCGCCGCGTCGCCGCGATCATCCACGACGCCGAGCTCGCCACCGGCCCGGAGCTCGTCAACGCCGCCGCCGCGGGCGCCGCGCTCGCGATCGACAACGAGCGCCTGAAGGCGAACCTGCGCGCACGGGTCGAGGAGCTGCGGGTCTCGCGCGTGCGCATCGTCGAGGCTCAGGACCACGCGCGCCGGCGCATCGAGCGCGATCTCCACGACGGCGCCCAACAGCAGCTCGTCTCGCTCTCGCTCGACCTGCGCCTGCTCAAGAGCAAGCTCAACGGCAACGAGGCGGCCGCCGCGAGCGTCGACGCGCTGTCGGAGAAGCTCGCCACCGCGCTCGCCGAGCTGCGCGAGCTCGCCCGCGGCATCCACCCCGTGATCCTCACCGAGCGCGGGCTCGTGCCGGCCGTCGCGGCGCTGGCCCAGCGGGCGCCCGTGCCGGTCGAGGCGAACATCTCGATCCACGACCGCCTGACGCCCGCGATCGAGTCCGCCGCCTACTTCGTCGTCGCCGAGGCGCTCACCAACGTCGCCAAGTACGCCCAGGCCGAGAACGTCATCGTCGACCTGCGCCGCCAGGGCGCCGAGGTCACCGTGCTGGTGGAGGACGACGGCGTCGGCGGGGCCGACATCGAGACCGGCACCGGGCTGCGCGGCCTGGTCGACCGGCTCTCCGCGCTCGACGGCACGCTCGAGCTCGAGACGCCCGAGGGGGGCGGCACACGGTTGATCGCGCGCATCCCGTGCGCGGCGGGCGACCTCGTCTCCGACGCGATGCCCGAGGACGACCAGCCCACGCCGTCGGCGGTCGAGCCATGAGGCGCCTCCCGCTGCTCGCCGCGGCGCTGGTCCTGCTCGCGCTCGCCGCCCCTGGCTGCGGCAAGGTCTCCCAGGTCCGCGAGCCGGACGTCTTCGCCGGCGAGGGCATCAAGCCCGCCCCGGCCGCCGACCGGCGCGCGCCGAACGGCGAGCGGAGCATCCGGATCGCCGTCGTCACGCACGGGGCGGCCGCGAGCGCGTTCTGGGCGATCGTCAAGAACGGCGTCGACGCCGCCGCGCGGCAGATGAGCGTCTCCGTCTCCTATCGCTCGCCGGACACCTTCAACGTGGACCGCATGCGCGACTTCATCTCCGAGGCGGTCGACTCGCAGCCCGACGGCCTCGTCGTCTCGATCCCCGACCCGGCGGTCGCCCCGGCGATCCGCCGCGCCGAGCGGGCCGGCATCCCGGTCGTCTCGATCAACTCCGGCGCGAACCTGTGGCGCGGCCTCGGCGTGCTCGCCCACGTCGGCCAGCGCGAGGAGCCGGCCGGCTACGCCGTCGGCAGGCGAATGGCGGCCGCGGGCGTCAAGCGCGCGCTGTGCGTCAAGCAGGAGCTGCGCAACAACGCGCTCGACGAGCGCTGCGCCGGGTTCGCCCGCGGGATGCGCGAGGGCGGTGGGACCACGCGGAACTTCAGCCTCGACGTCGCCGATCGCAACGTCGCCGCGCCCAAGCTGGCCGCCGAGATCAAGGCGCGGCGGGCACAGGGGGTCCTGACCCTCAGCTCCGACGCGGCCAACACCTCCCTCGACGCCAAGAAGCTCGGCGGGCGCGCGACCGCGGCCAGGTACGCCACCTTCGACCTCTCGCCCGAGATCCTCCAGGCGATCAAGGACGGGCGCATGCTGTTCGCGGTCGACCAGCAGGCCTACCTCCAGGGCTACATGCCGATCGTGATGCTGACCCAGCAGATCCGCTACGGGCTCTTCCCCGCGATGGGGCAGATCGTCTCCACCGGCCCGAACTTCGTCACGAAGGAGAACGCGGATCTCGCGCTGCGCACGAGCGCGCGCGGACTGCGCTAGCGGCGGCGCGCCTGCGGCTCGAGCGCCGGGCTCTGCCAGCCGCCGTCGACCGGGTTGATGTTCGTCCCCGGCGGGACGATCTCGTCGATGCGGTCGAGCAGGTCGGCGTCCAGGACGAGCTCGTCGGCGCCGAGCTGGGACTCGAGCTGCTCCATCGTGCGCGGGCCGATGATCGCGGCCGTCACCGCGGGGTGGTTGATCACGAACGCGAGCGCGAGCTGGATCAGCGTGATGCCCGCCTCGTCGGCGAGCTTGCCGAGCGCGTCGGCCGCGTCGAGCTTGCGCTGGTTGGCGGGGTCCGAGAGGTCGTAGCGGGCGGGCAGCCGCTGCGCGCGCGTCGAGTCAGGCGCGTCGGCGCCCTTGCGCCACTTGCCGCTCAGCCAGCCGCCGCCGAGCGGGCTCCAGGGGATGACGCCCATGCCGTAGCGCCGGCAGGTCGGCAGCACGTCGGCCTCGATCGCGCGGGTGAGCAGGCTGTAGGGCGGCTGCTCGCAGACGAAGCGCTCGCGCCCGCGGTCGCGCGCCACCCACTGGGCCTCGACGATCGCCGACGGCGGGAAGGTCGAGGAGCCGATGTAGCGGACCTTGCCCTGGCGCACGAGGTCGGTGAGCGCGCCGAGCGTCTCGTCGATGTCGGTGTCGGGCTCGGGGCGGTGGATCTGGTAGAGGTCGATCCAGTCGGTCTTGAGGCGGCGCAGCGAGTTCTCGACCTCGCGGATGATCCAGCGCCGCGAGTTGCCGAACTGGTTCGGGTCGTCGCCCATCGCGCCGTGCACCTTGGTGGCGAGCACGATCTCGTCGCGGCGCCCGGCGATCGCCTTGCCCACGATCTCCTCCGACTCACCGCGCGCGTAGACGACGGCGGTGTCGATGAAGTTGATGCCGGCATCAAGGGCCGCGCGGATGATCGCGATGCCGTCGTCGTGGTCGGGGTTGCCCCACGCGCCGAACATCATCGCGCCGAGGCAGAGCGGGGAGACCTGGACGCCGGTCGAGCCGAGCGGGCGGAAGTTCACCGGGGCGACCCTAGCGAGGCGCCCCGCGCCTGGCGCGCGAGCGTGATCTCGGTCACCACGGACGCCGCGAGGTCGGACAGGAGCCGGACCTGATGCGTGGTCCAGTGGCGCGGCTGGCTGTCGATCACGCACAGCGTCCCGAGCGCGTTGCCCTCGGCGTCGATCAAGGGGATGCCCGCGTAGGCGACGATGCCCATGTCGCGGATGGCCGGGTTGTCCCCCAGCACCGCGTGCTCGCGCGCGTCGTCGACGACCAGCGGCTCGCGGCTGGCGACGGCGTGCTGGCAGAAGGAATGCGAGAGCGGCGTCCCGCGCCGCGAGGACCAGGGCTCGGGGAGTCCCAGGCAGCTCTTGAAGAACTGGCGATCGGCGTCCACGAGTGAGACGAGCGCGACGGGCGCGTTGAGGACCTGGGCCGCGAGGCGCGCGATGCGGTCGAAGGCGGGGTCCACCTCCGAGTCGAGCAGCCCCGTGGCCTCCAGGGCGCCGACCCGCTCGGGGTCGCGCGCGGCGGCGGCCGCGTCGAGCAGGGCCTGCCGGCGCTCGACGCCGTTCGGCACCGGGTCACCGGCGGGCGCGGCGTGCGCCTGCCCGAGGGCCGCCTCGAAGTCGGGGTCCCCCCGCTGGCCCATCGCGTAGGCGGCGCGCATGATCGACGCGTCGCGGATGAACTGGGCGGCGCTGACCCCCTCGCGCTCCGCCTCGCGCTCGACCAGGGTCCAGAGCGCCTCGGCGAAGCGGACGGTCGTGGCTCGCATCGGCATGACCGGAACCGTATCACCGACTGCGCTTCCGCTATCGCTTGGGTCGAAATCCAGACCCAGCGGTCGATCCGGTGCCTGAAACGCTACCGGCTTGGATATATCTGCGCCAACATGGCCGGCGAAATGAGCTTCGAAGCGATCTACGTCCGGCACGCCGCCGAGGTGCACCGGGCGGCGAACGCCATCCTGCGCGACCCCGCGCTCGCCGAGGACGTCGTCCAAGAGGTCTTCGAACGGGTCTGGCGCGCCTCGGGTCATGACGAGCGCCGCGGGTCGCTGGGTCTCTATCTGAACCTCCTCGCCCGCAGCCGCGCGCTCGACCTCTGGCGCCGCACGCGGGTGGCCGAGCGGGCGCAGCATCGGCTCGAGGAGCAGGCGGGCTCGCCGCCGGCCGCCCCGCAGCAGCCGGAGGCCGCGCTCGCACTCGCCGCGGAGCGCCGGCTGGCGCGCGCAGCCGTGCGACGCCTGCCGGACGACCAGCGCCAGGCGATCGGCCTCGCCTACTGGGGCGGCCTGTCGGCGCAGGAGCTGGCCACGGCCGAGGGCATCCCGCTCGGCACGGCGAAGAGCCGCGTCCGGCTGGGGCTCGCCAAGTTGTCACGCGATCCCGAGCTGGTGGCCGCATGACCACGGTTGTCGTCGCCCAGGGCGGCGAGCTCGACATCGCGACGGTCGACCGCCTCTTGGAGCGGCTCCGCCCGCACCGGAAGCCGGGGCGCCAGGTGGTCCTCGACCTCAGCCGGGTGCTGTTCATGGACTGCTACTCGCTCGGGCACATCCTCGCCGCGCACGCCGATTCCGCGACGGAGGGCTGGACGCTGCGCGTTCGCGTCGAAACGCCTGCGGTGCTGCGCATGCTCGATCTCACGGGCGCCGCTCGCATGCTCCCGCTCGAGTTCCCCGCCACCGCATAGGGCGGTAGCGGTTGCGCACCACTAGGGCTAACCCCACCATCATGCTCGTGTGAGCAGGTATCGCAACCGACACCGCTCGTCCTACGCTGGGGTGGAATGAGCGCGAACCTGCGGATTGACCACACCACCGACGATGGCATCACCACGCTCGTCATGACCGGGGAGCTCGACGAAGCGAGCTGTCCCGCGCTCGACGAGTGCCTGGCCGAGCACTGCCGCCCCGGGGCGCGCATCGTGCTCGACCTCCGCTCCCTCAACTTCATCGACTCCGCGGGCGTCGAGCTGCTGCATCGCACCTCCGTCCGCTCGACGCTCGAGGGCTGGGCCTTCGCCGTCAGGACCACCGGCGGGCGCTACCTCTCGCGCCGCGCGAGGGCCGCCTAGCCCCGCTCCTCCAGCCGGTCGAGGAACGCGACCTGCGCCTCGATCAGCTTGTCGCGCGCCCGCGCGAGCGGGAACCACTCCGCACGATCGATCTCCGGGAACTCCTGGGTCCGCCCCGACCGCGGCGGCCACTCCATCGTGAAGGTGTTGGAGCGCACGGCGCTCGCGTCGAGGTCGCCCTCCGCCGCCCACGCGGTGACGAGCTTGCGGTTGCGCTGGCGCACCTCGCCGAGCTGCACCAGCTCGCCGACGTGCTCCAGCGCCGATCCGAGCTCCTCCTCGAACTCCCGCAGCGCCGCCGCCATCGGCTCCTCGCCGTCCTCGTACTCGCCCTTCGGGATCGACCAGGCGCCGTCGTCGCGCTTGGCCCAGAACGGGCCGCCCGGGTGCACGAGCAGGACCTCTCGCTCGTCAGGCCCGCCACGGTGCAGGAGGATGCCGGCGCTGCGCCTCGCCATCGGTGCGCGACGCTATCGCCTCCCGCATGCGGTAGACAGCGCGCTCATGATCCCGACCGAGCGCGACCTCGATCAGATAGCCGAATACGCCGACGCCTCCGTGCGGACCGTCTCCCGCCGCGGCTCGCTGGCGCCGATCAAGGGCCGCCACGGCGTCAACGCGTGGCTCTACGCGCGCTGGGGCAACCGCGGCAACGCGATCTACACGTTCACGGGCGGCCTGCTGACGATCGCGCTGAGCGGCGCGCTCGCCTGGCTGCTGGAGGAGCCGCTCGTGTTCCCTAGCCTCGGGGCCACCGCCTTCCTGTTCTTCGAGACCCCCATGGCCGAGGTGGCCAGCCCCCGCAACACGATCATGGGGCACTACGTCGGCGCCGCCATCGCCTACGGCTGGCTGACCGTGTTCGGGCTCGTCGACGCCCCGAGCGCGCTGGAGGCCGGCTTCAGCGTCGAGCGCGCCGCGGCGGTCGCGCTGTCGGTCGGCTGCACCGGCGGCGTCCTGCGCCTGCTGCGCGCGGCGCACCCGCCGGCCGGCGCGACGACGGTCATCGTCTCCGCCGGGCTGCTCACGAGCGGCGAGGAGCTGCTCGCGCTCGCGGCCGGCGTCGCGCTGCTGACCGTGAGCGCGGGACTGCTGAACCGGGTGCTGGGCGTGCCGGCGCCGCGGTGGGCCTACTGAGGCGCGTAGCGCCCGCGGCCCACGCGGCGGAAGCGGCCCTGCTCGACGCCCGCCTTGAGCGCGTTGTGGAACCGCCGCGGCCCCCAGTACTTGCAGCCCAGCAGGTCGCCGAGGTCGCGCTGGCGCATCTCCCCCCGGTCCTCGAGCGCGTTCTCGATCAGCGACAGCTCGCGGTCGAGCCAGAACTCGTTCTCGTCCCGATCCTGCGACGAGGCGGACGGGAAGGGCGTATAGGTGCTCATCGGTCACCTCCCACGGGGGTCTGGCCGGGGCTCGCCGGCCTCTGGTCGTCGACGCGGCGGAAGCGGCCGACGGTATGCGGGTCGGCCTCCTCGCCGGGCTCCTCGAGCTCCTCGCCCTGGGCCGACAGCGGCGGTGCGATGTCCTCGAGGTCGCGTTGGGCGGACTCGACGCCCATCGTCGCCTGGATGATGCCGCCGACGATCATCACGACGGCGCCCACGAGGTAGCCGATGAAGATCTGGTGCGGCTCGCCGGTCTGGATCAGCGCTCCGAACAGGAGCGGGCCGCCGAAGCCGCCGACGATCGTGCCCGTCGCGTAGAAGAACGCGATCGCCATCGCGCGCGTCTCCATCGGGAAGATCTCGCTGACGGTCAGGTAGGCCGCGCTGGCCCCCGCCGACGCGAAGAAGAAGATGACGCACCAGGCGACGGTCTGTGTGGTCGCCGTCAGCGTCCCGCTCCGGAACAGGATCCCCGTGACGATCAGGAGGACACCGGAGAGGATGTAGGTGCCCGCGATCATCGGCTTGCGCCCGACCGTGTCGAAGAAGCGGCCGAGGAGCAGCGGGCCCATGAAGTTGCCGACCGCGAACGGGAGCAGGTAGAGGCCGACGCTGGCCGAGGCGACGCCGTAGATCTTCGTCAGCACCAGCGCGTAGGTGAAGAAGATCGCGTTGTAGAGGAAGGCCTGGCCGGTGAAGAGCGAAAGCCCGACGAAGGTCCGCTTCGGGTACATGCGGAAGACCACGCCCGCGATCTCGCCGATGCCCATCGGGCCGCGCTGCTTGATCCGGATGGTGCGCCGCGGCTCCATCAGCTCCTGCCCCGTGCTCGCCACGATCTGGCGCTCGATGTCCGCCGTCACCCGCTCGGCCTCCTCGTCGTGGCCGTGGAGGAACAGCCAGCGCGGGCTCTCGGGGACGTTGCGCCGTACGAGCAGGATCGCGAAGCCCATGACGGCGGCGAGCCCAAAGGCGAGGCGCCAGCCGATGTCCTTGGCGAACAGGCTCTCGTCCAGCAGCAGCAGTGAGGCGAGCGAGCCGAGGATCGTGCCGATCCAGTACGAGCCACCGATCACGAGATCCACCCACCCGCGTACGCGCGCGGGGATCAACTCGTCGACCGCGGAGTGGATGGCCGAGTACTCGCCGCCCACGCCGGACCCGGTGATGAAGCGGCAGACGAGGAACCACACGGGGTTCATGGAGAACGCCGTGAGCACGCTGCCGGCGAGGAAGATCGCGAGCGTGAGCATGAACAGCTTCTTGCGCCCGATGCGGTCGGCGAGGCGGCCGAAGTAGAGCGCGCCGAGGCAGGCGCCGAGGATGTAGGCCGAGCCGGCCATGCCGACCTCGGCGGGGGTCAGCTCGAGCCCGGCGCCCTTCTCCGTGAGCCGGCCGCCGATGGCGCCGACGATGGTGACCGCGAGGCCGTCGAGGATCCAGACGGTCCCCAGCCCGATGATGACCATCCAGTGCCAGCGCGACCACGGCAAGCGGTCGAGCCGGGCCGGGATCTGGGTCTCGATCGTGCGCTGCGGACCCGCGTCGGTCGCCATCTGAACCTCCCCCGAAATGACTCTTTCGGGCGAGCGGATTCCCGCCACTTTCGATACACCAAACGGTGGGCGTCAACGATCTGACGCGATCATTAGGCTTGCCGCGCATGGACCTGGCAGGCAGGCACGTCGTCGTCACCGGCGCGGCGAGCGGCATCGGCCGCGCCGTCGCGCTGCGCTTCGCCGACGTGGGCGCGCGCGCCGTCGTCGTCTCGGACCTCAATGAGGCGGGCGCGCAGACGGTCGCCGAGCAGGTCGGCGGCCTCGCCGTGCGCGCCGACGTCGGCAGCGAGGAGGACATCCGCGCGCTCGTCGCCCGCGCCGAGGAGGCCAACGGGCCGATCGACCTGTTCTTCTCCAACGCCGGCATCACGGGGCCGAGCGGTGGCCCCGAGGCCCTGGACGAGGATTGGGACCTGCTGTGGCGCATCAACACGATGTCCCACGTCTGGGCCGCGCGCGCGCTGCTGCCCGGGATGCTCGAGCGCGGCGAGGGCTACCTCGTCAGCACCGCGTCGGCCGCGGGCCTGCTCGCGCAGCTCGGGGCGATGGGCTACACGGTCACCAAGCACGCCGCGGTCGCCGTCGCGGAGGGGCTGTCGATGACCTACGGCGACCGCGGCATCCGCGTCTCCTGCCTGTGCCCGCAGTACGTGCGCACGCCGATGGTCACCGACGGCGATCTGCCGCTCGACAAGCTGGAGTCGGTCGCGACGATCCTCGAGCCCGAGCAGGTCGCCGAGGCGGTGGTCGAGGCGGTCCGCGAGGAGCGCTTCCTCGTCCTCCCGCACCCCGAGGTGGGGACCTACATGGCCCACCGCGGCGAGGACCACGAGCGGTGGCTCCGCGGCATGCGCCGTTTGCAGGGACATCTCGGGGTGTAGCGCGGCCTGCAGGGGGTATTGGCGCCTGCATCAGCGGCATGCGTCGGCGGGGCGCGGAGAGCCGGCAACCTCTGTAGGGGAGGGTCAGCCAGATGCAGTCCTGCGATCACGTCGGCTTCCACAGCGGTCAAGGCCGCTATGACCGCACCGAGGAGCGCATCCGCTACGTCCTCGTGTGCGACGCGTGCGACTCCGAGCTGCGCGAGCTCGACTCCTCCGAGTACCGGCCGCGGTACGAGCCCGGCGTGACGCAGGGAGCCGCCGCGTAGAATCGCGCCGATGGAGACCGGCGTGGCGATGTTCCCCACGCACGACGCGATCGATCCGAGTGCGCTCGCCGCGCTGGTCGAGGAGCGCGGGCACGGGGCGCTGTACTTCCCGGAGCACACCCACATCCCGGCGAGTCG